>CAYQWL010000011.1:0-39830 GCA_964421195.1 uncultured bacterium | reverse complement strand
TTAGTGTTAACAAACATATAATCGCCCCCTTTAATTCTTTTACATATTTTTTTTAACTATCCACTATTAATATCGAAATATCCGAACGATAATTTATAGCTTTTATAAAAATAATTTTATAAATAGAATGCATTTAAATAAAAAAACGCTTTAAAACCCTTGTCTAAAGCGTTAAATAGTGGAATTGAATATTTATAAAAAAATATATGCGTCGTGAAATTTATAATTTCGCGCGCGATTATATTTCGATAATTATTTATGATAATTAGCTTAAATATTATAAAAAATTTATATCAATAAATCGAAGCTTAAAGGAGTTCCATAGCTTATATCACATCTGGCACGTTTTCCTATTATATATTTTAAATATTTTGGGGCGAGTCCATATCCGGGTCTTATGGATCTTATGTTGTTATAAGTAAATTCCTCTCCTGATTTAATGTCTTTAACGGCGAAAAGCGAACGGGCAAATTGTCTGCCTTTTAAAGATTCGGCGGCATTTAAAAGCGAGGGCGATCCTTTGGCTTTTTCTATCGTTCTAATATCTTTAACCATTCTGGTAAATTCAGCGGGTTCCATCGAAAATTCCGCGTCCGGCCCGCCGATATTTTTATTTAATATAAAATGTTTTTCTATTATATGCGCGCCGAGAGCGGCGGCGCCAACGGCTATGGCCGTTCCTTCGCTGTGATCCGAAAGCCCCGTTACGGTATTAAAGGCGCCTTCAAGAGTCTTTATAGCGGATAAATTTGCTTCTTCCGGCGGGGCGGGATAGGCCGAAGTGCATTTTAAAAGCGCGATTTTATTGTTGCCTGTTTCTTTACACGCCGTTACCGCGTCTTCTATTTCCGCGAGCGAAGCTATTCCTGTCGATATTATGACGGGTTTATTTTTAGAAGCGACATATTTTATTAAATCTATATCCGTAATTTCGAACGAAGCTATTTTATAGGCCGGCATTTCCAGGCTATCGAGCAGGTCCGCGGCCGATCTGTCGAACGGCGTGGAAAACAGCGTTATGCCCGTTGAGCGGGCGAAATCTCTTAATTCTTCGTGCCATTGCCAGGGTGTGAAAGCCCGTTGATATAATTTATAAAGCGTTATACCGTCCCAGATAGTGCCGCCGCTTATTTTAAAATGCGGTTTATCGCAGTCGATAGTTAAAGTGTCCGCGGTATAAGTCTGGATTTTAACGGCGTCTGCCCCGGCTTCTTTAGCGGCGGCTATCGTTTTTTTTGCGGTTTCGATGCTCTGATTGTGGTTGGCGGAAAGTTCCGCGACTATAAAAATGTTTTCGCCGCTGCCGACATTTTTTTCCGCTATATTAAATACTTTCATAATCAGCCTCCGTAGAAATTATTCCCATTACGATAACGTCGGCGCGCCGTTCGTTTTTTTGTAAAAATTCACGTAGCCGCCCTTCTTCACGAAATCCTTTTTCGAGATAAAAATTTATTGCGCGCCGGTTATCGGATGTAACTTCGAGTTTGAGCGTATGAAGTTTGAGCTTTTCAAAAGCTATATAAAATAATGCTTTTATTAGAAAAGTTCCGGTTCGCCCGCTTTCAATATAAGGATTTTTGTATATTCCGAGATATGCATTTTTATTTACCGTATCGATTTTATTTATGGATATTACTCCCAGTCCATAATCCCGTTCGCCGCTTAACCGCCAGTAGTAATTTTTACGGTCGCATTTAAGATTTTCTATAAAATTAAGATGTCCGCTTTCTTTTATAACGTTATCGTTAAACATCCATTTTCTTATATTTTCGTGATTGCGCCATTTTAATATTTCTAATTTATCTTCGCTGTTTAAAGCGGTGAAATTAATGATTTTATATTTGTTGAATGGTATGACGCCTTTCAATAAAATGTCCATCGCATCATCTATCATTATATAAATTCCTTCTTTTTTTAAATGTTAAAAACTTTTTTCAGGCATCTTTGCGCGCCCCGGCCGTCTATGATCGATTTTGACCGGGCGTTTAATTCGAGCCTGTAATCGTAATCTATTATTTTATTTATTGAAGCCGCGAAATTTTTATCAAAATCGCGGTCGTTTATATCTCCGCAATATTCTATGGATTTAAGTTTTAAAAAGCCTTCGGCGTTATTTTTCTGGTTATTTGCGCTTATAAAAGCTACGACGGGCGCGCCCACGCAGGATAATTCGTAAAGCGTCTGGCCGCATGCCGATATAGTGAAATCGCTTTTCGACATTAAATCCGCCATTACCGAAGCGCTTATATTGTTAAAAAAAAATATTTTATTTAATTCGTTATTATAATTTTGTTTATAGTTATTTGTAAAGGCGGCGCCGGTTACCACGTTTATTTCCGCTTCCGGCAGCTTTTCTCGCAGAGGTTTTAAAATTCGTTTATACGCTTTTCCCGACTCGCCCGCGCCGCATGTTATCAATATTTTAGATATATTTTTTTTTATTTTTACCGCGGAAGTTTTGATGAATTCGCTTCTTATCGTTTGATACTCAGGGCCGAGAAGAAATCTGGTTTTATTTTCGGGGCCGTGAACGTAATTTAAATTTTTCGCTGAAATTGCGCCGTTTAAAACATAACCTCCGGGATAATCTATTCTTTTGTAATCGTCGAAAAATATCTGTCCGGCTGATATTTTGCATAAATACTCGTAAACGGCGGGTTCCGCCCTGTAAGAATCCGCGATGACTCCTACTTTGCGGCCGGAATTTTCGTTTGTATTTCGCAGCGCCGCATCGGTTAATTTTTTAAGTTCCGTCATGTCGGTCCAGTCGATAATTTCAATATCGGCGCCTGCGGAATCGATGTTTTTAAGAATAGTTTCGTCTCCCGGTTCGTCTAATCTTATAATTAATTTTGTTTTTTGCGATCCGGCGGCAAGTTCTTCGCAAAATGAAGCGCAGCGTGTAATATGGCCGCCTCCTGAAAATTTTCCGCCTTCTGTAAAAATTAAAAATTGCATAAATTATTACCTTAACATAATTCCGGTGTTTCTTATTCTAACGCCTTTTTCTGATAAATATTTTTTTGCTTCAATCGGAGTGCACTGCGTGAAATGGAAAATGCTCGCCGCCGCGACCGCCGACGCGCCGCCTTCTTTTAAAGCATTAAGCATATCTTCGTAGCATCCCGCGCCGCCCGACGCTATTACGGGGATAGAAACGTTTTTAGAAATGATTTTTATCAGTTCGCAGTCGTAGCCGTTCATGGCGCCGTCGTGTTCTATCGAAGTTATTAAAATTTCGCCCGCGCCGAGTTTTTCAAGTTTAATCGCCATTTCAGCGGCTTCGTAACCGGCCGGCGTTTTGCCGCAATTTTTGTAACAGCTATAAATCCCGTCTTTTTTTCTAACGTCTATGGCCGCTACCACGCATTGTGATCCAAACCGCGCCGCTATTTCGGTTATTAATTCCGGCGTGTCGTATGCGGCGCTGTTGACGCAAACTTTATCAGCTCCCGCCCGCAATATTTTTTTGACGTGATTTATGGTTTTAATGCCGCCTCCGATCGTCAACGGGACGAAACATTCGCGGCTGAAATTTTCTATTTCGCCGTAATCAGGCTCGCGGTTTTCTTCTGTGGCGGCAATATCGTTTATTATAAGTTCATCGACCTGCCGGGCGGTATATACTTTTATCGCCGGAAGTATCGTGCCGATCCGTCTGCGGCTATCAAAGCCTATTCCTTTTACCACGCATTCGTTTCTTAATAAAATAGTAGGTATTATTCTAACTTTAAGCAAGATTCACCTTATTCAATAAACTTTTCAATAAATGTTGTATATGTTATTTTCGTTATATTTATAAATCAATGAAATTTTTAATTAAAGTAAGGCCGTCAGGCGAACTTTTTTCAGGATGAAATTGCGTCGCGTAAATATTATCGTGCGCCAGTATCGATGGAAATTCTCCGCAATATGGAGTATATGCGGCTATATCCGCCGGGTCGGAAACTTCGAAGTAATAACTGTGAACGAAGTAAAAGTCAGCGCCGTCTTTAATATTTTTGAGAATAGGGCATGGTGGATGATTTGTAAGCTTAATTTCATTCCATCCCGCGTGTGGTAGGCGTTCGCCTGTTTTTTTTACCTGTAATTTTTTAACTTCACCTTTTATTAATCCAAGCCCGGCGGTATCGCCGCCCTCGCAGCCGCGTTCCGATAACAGCTGCATTCCGAGGCATATTCCGAGAATAGGGACGCCGTTTTCCGCTTCTTCGGTTATGGCTTCTATCCAGCCGTTTTTGCGAAGGCTGCTCATGCCGTCGGAATAAGCGCCCACGCCCGGTAATATTAT
Source organism: uncultured bacterium (assembly GCA_964421195.1). Lineage (GTDB taxonomy): Bacteria > Muiribacteriota > UBA9980 > UBA9980 > UBA9980 > UBA9980. Next base: position 35,536 of record CAYQWL010000011.1, on the reverse strand, counting down.
TTTAGAAGCGTTTTTTAATTCGCGCGGCCCGGCGGCGATGAAGGCGTCGCCGCCGCATTCTTCAACGGCCCGTCTTATCGAGCCAAGATTGCTCATTCCGTAGTCTATTATCGTGATTTTCATATTCCGCCCGTCCAGTTTTTTGCCTGTTTATTTTTATAGTTAATTTGCTTTATGAATTTAATAAAATTAATCAGGGTTAACTAATTTTATTAAATTCATATATTTATCTTTAATTAAATTACCTTTAGCGTCGGTTTTAAATATTTTTTTATTGGTGAAGCGGTCGCAAATTTTTATGAATTCATCGATTGTTATTTCGAGCGGCGCGAGTATGTCTTTAAGAGGTTTGCCCAGATATTCCCATACGAATTTTCCGTCGTGTTTTGCGGTTATTTCGATTGCGTCTTTACGGGTAATTCTTCCGCGTCTGAGGTGCAGGCACGCGATATCGGTAGCGCGGCCGAAACCGAATTTAAGGTATTTAAAATAATCATGAATTCCTGTTTGATGATTGTCGAGGTTTTCGTAATTTACGACCGAGCCTTCTACTGTTTTATTATAGGTGGTAAAGCCGTTCGCCTGAGCGATAAGCGCATTTGAATAGCCGTCCCACGGAATATAATATCCTAAAAATAACCCGGTGGTTCCGGCGTTTTTTAATTCTTCGTCTGAAGGATAGGTATATGGGATTAAATGTTTTTTTTCGATGCCTTCCATTCCGATAAGATCGGAAACGCGCAATCCGAGGAGGCCGCCGAATTCTTCCAGCCAGCGCCGGTCAAGAGCGTTATTTTCGCTCGCCTGCGCGGGGCCGCCGTATTCGTTTTGTGAATTTTCGCCCCAGATAATAAGCGGAACTTTATATTGCACGGATGCGCGCACCGGTATGGTGAATATTCCGACATGCTCCGGCCAGGATATGTCGCCGACCTGCGTCAGGCCGATGCGGTTAAGCTTGCTTCTGATGATCGGATTGGGAGAAAATTCGACATAGTCCGCTCCGAGGCTTTTGATGTTTTGAATGTTTTTACGGCCGATATCGGAAAGATCGCAGGTGGTGGCTGTTACGCACAGTGGGTTCATGCCGAGCTGCAGCATTCTTATAACCTGAGTGGTGCTGTCTTTTCCGCCGCTGACGGGAACTATGCAATCCCAGCGGCTGGAGTCATGACTTTTATATTTTAAAAGCAGCGTTTTTAGTTCTTCGAGCCTTTCGTCCCAGTTTATTTCCTTTCTTTTTTCATAGCTTCTGCATGCGCTGCATACGCCTTCTTCGTCGAAAAAAAGGTCCGGTTTTGTGTCGGGCATTACGCATTTAGTGCAATATCGCATATTCTGGCCTCCATAATTTTATGAATGATATATTAATATTTAATAATTGTCTGATTGCCTGTTTTTTCAAGCAGGAACCAGTTGAGATCGTCCTGAGGAAAATTATTATCTAAATGATAAGAAAATCCATAATCGGCGAGTTTTAAATCTTTATGTTCGTTAAGAAGTTCGCCGGCGAAGTCGCGTTTAAAAAGGCGGTCCTGATGGCCGCGATATTCTATTGTAACGGGTTTCGGGTTGTAATATTCTACGATGCATATATATTTTTCTGAGGTTTTATAAAGCAAGTCATAAACTGTTTTTAACTTTTCCGGGTTTATATGTATTAATACGCCTTTTATCAGTACGAAATCCCATTTTTTCGAGCTTTTAAATTCAAGAATGCTTTCATGAAATATTTCGATATCTTTATTTTCGGAAAGTATTTTAACCGCTTTTTCGTTTATTTCCACGCCGCTCAGCCTGGCGTCGGGAAGCAGAGTTTTAAGCGCCGTCAGATTTAATCCTATGTTAGGGCCGTATTCGATTATAGAATTAATGCCCGCCGTATTAGATAATATTCTTGAAAACAAATTAATATTGCCGGCGATTATTTTGGCGTCGAAATTCCTATTTATATAATCGTCGCCGAACTTACCGGCCCAGAATTTTTCCTGCGCGGTTTTAAAATCGTTTTTCATATTTTCACTCCATTTTATTCAATTAAAGCTTTATATTTTAATTCGGCAATTTTCCAATCGGTTTCGCAGTCTATATCCTGGACTTTAATTTCAGGTAATTCGATTGCCGTTGAATTTTTCATAAATATTTTTTTTTGCTTTTTAAAGCTGTTTATATTAATCCAGTAAAATTGTCCTGCGTCGTGGAAGGCCGGTTCAAAATCCTGAGAGCGCTTATCGATATTTTCGGGCCATATCATGGCTATTTTTCCATTTTCGAATTTTAGCGATCTATATATAGGATAGGCGAATTTGACGACCGGGAATAAAGAATCAAAACAGCCTTCGGTTATTTTACTATAAGCGCTGGTTATAATTTCGGCGTTAATAAAGGGAGCTGTCGGAAGTATCAGGCAGGCGTAATTAAAATTTCTGCCTGAAGCTTCATATTTTTTTATAATTTCATCGGCCGCTTCTGAGAGCGTGGCGGTATCGCTTGAATTTCGCGCGCTTCTCATAAAAGGGACGGCGGCCCCGAACGAAGCCGCAACCGCTGCGATAGTTTTATCGTCGGTTGATACCATCACTTCGCTAAAAATTTTTGATTCGATCGCGGCGGTTATGGAATAATAAATTATAGGTTTGCCGCAAAATTCTTTTATATTTTTATTTTTAATGCGCTTGCTGCCGCCGCGCGCCGTTATTATGGCGATCGGTCCGCTTCCGTCGTTATAGTTTTTCATATTTTATTATTTTATCATCCCTATTTTTTTGTTTTTATTGATTTTTTATTTTTAACGTTATTTTCAATTAATTTTATTATATTGTCCGCTGCGTACTCTGCCTGAACGAGTGTAAGCGATGAATACATCGGTATCGACAGGCATTTTTTGTAATAATTACCGGCTGCCTGCAGTTTTTCTTTTCCATAACCGGATGAAGAATAATATGGTTGCTTATTAATCGGAATGTAATGCACCTGAGTGCCTATATTGTTTTTTTTAAGCGCCGTCATTAATTCGGCTCTGCTTAATTTTATCTCGTTAAAATCGATTTTAACCACATATAAATGGTATGAAGAATCGCCGTTATATAAATAAAGAGGTTTAATAAATTTCGAGTTCATAAAGCGTTCGTCATAAAATTTTGCGATATTTCTTCTATGGCTGACATTCTGTGTCAGCCGTGAAATTTGCGACGAACCGAGAGCGCATTGAAAATCCGTTATGCGGTAATTGAATCCGAGCATCTGCATTTCATAATACCAGGGGTTTTGATTTCCTTTAGAGTCAAAAGCCATGCCGCGGTTTTTAAATATAGACCGGTTAATTCCGTGAGAGCGAAGCATATTTAATTTTTCGAATATATCGCGTGAATTAGTTGTGATGGCGCCGCCTTCTCCGGTGGTGATATGTTTTACCGGATGAAAAGAGAGTATCGAGCAGTCTGAAAACGCGCATGAGGCCGCCTTTATTTTAACGGATTTTTCCGTCGCATCAGTGTTTTTATCGTTTGCGGCTTTTATTGGTGATTCCGCTCCTATAGAATGGGCGCAGTCTTCGAGAATTTTTACGCCGTATTTTTCTTTTATTAACTTCAGCATGGTTTGATCGGCCGGATTGCCTGAAAAATGGACGGCGTATATTGCCTTGATTTTTTTATCGCGATCGTTTTCAAGCAGTTTCTCGCATTGCTTAAGATCTATATTTCCGTTTTCTAATATATCCGTGAAGACGGGCCTTGCTCCGGCATAAATAATAGAATTTGCGGTCGCCACGAAGGAATTTGGCGTGGTTAAAACTAAATCGCCGGGTTTAAGAAGAACTATAGAAGCCAGATGTAAAGCGGCGGTTCCGTTAGAAACGGCGAGCGCGTATTTCGCTCCCGTTACTTTCCGTATTTTTTCTTCAAATTCACCGACGGCCGGGCCTGTCGTTAAAAACGGCGATCGCAGGGCCGCGATTACCGCGGCGATATCTTCTTCGTCAATGGTTTGCGCCGCGTATGGAATAAAATCATTAATTACCATGCTCCAGCCTTTCAAACGGGATTTATATATTATGCCGCCATAAATTTTTCTTTGATGATTTTTTCAAGTTCTTCGGTTCCGAGCCATTCATTATTGTTATCGCTTCTATAGGCGAATCCCGCTGGAAGCGATGGATATTGTTTGTAGTTTGAATTAAGGCCTTCTTTGAATATAAATTCCGGCTGTATTACATAATATTTTCCGATATCTATGCTGTGGCGCGATTCATCTTCCGATACAAGCGTTTCATGTAATTTTTCACCGGGCCTGATTCCTATTATTTTAATTTTCGCGTTTCGGTCTATTGATTTAACGAGATCGGTCATTTTCATGCTTGGTATTTTAGGAATGAAAATTTCACCGCCCCGGCCGTTTAAAAGCGCGTGTAAAACCAATTCCACGCCGTCATCTATAGTTATCCAGAATCTCGTCATGCGTTCATCGGTTACGGGATATTCGTTTCCGCCGTTTTTTTTGATGTTCATGAATAATGGCAGAACGCTTCCACGCGAGCCGAGGACGTTTCCGTACCTGACCAATGAAAATACCGTATTTTTTGCGCCGACAAGCGCGCCCGACGCGATAAATATTTTTTCCATAGCTAATTTTGTCGCGCCATAGAGATTGACGGGTGATACCGCCTTATCGGTTGAAAGTATGATCACTTTTTTTACGTTTCTGTCGAGCGCGGCTTCAGCTATGTTTTGCGCGCCGATTATATTGGTTCTTACCGCTTCGAACGGGTTGTATTCGCAGGCCGGAACGTGTTTCATGGCCGCCGCGTGTATGACGAAATCCACTTCTGAAAATGCGCGGGCGAGCCGGTCGGCGTCTCTTATATCGCCGATAAAATATCTTATCGGATATTTATCTTCTGGAAATTTTTTTGCCATTTCATATTGTTTGAATTCATCGCGGCTGAATATTATTAATTTTTTTAATTTATGTTTTTTAAGTATCGCGCCGGTGAATGCCTGGCCGAAAGTTCCGGTTCCGCCCGTAAGTAAAATAGTTGAATTATCGATCATATTTACCTCTGTTTATTATGATATTTTTTAAGCCATATATTTTTTTATTATGTTTTTTCCGTTTATTGCTTATAGTTTAATATTTTTGTTTTAATATATTCTTCAAATGGAATATACGGTATTTTTAGAGCGCTTCTGCCCACGTTTGTAACGTTAGTTATTTTATTTATTCTAATATAATTTTCAAGCGTTTCGGCGTAAGTTTTAAAAGTGGCGTCGGTATATACGTCTTCTCCGACGCAATTTTTAATTTTTTCCAATCCCATACGGTTAAAATTTCTTTCTATTTTATTAGCGTCGTCTATTTTTTCGAGGCCGAATATTTCTTCGGTAACCGCTTCCTGGGTGTACCAGCGGTTATCTGTATATGAAAAATCTATGCCGGTAACGGCGATATCTTTAAAGCCGAGATCTAAAGCGAGAAGCACCGATGTGCTTCCGCAGTTATTAAACGGCGTAAGGAATGGTATCTGGTTATATCCTTCTATTAAACTTATAAGCCAGTAATCGAATTTTTTAATGGGGAGCGGAAAATAAAAATATATTTTATTCTCCCATGCTTCTATTCCTTTATAATGAGTATGGACGCTCGCGATTAATATGGTCCGCTCGTTTTTATAATCTTTGAAAAATAAAGAAGTGTCGCATGGATCTATGGTTAATACGTAATCTGGAAAAACGCCTTTTTTATATAATGGCTTTAAGGATGAATCCACTCCAAAAATAGTAAAATGTTCTCTATATTTTTTTATTAATTCGATGTTTTCATTTAATGAAGGCCCGGCGCCGCATACCAAACAATGTTTATCGGTGTATTGCCCTTTAGTATCGAATAATTTGCCTATGTTTTCTTCTTTTTCGTATCTTTTAAGGTTTTTAAACATGCTTTTTGACATAAGCGCTTTAAAATAATTCATGGTGATATCGTTCATTCTATCTACCTGCGCGTCGCCTGACGTATGCTGAATGGTCGCGTTATCGAAGAAATTCGTTTTTTTGGCCTCTATTCTTTTCATTATTTCTTCGAACGGCAGCCAGTTTAAGTTGTATAGAATGGAATTTTGAGAGCAGTTATAAACCCGGTGCGGCGATTCGTTCGCTATGATTCTAAAAAGGTCTTCAGATGAATAAAACAGGTTTTTATACGTCGGAACTTTATCGAGAAAAATATTTTCGAGTTTACATAATTGCTCATCGCCTGGATAATTATCTTTATATAAACAATCGCTGCAATATATTTTATTTTTATCTTCGAAGCAAAAATCCGCGCCGAGAAGATAAATAGTTTTAAAATTCATACAGCGGGCTAAAATAAAAGCCATAGCTAAAGTGCTCGGTTTATTAAGAATTTTTGGAATATGAGGATTGAGTTGTGAGAAATTATTTAAAAATACATCTTCATCAAATGGAACGTATAAGTAATAATCGCTTTTGCATTTTTTGAAAAGTTCGGGCGGCTGAAATAAATTGGCGATTATTTTAAGATCGGTTGTCGGAAAACCGCTGAATAAATCTACTATCTGTTCGCCGCAATTTTTAGTGAAAACGAAATTAGGTTTTATTCCGTTTTTAATGAGAGCGTTTAATGCGGAATCTATACAGATAATATTTATATTTTTACGATATTTTTTAATATTTTCAATATCCATATCCAGGGACGGTCCGGAACCGACTATTAAACATTCCTGCTGTTCCCATTTTTTATCATTAAACAAAATGTCGGCTTTTTTATGTTTTTTAAGAAGAACGCCGTTGGCGTTATAGTTTTTAAACCAGATTTCTTTATTTAATTCCGATTCCATTCTGGTTATATCGAGTATTTCTTTTTTATAATGAAATTTAGTTTCTGGTTTTATTTCATATACCGGTATGAATTCATTCATTTGTTTACCTCTATTTTTTATATTATCGCATAGTAAAGTATTATTGAATATAGGGTTCGATAAATTATTTTAAATTTCGTTATTTAACTTATATTTTGTTATTATGATTTGGATGCGATCGCGGTTAATATTGAAAACTGCTTGATATAAATTCGTTTATTCCATCGTCTTTTTCGTCTTTGCGCGGCATATCGAAAGGAGTTATATGCGGCGTTATAAGCATTATCATTTCGGTATCCACGCGCGTTTTAGTTACGTGTGAAAACAGCCGGCCGAGGCGTGGAATATCTCCGAGCAGCGGCACCTTTATAGTTTGCGAACGTTCGTCCTGTTTTATTATTCCGCCGAATACGGCCGTATTATTGTCTTTTAATCTTACGATAGTGTTGGTTTTGCGCGTGCCGCGGTGTATCTGCCCATCGCTTGTAACGTCGAGAAGAGTAGATACTTCGACGTTTAAATCGATTGTTACTTCGGTATCTGAATGGATTTGAGGTTTTATATTGAGTTTTATGCCCACGTCTTCCATTTTATAACGTTTAACGGGCAGGTACGAAATATTAGACAGCGCGTTTTGAAGCGAGGCGTTATTGGTCCCGCTGGTTCCGGTAAGTCCGAGAAAGGCGAATGGATTGTTATATCCGGTATTATAACTGTATCCGCTATTATATCCGCTATTATATCCGCTATTATATCCGCTATTATTATTGTTATTATTATTTGTATTGTTATAAATATTATTGTTTGATTCAAAATAAGTCGCGCCGTTGGTGGCCATTACATAATCATAATACGGCACCGGGATTTCTTCGCCGATGAGCGTCGTGGCCTGTCTGTTATTTACTACGAGAAGGCGGGGGCTGGCGAGGACCTTCGCTTTATTGTTATTTTCAAGAAATTCCATCGTCGCGTTTATATTTTCGACTTTTAATTTTTTGGTGATATCGGCAAATCCTATGGCGGAAGCGGCCTTGATTCCGAGCCGTGAAAGCCCGTCCCGCTGGACTTCTACTAATTTGACTTCTATATCTACCTGCCTTACGCCGCGGTCGATTTTTACGATAAGATCTTCGAGCGTTTTAATATTTTTAGGCGTGTCGTAAACGAGAAGGTTGTTGGTGCGGCTGTCGATGCTGAAACTATTTGTATTGAATATGGCTTTTAGTTCGGATGAACTGTTGATTAAACTGATTATATCTTTAGGATCGGAATTTTTAAAACTGAATATTTTTTTAATCTTTTTAACGTAGGTGTCTTCATTCGCTTTTCTTGTAATTACATAAGTGCCTTCGTCGATTTTTACTACCGTATAGTCATACATTTTAGCGAGAAGTTTCATTGCGTCGAGCAGCTTCATTTTATGAACGTAAAAACTTACTTTTTGCTCCTGTGGTATATCTTTATCTATGACTACGTTTATGTTAGCCATTTCTGATATAGTTTCGGCGACTTCTCTGAAGGTGAGTTCTTTTAATTTAAGTTCGACTTCCATTTCTTCGGAATTAGATCTTCCTATTATTGCTATACTTGTTTCATCCACGCTATAATTAAAGCCGTTATATTTAAAAATTCCTTCGAGCAGTTCATAAAGGTTGCCCTGAATATGAGCGGTTATTTTACCGTGCGCTGTATTTTTAATTACGATATTCATTTTTGTTTTTGCCGCGAATTTTTTAACTACTTCTTCTACCGGCATGTTATCGAAATGAAATTCATGTTTGATCGATTCGTCCGTTAAAAGATCGCTGTATTTTTTTATGGTATTATTCGAAGGCGGGCGTCCGCCGCTTAATTTTATTTCTCCTGCGCCGTTTCTTATTTTATTATAAAATATAAAATATATTTCATTTATATTTTTAAATACCTTATAATCTACGGCCTGTGAAAGTACGAATACCGCTCTCGATACTTTTGGATTGTCTTTTACTTTAGATATTTGAATAACGTTTACGCCTGATTTTTGAACCGGGATAACTTCGCCGGCTTTTTCGATTTGAAGGTTTAAAAGATCGCATATTACCACGCTGCCTTTTGCTTCGTTGCGTACGTCGATGTCGCTGAATTTAAGCGGATCGTCGCTTATAAAAGATATCCTGAGGCCTTCGGGAGTTTCATTGAGGGTGATTTTTGAAACCGTATCGAACGAAAGAGCGAAGGCGCTGCCGCTGAATGTGAGTATTATAAATAAAATAGCGGGAACTATGTAATTAAGCGTAATGTTTTTTCTTTTTTTTACGGTCATTTTTACCACACTGCCTTTTATATTTTTAAATTATTATTTGATCTGTCAAGTAATGTTGATTTATTTAATTATTTGCTTATTATATTATTTATTTTTATACTTTTATCAAGCGCGACATCGAAAGTACCGGCAGGTAAGCCGCGAATAATATCGTTCCGACAACGATCGCGAGCGTTACTATAATGACGGGTTCCATGACTCTTAAAAAAGTATTTGTCGCGTAATCGAGTTCCCGTTCATTGAAATCTACTATATTTTCAAGCATTTCATATAAATTATTTGATTTTTCACCAACTTTGAGCATGCTTGTCGTAAATGTAGGGATATATTTTCCTTTTTTAAATGAATCATGTATTGATTGTCCGTTTTCGATTCGTTCGCATATCTGGTTGAGTTCATCGGTTAAAGGAATGTTTTCTACCGTATTGGTCGCTTCGCGCATTGAATTGATAAATGTATAGCCGGAAAAAAACATTAAACTCGTACTTTTAACGAAATGTGTAATGTTGTATTGAATAATTAAAGGGCTTACGATAGGAAGCCTTAATTTAATATGATCGATAAATTTTCTTCCGATTTTAGTAGCGGCGAATTCTAAGTATAAGATAATAATTAAAAATGTCGTTCCTATTATCAGCCAGAAATTGTCTCTTGAAAATTGTCCGAATTGCAGTAATAATTGTGTCGGAAGCGGCAGTTCACCTTCGAGAACTTTGTATATTTCCTCGAATCTTGGTATTAAAAGCGTTATTACATAAGTTACTAAAAGAAATATAAAAAATACTAAAAATGCAGGATAGGTAAGCGCGTCGCGCAATTTACGTCTGAATTCTATGGTTTTTTCAAGATATTCAGTTATACGCGTAAAACTTTCGAATAATTTTCCCGATAATTCTCCGACTTTAATCAAATCAATAAATAATTTCGGGATATAGCGTTTATGTTCTCCAAAAGCGGCGTGAAGAGCCATTCCTCCTTCTACCTGGTTTTTGACTTTTAAAGCGAGGAGTTTTAATGCTTTGCTTTTTGCTTCACCATGAAGTATTTCAAGGCATTCAAGTACCGGTACTCCGCCTTTTATAAGCACGGCAAAATATCTTGAAAAACGCGCCAGTTCTTGAAGGCTTATACTGGTTATAAATTCAGAACCCGTTGCGTAAGTTTCTTCTTTTTGAATATCGATAGTAATAGCTTCAAGTCCTTTACGGGCAAGTTCATTTACCGCTGAGGACTTAGAAGCCGCATATATAAGATCTTCGATTATTTTTCCGCGTTCGTCACGCGCTTTATATTGATATACCGGCATTTTTCACCAGACTTTACTTTTTTTTGCCGTGGCTATTTTGCTATCTGGTATTCGTCGGCTAATTCTACCGTTACGTTTATCGATTCCTGATTGACCGACATCGCTTTTTCTATTCGCTGATAGCCTTTTTGTTCGACCATGAGGTTATAATAATCATAAGCGATATCTTTAATATTAAAAGTTCCATATTGATCGCTTACTACTATTTTATTTCCGATCTGAATTTTTGCGCCGTGTATCGGCCGGCCCGTTTCTTTTTCTATTACGCTGCCGCTGACGGAACTGTATTTTTCTTCGGCGCTGAGGGCGACATCGTTTAAGTTCGATACTTTAGTTAAATTAACGTTTCCTTTATATACTCCGTAATTTCCGGCTATTATAGTTACATCCGCATGGCCCATAGCCAATCCGTCGATGGTATAAAAACCCTGTGAATTGGTTTGAGCGCTTTTAGCCGCTATTATGACGGTCGCGTTGATTATCGGGTTTCTGGTTTTTGCGTCGCGGACGTGTCCTGATATGCTTGCGTAGCGCTGGCTGAATTTTGAATATTCTATAATTTTGTTTTGATCAAAACCGGTGTATGCCATTGAATTTTGTGGTAGAGGCATCAGTAATATTTTTAATTTATTTTTACCTCCGGTTATTTTTATATTACTTTCATAAGCGTTATATGCCGGCGATTCAGCTCTTATCATTGCCTGCGACCGTATGATTGGCTTCGATATGAATTCTCCCGAAGTGTCTGAAAAATAAATTTCACCGTCTATATTGATTTTAGCGCGTGATACTGGAACGCCGCTGGCCATATCGATTACTTTTCCGGTTATATAATTTCTTCCTTTAATTTGAACAGCCATTTCATTAGAAACGGCTGCATTTTTATTCTGATAACCGCTTCGTCTCCGCCTGCTTTCTCGTATTAATTCGTCGTAATTTTCAGCTGTAATTTTCCCGCTTCTATCTTCTGTTATAATCGCGCATCTTTCTACCTGGCCTCTGGCAGCTTTTAATTTTACATTAAATGAATTTGTGCCTTTAGTTACTCTAATAGACTCGTCATAATTTTCATATCCCGCTTTTTTAATTTCGATTATAATTTTTCCCGGTAATAATCCTGAAATTATATAATGGCCGTTTTCATCGCTTTTAACGGTTCTTCCGCCGGCGGTAACGGAAGCGTTGCTAATTAATGCAGCTGATTGCGAGCAGGTTATAATGCCTTCGAGTTTTACGCCGCCTGTCGGTTTACATTCTCCATTTGAATTAATTAGAAAAATTGAAGATAATGTAAAAATCAGGATTGTAAAAATTTTAAAAGAATTTGAATTAAGATTTCTTTTTTTCATAAATTATCCTCTTTATTATATTAAAATTACTCTAATGAATAAACCAATGATTTTAATGGATTTATTTTTTTACCCCTTACTTACCTTTGAATTATATTAAAATTTGTTTTATTTAATATTTTTATTTAATTTTAAATGGTACATTACACCTATCATCGTTATATATTATCGGTTTTTATTTTATTTTATGAATATGTATTGACAAAATATATAAAATAGTGTTATCCTTAGTTTAAAGTCAGTTAGTTTTTAAAATTCGGTTTTAATCGTTTATTCAGTCCATTCAGTCAGTACATTTTTAGCACATTTATCATCTTATCACGGAAGAATATTTTTATCATGATGATACCGGCCTGTTTCAGGGGCGGTTTTTTATTTTTCCCGGAATATAATAATAATTAATGTTATTAATAACAGAGGTGGTTGTATGTTAAATTCGCTTTCGTTAGTTTTAAAGTGTACTTTATTTTTATCGGTTATGTCTTTATTTTCCGGCGCTGATGTTTTTATTTCATTGATACTGGCCCAGATTTTTATTATTATGGCAATCGATTATTTCGGGTATGGTTCTAATGAAAGCGGAACGTTGATTGTTCAGAGTATTAAAAATCATATCGAACATCAAAGGCGTAATACGCGTTCGGCTGTTTTATCGGTAATGACTTTATGTTTTGCGGTTGGTTCAGTTATGTTTTTAGTTCTCCCTTCTTTTTCATCCGATTATATTATTATACCTGATTTAACTGGAATCAGGCCGTTTACAGCAGAAGCTAATTATATGTCGCTTGAAGGTTATGTGGCTTCTTATTGTTTAGCTCACGGCCGCGCTATCTCTCGCGGCGAGGCGCGTATGATGGTTAAAGAGGCGCTCAAGGCAAAAAAAGTAACTGTTACGCAGCTGGTAGATGAAGAGAAAAAAATTGTATTATCAAAAATGAATTCTGATGTTTATATGTGTGATGATTGTATTTCTAAGCATGTTGAAACAGCAGGATGCCCGGTTGATTGTTCATGCCCTTCCTGCCGTCGGTCCATTACACTCGATAGATATAATCAGATGCTTAAAAATTATCGCAGCCGTTCCGCTAACACTATCAGTACCAGGCCGGGCCGTTTAACATATTGCCGCGGCCGCGTTGCGGTTCTTCCTTTTAATAATCTTTCGGGGCATAATGAAGCGGAGAATAGAGTGTATAACGCCGTTGCCGATGAATTTAGAAATAAAGGGTATTCGGTTATTGATGCGGACCGTATCTCTCATTTAATATCAAATTCCTGTCCCTGTGAATTTAATGAATATGATATGGATCGCATAGCGCGCTGCCTTGAAGCCGATATGATCGTTTGCGGCGAGATAAAAAAATATAGCCGTTATAAAAAAGTGAGGCTTGCGGGACTGCTTCTCGGCGGTATAATATCCGGCGTTCATAATTATGGCGATGTAGAGCTTTCGACTAAAGTATTTAAAGCTTCTGAATGTGCTTTTATATATGATAACGTTGTAAGTGAACGTAGAAAAGATCAGGCTTTTGGTATGTTTCGAGGCACGGGATCTATAATGAATTATTCTCTCGCTAAAGCGGTTGAACATTTGTATAGAAAATTTTAATACGGTAAAAAATAAAAATACATAATTGCCAGGAATAAAATTTATTTGATGCTTTATGAATAATAAAATTATTCTGAACGGTAATTAAAAAATAAAAAAACAGGAAAGTTTTTATAGCTTTCCTGTTTTTTTATTTAATTTTTAATTTTTATTGTATATTAATAAAAATAGTGCTAAAATAAAGAAATAATATAAATTGAAAATATAAACTATAAATTCGAGTTTATAATTTGCCTTGAAAATTATTTTGAAATAGCTGTTTGCTTGTTGAAAACGGAAGCGATAGTAGTGATGATTTCATCGAATTTGTCGAATTCGAATGGTTTTTTTAAATAAGCATCGATTTTAATTTCGGCGCTATGAGTTTTGCCGGGCGGTGTGCTCCACCCGCTCATAATGACTATAAAGGCATTTTTGTTGGTCTGGTATATGGAATCGGCTAATAATAATCCGTCGCCTCCGGGAATTGTAATGTCTGTGATTAACGCATCGAATTTTTGAATGTTAATAATTGACATGGCTTCTTCAAAACTTTTAGAAGTTGTTAATAAAAAATGCTTTGAATTTTCAGCGACATCGAAAAAATCTTTCATCATCAGCACAATGTCTTCGTCGTCATCGACTATAAGCAGTTGAATTTTTTTATCGCTCATAGGCATTTCCTCCTTACTATCTAATTTAATTGTATCATATTTTACTGTATATGCAAGTAAAAAAAATAAATAATTTAATAATTTCTTTTATGCCGTCATTTCAAATCGATGAATTAATTTTTTCTATTTCCGCTAATAAATCGTCTGCCGGCAAATCGAGTATTGCTATCGATGATTTTAGAAATTTATATGATTTTTCGATAGAAAATGATCTCTGCTATGAACTTGAAAATCTTGGCGAACAGTTTTTGCATTGCGCTAATATAAATCCCATGGTGAAAATTCTCGCGGGTTTTTTGTCATTGTTGAAAAAAAATAATAATATCTGTGTTTCTGAAATAAAAAAAATATATAAAAATGAAGGTAATAAAGAAAATAAATATAAACACATACTTAAAATTAAAAATGAAAATATAAATTGTTATAATTTATTTTATTCAAATAAGTTTACGCCACGTGATACTCTTGCCTGCATAGAAAATTTTAATGGGCTTTCATTTGAAAATACATGTTTTTCATTTAACAATCTTGATTATAATAACGAGCAGAAACATAGCCCATCTTTTTATACATCAAATCAAATATATGGCCATAATTTTTTATTAAATGAAATTAAAAAAAAATTTAATATGTTTTTATCAAATTATAATACCCGTAAAAAAAATATTATTATTATTGGTTCAACACCTCCTTTATTTAATGACTTTTTTGATTATTTAAATTCATGGAATGTTAATGTATTATATTTCGAGTATTATGATATTTTAATTAAATCTATTGACCGAAACATATTTCATTCTGATATGGTTCTTAATATAACTAAACGGCTCGAAAATATTTTAGGCCGGATTAGTTATTACAAAAAATTGAATCCATTTTTGAAGATAGGTTTAATTCATATTTTTCCGAAATTTTCCCATTATGAGCTTGAAGATCATTTTTTTAATAAAAATATTTATGAAAAATATCTTTCGCTTGAATATGCGGGCGGCGGTAAGCTTAATGAACGTGATAAGATAAGAATCGAGTCTTTTATAAAAATTATTAATTAAAAAAAACTCGATTTCTTGACAAGGGTTATTATTTTTAATATAATTGTTATGATAATTGTAAAAATATTATTTTTTATTTTTTTATTTTATATTGTAGTTACGTTAAATAATAGAAATAATAGACACGGGTTTTATGAATTTCTAATTTGTACTTTTTATTATTATATTCGGAGGTGATATCGTAAATTAATTATCTTTTTTTGGTTAAGGTAATTTGACGGTTATTCAAGTTTATTAAGGAAAGGTGATTTTTATGAAACGAATGATGCTAAAAAAAATATTTATTGTGTACCTTATAGCGACTTTCGTTATGGGCATATTTGCGCCCGTTATAACGTCCGCTAATGCCGCATCTTCTTCGAGTTCGACCGATTGGCTCGTAAGCTCGCCTAAAGGCCAGGTTACGACTACGGGTACCGGAGCTTATGAAACATGGGCTGATGGTAATCAATACTGGGTAGTGCGCGATACTAAGGGGCATTTTGTAACATGGGGAAAGGCCGTTACTGAAACATGGTCTGACGGCCGCGCGCGTGTCGTTGTGCGTGATTCTAACGGACTTTTTAAAACATGGAAGTTTGCCGATAATTCTCCTATTCCGGCTACTAATACGGTTAATAATGCTACTTCCGGCACGGGGCCTTCAACGCCCGTAGCCGTTAATACTACTTCGAATACTACTGCATCCAATACGCCTGCCGTAACCAAAACTACGACCGTAAACGCTCCGAGCACCACTTCGAATACCTCTACCTCCACTACTTCAAATACGGCAAATACTAATAATGCTCGTACAACGACTACTTCTACCACCACTTCTGCGAAAGTGGCTGATTCGGGCAATATAACCGCTACTTCTACGAGAATAAGCGATTCGGGTAATGTGGCTACTACTACTACTAATGCTAAATTTACCGATTCAAGAAATCTTTCTACAAGCACTTCTACAACTACTACCAATTCAACCAGAATAGCCGATTCCGGTAATTTTACAGATAGTTCTACGGCTACTAACGTTTCACGTTCGGCTAATACTTCTACAAGAATAAGCGATTCGGCAAATACCACTACAACAACTACGACTACTAATAATGTAAATTCAGGTAATAAAACTGTTATTATCAACAAAAATACTTATATAATCAACAATGGGTCTGGCGCTGAAGGCGCTCAGGCGGGCGTTAATGTTCCGGCGGCTAATCCCGGTTCACCGGCGGTTTCTTCGCCGGCTTCCAATACTTCTACTCCTTCTACGCCTTCGGTTCCTGTTAGCGGCGGTTCCGTCGATACCGGTTCCGCATCCGCTTCCACTCCGTCCACTCCTTCGGCTTCAGGCGGTATGGGCGATATTGACGGCGTGCCTTCTACGCCTTCGGCTCCCGTTAGCGGCGGTTCCGTCGATACCGGTTCCGCATCCGCTTCCACTCCGTCCACTCCTTCGGCTTCAGGCGGTATGGGCGATATTGACGGCGTACCGTCAACGACCGGCGGCGGCAGCGTATCGACTGGAGATATAGATGGCGCTCCCGTTAGCGGCGGCACGGCAGACGCCGGTTCTTCTTCGGCTTCGACGACCGGCGATATTGACGGCGTACCGTCAACGACCGGTGGCGGCACTTCGTCCGGCGATATTGACGGCGCTCCTGCTAGCGGCGGCACGGCAGACGCCGGTTCTTCTTCGACTTCGACGACCGGCGATATGGATGGCGCCGCACCTTCAGCTTCTACCAGCGGCGACGTTGACGGCGTACCTGCGCCTTCAGCCGATGCCGATGGCGTACCTCCGGCTTCTTCTGATCCTGACGGTGTACCTGCCGCTTCAGCTGATGCCGACGGCGCGCCTGCCGCTTCTTCCGATCCTGACGGCGCACCTGCATCTTCAGCTGATGCCGATGGCGCGCCTGCCGCTTCTTCCGATCCTGACGGCGTATCCGGGGCGGGGGCTGCGTCCGGCGATGTTGATGGCGTACCGGCTGCCGATGCTAAACAGAATGCATGGGAAAAAGGTTATAAATGGGGAAAAGAAACTTCGATTGCCGCGGGTCAGGCTGGAAAAGAAGCTTTAAAACAATCGTTTTCGTTAAAGAGCATAGGCCTTTCAGCAGGTCTTACCGTTGGCTTTAAATTGTTCGAACAGGCTAAAAACGGCGAAAAATTAGATATTGGTAAAGCGGTTGGTTATTTAGCTACCGGTGAATTTGTGGGCTCGTTTGTAGGTTCGGGTCTTGGTTCAGCTGCCGGCGCCGTTGTAGGAACCTTTGCATCGACTATTCCTGTAGTAGGCCCCGTGCTTGGCGCGTTTATGCCCGCAATATTCTCTATGGCCGGCGGCGCTATAGGCGGCAGTATGGGTAACGATCTTGCAGCCGGACAGAAACCTTCCTTTAAAAAAGCATGGGCTTCTATCGATAAGGCGGATCTTGTCGGCCGCGCTATAGGTTCGACCATAGGCGCTACCCTCGGTTCTCTCCTTTTGCCCGGCATAGGCTCGATGATAGGTGGTATCATCGGTAACTTCATAGGCGGTAAAGTAGTAGAATTAATTCGCGGCAAAAAAGGCAATGAAGTTAAAAATATCAGATACGGCGTTGGCCCTGGTGGTTTAAGTGTAAATGTCGGACCGGCAGACGGGCAATCTTCTGGCACAAATCCGTTTATAAATAAAGACGGCAATACAGGCGTCGGTTTTATACCCGATAAAAATTCAGTACAGCCGGGCGGCAATAATGACGCTACAAGTTTGAAAAATAAAATGGTCGCAGCTTATCAGAGATATGCCCAGCTTCTTTCTGAAGGTAAAGGCGAAACTGCTGAAGGCCAGCAGGCATTACAGGAATATAAACAGGCTTTTAACGAATATGAAGAATATATGTCAAAAAATCAGGCAGCTTCAGTTGAAGCTTCAAAAGCCGATGCAAGTAAGTCTAAATAGTAACTGAATGATTTTAAAACATAAAAAATAAAATGTTATGTTTAATAAAAATCATCAATAATTAATAAAATTTAATCATTAATATAAAATAAGCGGCGAACAGTGATATAAACAGGTTCGCCGTTTTTTTATATAATATTATTCTTTTCTTAAAAGATAAATTTTTGTAAAATCACAACATTTTTATAAGATTTTTCATAGTCGATTTCAGTTGTTTTCTTAATTTTTATAGCAGACTCATATATATAAAATAAAAGAATTGAATAATTTGTAAAATTTTGATAGACTTATTTAAAAATAAACATATTTAAATCAGTCTATCTATAAATAATGTGTTAATTAAATATGTAATTTAAAGAACGAGGTGTTTTTATGATAAAAAAAGCCGTGCTTCCGGCGGCCGGTCTTGGCACCCGCTTTCTTCCGGCGACGAAAGCTCAGCCTAAAGAAATGCTGCCGATAGTAGATAAACCTACTATTCAGTATGTAATAGAAGAGGCCGTTAAATCAGGAATAGAAGAGATACTTATAGTGACGGGTCGTGGAAAACGCGCTATAGAAGATCATTTTGATAAGTCGTTTGAGCTCGAATATTATCTTTCACAGAAAAAGATGGAAAAAGAGCTTAATGAGTTGCAGGATATTTCATCAATGATAAATATTCATTATGTTCGTCAAAAAGAACCAAAGGGTCTTGGACATGCGATTTTATGCGCTAAAGCATTCGTCGGAAATGAACCGTTTGCCGTTATGCTTGGCGATGATATTATAGATTCTGAAGAACCCTGTCTCAAGCAATTGATAAATGTTCATAATAAATATAGATCTTCGGTTATAGCTCTTTTAAAAGTCCCGATGAATAGTATAAGTTCTTATGGCTGCATCAAGCCTAAAACTATCGAAGATGCCATTTATTTAATTGAGGAGCTTGTTGAAAAACCTGAAGTTGAAAAAGCTCCGTCTGATCTCGCTATTATCGGACGTTATATTATTACTCCTGAAATATTTGAAATTCTTCAAAATACGGTTCCTGGAAAAGGCGGAGAAATTCAGCTTACTGACGCTCTCGCTAAACTGAATACCCGTCAGGCTATATATGGCTGTCAATTTACAGGAAGGCGATACGACGTGGGCGACCGGCTCGGATATTTAAAGGCGATAGTAGAAATGGCGTTAATGCGCGATGATCTCAAAGAAAGTTTCGGGGAATATATTAAAAACGAAATATTGCCTATGATATAAAATTATAAAAATAAAAACTAAATTTGAAAGTGCCGATCAAAAATTAGCGTGTATTTTATTAAAATAATGATAAGTAAAAAGGCGGTTATGAGTGATGAGCCATGCTGGTAACGATACCATGATTATTAAGTATTGGGGAGTGCGTGGAAGCATTCCTGCGCCATTGACGGGCGAGCAGCTTTATGAAAAAGAATCTGCATTAATTAAAAGAATTTCGGCCGACGGCGGTATTGAAAAATTATTCGGCAGTAATTGTGACAGCGATAAGATAGAGTCTTATTTAAAATCTCTTCCGCTTTCTTTATCGGGCACTTATGGCGGCGATACTACATGTTTTGAGATTCAGGTTAAAGATTCACCGCTTATAATGATAGACGCGGGTACCGGCGCGCGCGGACTTGGCAAAACTCTTCTCGGAAGAATTTTTGCCGCCGGAAACCTTAATCCATTAAATAGCGTAGCAAGCTATAATAAAGAGATTTTCCTGTTTTTTACTCATTATCACTGGGACCATCTTCAGGGTTTTCCTTTTTTCGCTCCCGGTTTTCTTCCGGGTGATTTTCGTATTAATCTTCATTTTTATGGTAAAAGCAATACCCGTCAGAGACTTTCCGATGTTCTGGCCGGTCAGCAGGAATATCCTAATTTTCCGGTAGTCTGGGAAGACATGCCATGCAATAAAAATTGTATTGAATTAGGAAGGCTGGAACCGAATTTTATTCAGGCCGGCGGGGCTAAGGTTACTTATCAGGAATTAACTCATCCTGACTCAGTTTTTGCTTATAAAATAGAGGCTGGAGATAAAAAATTCGTATGTGCCACCGATACTGAGCATAAAGATTCACCCGATCCGCGTTTGATTAAGTTAGCCAGAAATGCCGATGTTTTATATTATGATAGTCAGTACACTCCCGCCGAATATGTGGGTACGCCGGGAACGCTTACAGGCGCATTAACTAAATTTGATTGGGGACATAGCACTTATGAATGGGGTATTAAAAACGCTCTTGCCGCTGGAGTTAAAACCGTAGTACTGGGGCATCATGAACCAATGCGCGATGATTTTAAACTTGAAGAACTTATGGAACAGGCATTAAAATATTGCGGCGAACAGTTGAAGCTGCCTCATAACGAAGGTAAAAAATTAGAAGTGGTAATGGCGTATCAGGGTCTTGAGCAGAGAATTTAATTTATGAATCTGTTTAAATAGCCGTTTTTTTATTTAAATAATATTTTAAAAAATTCAAACGGATTTAGATTATTTTAGATTTTATGCAGAGGGTTCATTTATTTTGATCCCGCGAATACCACTCTTATTTTCATATCGTAATCGCCCGAATTAGTCCTTGATAATTCGTCAACGACGATTTGAAGGCATGCCTGCTCGGCTTCCATCGAAGTTAAAAAGGTTATGATATGCCCGAAATTTTTTATTTGAGTAGTATAAGAAAATTCGAATATATTTCGGTCGCGTTTGGGAGTGGATACCATGCCGCCGCTGCTCAGCGGAACATTTCCTGCTATCATATACAGGTTTTTTCGCGTCATATCGTTGAATATTTTTTTATTGGCTTTAGTCAGCTTCATTCGTTTAAAATATGAAGGCGTTCCGTGGCTGAATATACATTTTATTTTAAAACTTGAGCCATTAACTGTTGGTTCGGTTTGTATGTCAACGACGGCTTTATGCCGCTGGACTCGCGCCGTGAATTCCTGCACTCCCGCTACGCTTCCGCCGGTTAATATTTCACCTTCGATATCGTAAGATAATGATGCGTTGTTAGAACCTATAGAAGTAAACGCTACCGCTTTTTTTAAAGTAACGCGGCTCGACATTACGGCGTCAAAAAATACTTTATAAAATGGGCCTAAAGCCGTGCATTTTTTATCGGGATCGAAATATGCGCCCCGGCCTCCTGTAATGGTGAGCGCTTTTAATATGTCTTCGTTGTCGCCCACTTCGGCTGGAGCTTCGGCGTATAAACTTTTTCCCCATTTAAGAATCATTGGAATTGATTTTGAAAAATATGCGGTCATTATAGTCATTACAATTAAAAGAACTATGAACATTTCTATGGTTTTTCGCGAAATTGGAAGGGAATCGGCTATAGTCCAGAAATCTTTTTCCATAAAACATTTTATGTTAAATACGAACATTGATAAAGCTTTTTTTTCGGATGCCGGCAGCAATAGATACGCGAGTATGATAGAAAGCGCTATGATCGCTACCAGATAAAGCATCATGGGATTGAATATGGAGGCTACCAGAAGCACCATGTCGAGCATCATTAATATTACGGCGAAGGCGTAACCTATAAGTCTTATCGTATAAAGCGTATCTTTGACTACGAGCGGCCGGCCCGCTTCATCTATACCGAGGGCCGCGCGCGCTTCGGGCGTCATTTCTTTTATTTTATCGTAACGGTCAAGATTTTGCGCGGATATTTCAAGTTCCTGCGTAAATTCAAAATAAGTAGGTTGAGCAAGAGTTTTTATAAATCCTTTATATTCTATTTTAAGATAACCGTTGTCCTGAAGCATTACAAATCCGGTTTGCGCCATACTTTTAGGAGAAATAATGCCGGGCTTGCTGCGAACTATTTTTTCAGGAGTGACTATCTGACCGACGGTACGCATAAAACTTAAAAATGCCTGATAATCGGCGCGGCTAAATTTAAGTTCAGTGCCGAATTGCATATAGATATCTTCATTGTTTTTATAATCTAAGTATATATTGAGTTTTATGCTGTCGCGAAAACCTATTAATAAAGCCTTTTCATCCATAACAAACCTATGATATCATAATTATTTGATAAAATCAAATTATAATTTTTTGAAATCAAATTTATATAACCTTTATTTTATTGATATTTGTCTTTTACTATGTTAAAATAGATATATTTTTAATAGATACACTAACTAAAAATTATTTATATTCAGCTTTTTAAAATGGCCGGGTTGATAAATATAATGTTTGAATATAATTATAAAGTCAAGGAGAGCATTTTTAACGATATGAAAAAATTGATTGATAATGAAAATAAAATAAAAAACGAAAAAAAAATTTCAATAAAATTTGGTACCGATGGATTTAGAGGTGTAATATCTAAAGATTTTACATTCGAAGCCGTTGAAATAGTGGCGCTTGCGGTTTGTGATTATATTTATAGTAATGGATTGAATTTAAAAACAGCCGTTTTTTTCGACAGGCGTTTTTTATCCGACCGTTTTGCCCGCCGTATAGCGGATATATTTGCAGGTTATTCGATAACCGTGGATATGGCCGGCGGCCCGCTTCCCACGCCGGCGCTTTCTTATTATATAAAAAAAACGGGCGCTTCGCCTGGCATTATGATAACCGCATCGCATAATTCTTTTGAATATAATGGAATAAAAATAAAAACTTCGGATGGTTCTTCAGCCCCGGCTTCGGTTATATTAGAAATACAAAAACGGGTGGATAGCATTATAGCGAATGGTTTTGATCATGAGAAATTTATTGAAACTTATTTAATAAAAAAAACGGCTTCGGTTAATATAATTGATCCATCAACGGATTATCTTGATAATATTTCAAAATCGGTTGATATGGAAATATTGAAAAAAGCTTCGGGCAGGTTTTTAATTAACCCGATGTTTGGGTCACAGGCGGGTTTTTTCGGACGATTTGTAAATGAATACGGCCTTAAAATTGATTATGATGAAATTTTTAGCGAACATAATCCATTATTTCCGGGTTTTAATCCCGAACCGATAGCGTCAAATCTTGTTAAGATGTCTGAAATAATGGCCGACCGCTCGCGGGAACAAAAATATGCCGCCGGTTTTTGTTTTGATGGTGACGGCGATAGAATAGGCGCTATGACTTCTGAAGGCGTTTTTGTCTCGCCACAGATAATTTTTGCGCTTTTAGCCAGACATATTGTTAAAAATAAAAAGAAAACCGGCGGCATAGTTAAAACAGTTTCCGTAACGTCTATTCTTTCAAAAATAGCTGAAAAGCACGGCATGCCGCTTTATGAGACGCCTATAGGCTTTAAATATATAGCGGAATTAATGCTTGATAAATCAAAAAACATAATTATCGGCGGTGAAGAAAGCGGAGGAATAGGCATAAATACATATATTCCTGAAAGAGATGGGCTTTTTCTTGCACTCTGCCTGCTCGAAGTTATGGCGTTTGAAAATAAACCGCTCGAACTTATAATCGAAGATATGTTCAAGGAATATGGCCGTTATGTATATGATAGAAAAGATTTTAAATTTGATGAAACAAAATTTAATAATATTAAGGAAAAATTGGTTAATAAAAAGTTATGTAATATTTGCGGTTTTAATGTCGTTTCATGCAGCGACAGAGACGGATATAAATATTTTTTAAATGACGGTTCATGGATTTTATTTAGATTTTCGGGAACCGAGCCGGTTTTGAGGATTTATGCCGAGGCGCCCGTTATTGATAGAAAAGATGAAAATAAAGCGGCTTCGCTTTTAAATTTTGCTGAAAAATATCTTGAAATTTAATTTTATAATTATTATTGATTTTTAATTCAAAATATTCAGTTATGAAGAGTGAAAAATAAAAAAATTAGAGGATAAAGGATAAAGGATAAAGGAGATTACTAAATGGCTTTAAAAGCGGTTCGGCTTAATTTAAAAGAATTTTCGTTATTTTTAACGTTTACGCCGATACTATCGGCGCTATTATGTTTGTTTGTGACAGCGCATTTACTTATTTTAATTCCTTTTAAATGTGAAGCGAAAGAAAATATGTTTGACGGCAACTTTTTGTTTGAAGTTGAAATTGGAAATAAAACGCCGGTTATGCTCGGTGAAGATACCGATGAATCTAAAATATTGAGTTATGATAAATTTTATTTTCCTGCAGCGATCGTTGCGTGTGAAAAAGAAGATAAAATTTTTGTTCTTGATTCTATAAAAAATAGAATTTGCGCTTTTAATCTTTCTGGAAAGTTAATTTATGAACTTGCGCTTCCTTTTTCTTATCATCCGATAGATATTGCTTATTTTAAAGAATTTAAAAGATTTTTTATAGTGTTTCAACAGGTTCCGGTTATCGGCGTTATCGATATAAATGAAACTGCCGGACATGCTGAAGCGCAGATAAAAGAATATAAGTTGATTGATTTAAAAATTATTTCACCCGATATCGTAAATTTGAATGAAATGAGCATACAGAATATATGGCCTTGCGGTTCGTCGGGCAACGGTAAAAATAATTTTGATGAAAATATATTGTTGCTTAATGTATTTTTTTCTGATCATAAAAATATTGTTTTAAAATATAAAAATGGAGTGGTAAGCGAGGTTAAAAATGTTTTTAAAATAGAAGATTACGCTATAACCGGAGCCGGTTCTGATTATATTATGTCTCTTTCTACCGGAACGCAGGAAACTCGTCTGATTAAAGAGAAATTAAACGGTGGAAAAATTGATTGGCATGCGTTGTTAAAAGAGCTTACGCTCGGAAAACCCGGTTTTAGTTGTCGTAATTTAAGAATAATAGGCGCTGATCTGAAAGAAAATACCTATATAGAAGCTCATTATGGTTTTGGCGAGGATCGTATACAGAAAACGTTTGTATATAAATTTAATAAAAATGGACGTTTTAAAGGCAGAACCGAAATATTCCATTCGCCTGAAATGCTTACAAATCATTTTATAACAGTTGATTTAAACGGTTCGATATTTTATATGAAAAAAAACGAAAAAACAAAAAAAATTCAGTTTTATAAGTTTATAATAGATGAATTAAATTGATTATCAAACTGTTGTATTGATTGTGCAGGTAGATTGTATAGACAATATTGCGTGATTTTTTAATTAATGAAAATGTTACAGGCTGAAAAATATATTTAATAAAAAAAATAAAAAATTAATTTGACATTCCTTGACAGAGGTAAAGTTATTTTGTATAATTAGAGTAACTTGATAAACGCAAGGTGATTCTAAAACAAATGATTCAAGCGTGTATTTGACAGACGAATTGGAGAGTGATTCAAGCGGCGGCAAGCCGCGGCGGGCTAAACTCAAAAAAATTTAAAGGAGGAATTCTTATGTTTAGCATGACTTCAAAAAGATTATCAGTTCAGATTTTGTCGGTTATTTTGTTGGTGACTTTTTCAGCTACGAGTTTATTTTTAGGCGAAGCGCAAGCTAACGTTAAACATCTTCTTGTCGGCGGTCTTGTGGGTGCCGGTGCGGTTCTTGCATGGCCTACTATTTCGGCGGCGTTAGGCTGCGCTGCGGGTGCGGTTGGCTCGGTAGCCGCTGGTGTCGGTAGTGCGGTTGTTGGCGCGGTAGGTGCCGCAGGCGCTGCCGTTGCTACTGGTGGCGCCGCTGTCGGCGGAGCTATCGCGGGCGTTGGCGCTGCTGCTGGTTCGGCAGTTACCGCTGGTTTTGGAGCTATAGGCGGCGCTGTTGCCGCTATTACGGCTTCTCCGCTTTTTGTTCCTGCTCTTTTAATCGCGGGTGCGGTTATAATAGGCTATATAATTTATAAGAAAAAATTCGCGGGCACCAAACTTTCTAAAAATATCAATCCGTTTGCAACCGGCGTTACCTCTACAAGCGCTCCTACGGTAGTAGCAAATACCGGTACCGTTGCTGCAACTCCGAGCCCGTCGATTCCTACTTCGATTAATCCTAATATGGGTGCGGCTGAAACCGCGCAGGTTAATTCCGGTTCCGCAGCTTCGTCTTCTTCTACTCCTACGACTGCAAGCTTTAACGAAGGCGCATCGGCTGAAAGAAAACCGAACATGGGCACTGTAGCTGAAAATGTTACCGCGGCTCCTGATAACACCGGAAACACTACTGTTTCTGCGGCACATGAAAAATATGTAAACGCATACAAAAATTATATCAATCTTCTTTCGGGCGGCAAAGCATCCGATGATCCTGAAGTTCAGAAAGCTTTAAACGAATACAAGACCGCTTTCGACGAATATCAGAAACTTACGAAATCGGCTGCCGGCTCGGCTAATTAATAAGAGCAACAGCTCGAGGTAATTAGTTGTAAAAAAATAAAAATAAAATGAATTAAAAAATAAATTATTGGGAGGTTGAAAAAACCTCCCAATTTTTTTTTATTTTTTTAATAAAAAATATAAAAAATATAAAAATAAAAGCCCCAAAATCTAAATTTTGTAGTATAATATTAATACAGGTTAAAAATATAGTTAAAAAATCGTATTGTTTAAATAAATTTAGTGAAGTAAAGTTATTATATATATTTTTTATATGTATTAAAGGGGTGAGCGATATGCTGCAAATGAGTTTATCTAACAGGAGAAATTTTAATAACATTATATTGGTGGCATGTATGATATCTTTCGCTTTAGTATCGATGTTTTATGATACCGCCAGAGCTTCTACGAAGCATCTTATTGCCGGCGGTTTAATTGGCGCCGGTGCGGTTCTTGCATGGCCTGCTATAATCGGCGGGGTTTCGTCGCTTGCGGGCGGCGCGGTTGCGATGGGAACTGCCGCGGCTGGCGCTATCGCCGTGGGCGGCGCGGCGGTCGGCGGCGCTATCGCCGGTACTGGCGCGGCCGTGGGCGGCGCGGTTACCGCTGGTTTTGGAGCGGTTGGCGGCGCGGTGGCCGCTATTGCCGCATCGCCTTTATTTTTACCGGCGTTGATTATAGCCGGGGTCGTCATAGCGGGTGTTTTTGTTTATAAACATTTTAAAGATAAAAAAGCTAAAGAGTCGGTTTCTCCTTTTAACCCACAGGTTACTAAAAGCAGCGGCCGTATTACTGAAAGCGTCGAACCGGCAGATAAAAATAAGACATCTGATTTACCGGCCGTTAATCCAACGCTGCCTTCTATCCAGCAGCCTTCTGATAAAAATACATCCGTTTCGACTTCAATCGATTCACGGCAAGTTTATCAGGACGATTCGTCAAAAGCTATTAAAGACAGATACACTGCGGCATATCAAAATTATGTAAGACTGTTAGAAAGCGATATGTCAAACGGTTCGTCGCCGGAAATTTTAAAAGCATTCGAACAATTGAAAAGCGCTCAAACTGATTATCGTAATTATCTCGATGCACACCCTGAAGCAGTTAAATAATTGATACCGGCTGTAATTTATTAATGAATGGTTTTTAAAATATTAAAACAAAAAAAAACAAAAAAAGATTGACAAAAAGAAACAATTCTGATAACATTATCTGAAGTTATAATATTAAAGTAAAGGAGGGGTACTGATGATTTGTAATTATCCATTCAATGAAATTGTTTGTGGTTCTAACCAGACGGTTCGGCTTGTCAGTTCGGCGAGTATGGATCTTTTTAATAGAGGTTATCTTAATTACCAGAATCGGCCCCGCCGTGTAGTCTTTAATATTGAGGCAGTTCGAGCAATCAAAAAAAATCTTGCGCATTCTATTAAGAATCGTTCGACAATCAACATTAAAAAGACTGAAGCAGGCGATATAGCGTAGGCGCTTCCCGACAATAATTTTTTTATATAAATGCGGGGCCGTTTGATAAACGGCCCCGTTATTTTTTTATTTTCGATCGATTATAAAGGCAGTGAAAATTTATGAGTGAATTAATTAAATTGAAAAAAGAATTGTATAATTTTGTAAAACCATATTTAACGAGTATAATAACGGCAATTTTTCTGTTAATAATAGTATCTACGCTTGCTTTACTCGGCCCTATAATAATAAAACGGCTTATCGACGTCGATATAGCGAATGGTTTTTACCGTGGAATATGGGTATCGGCCGGTATGTATATAGCCGTTAAGATAGCAATGCTCGCCTGCAATTACTTTCAAATGTACACTCTTCAAAAAGCTGGCGTGTCGATAATGTGCGATATAAAACTCAGGTTATTTTCACACATATTGAGGCTTCCGCTTAAATATTTTGAAAAAAATCCGGCGGGTAAACTGATATCGCGTATTGAAAGCGATACTGAAACTTTACGTCAACTTTTTACTAATACGGTTATGTCTTTGTTTCAGGATCTTTTAATGTTTGCCGGTATGATAGGAGTAATGTTTTATTTGAGCGTAAAACTTACTTTGATAGTAATTTTAATACTTCCATTTCTGTTTGCCGGTGCATTTTATATACAGCGTGCGTTGCGGAGCCGTTTTAAAGTTGCGCGCGATAAAGCTTCTATGGTATCCAAATTTCTGTCGGAATATATACAGGGAATGCAGTGCGTTCAAGCTTTTAATTATGAATCTACGGTGAAAAATAAAATGAATAACCATAATACGGAAAAAAAGGAATCTTTTTATTTCGCTGAAGTTCTCGAAATAATATTTCATAATTCTATTCTTCTCGCTGAAGCCCTGACGCTTTCGTTCGTATTATATTTCGGCGGCGCACTGGCGTTAGATAAGCAATTGACTATTGGAACGCTCGTTTTGTTTATAGGTTATATAAGACAGTGTTTTGAACCTATTATAAGGCTTTCGGAACAATTTAACATTATTCAGAAGGCGCGTGTCGCCGCTGAAAGGATTTTTGAAATATTGACTTTAGAGCCTGAAGAGACTTATAGTCTTGAATCGCCAGTATTGAGATCCGCTTCAGATCCTGATTTATTATCTGAAACCGTTAATGGCGCATTTTCAACGTTTTCCGATTGCATCGAATTCGATAATGTTTCTTTTTCGTATGATGGAGGGCGTGAAGTATTATCAGGAGTGTCATTTAAGGTGAAAAAAGGTGAAAAAGTAGCTCTGGTAGGCCATACTGGTTCCGGTAAAACCACTATTCTTTCGCTTTTATTGCGTTTCTATAATTATGGCGGCGGAAAAATAACTATCGACGGCGTTGATATAAATAAAATGTGTCTTTACGATCTGCGTAAAAAATTTGCGCTTGTGTTACAGGACGTAGTTTTATTTCCTGGCCGGGTTATAGATAATATAAGGTTGTTGAATGAAGAAATAAGCGAGATTGAAGTTGAAAACGCTTCACGTTCGGTTAATATGCTTGATTTTATTATGAAAAAAGAAAAAGGTTTTCATACCGATGTGGCCGAGCGCG
The DNA here is from genome assembly GCA_964421195.1 of uncultured bacterium. Classification (GTDB taxonomy): domain Bacteria; phylum Muiribacteriota; class UBA9980; order UBA9980; family UBA9980; genus UBA9980. The sequence goes on along the minus strand of CAYQWL010000011.1, from coordinate 6,174 downwards.
GCGCTAATTTTTCAATGGGTGAAAGGCAGTTAATGTCGTTTGCGCGTGCTCTGGCTTTTAATAGCGAAATTTTAATATTAGATGAGGCCACTTCGTCGGTAGATCCTTATACCGAAGCGCTTATTCAGGATGCGCTCGCAAAAATACAGGCAGGGCGTACTTCTATAATAGTGGCGCATAGATTATCGACTATAGTCAATAGCGACAGGATTATTGTCCTGGAAGCGGGCCGTATAGTCGAATCCGGCTCCCATGAAGAATTGCTGGCAATTGATGGTTATTATAAAAAGCTTTATGAAAAACAACGGCAAACGGCCGCCGTTTCAAACGGTTCGGGGTTCGTGGAAAACGATATAAACGATTCCGCCGATGCAGAAAATGGGGTTTTAAATGACGGTGAATTTGGTAGTCCGGGTTCGCTGGCTGCCGTTTCTGGTTGTTTGCAGATGGATTTAAATGAAGATTCGGTGCGCGTTGAAGATAACGGCGCAGTGAGATAAGGTGGTGATATAATATATGGGTCAGTTTAAATGGATCGTTAATTTCTGGAGGCCTTATAAATTAAAAGCGGTATTGATAATTTTTCTTACTTTTGTTTACGGCGGTTTTGCTATATGCTATCCTTTGATATTTAAATATATTATAGATAGTCTTAACGCGGATTCGGCCGCGGGCGGCGGTGTGCTTAAATTCGTTTTAACGCTTTTTTGCGCTGGAACGCTTATGGCGTTAACTTATATGCTTCTTCAGCGTAACAGGCTTATGATGAATTTAACTCTTGAAAAAGATATTCGTTATAAAATATTTAATTATCTCACTAAATTTGGAAGTAATTTTTATCAAAAATTTGGTACGGGAGATATAGTAACGCGTCTGATGGATGAGCTCGAACAGCTCTGTCACCTTTCGTCGTCGGGAATTTTTCGCCTGCTTCAGGTTATATTGACGCTCTTTTTTACTATAACGGTGCTTATGGCGCTTAATGTCAAACTTACGTTATTATCTACGCTGCCGCTATTAATGGTATTTGCGTTTTATATAGTTTGCGACAGGGATTTTTTCACCAGATCGCGCGCTATGCGCGATGCCGTTTCCGCGGTTAACGATGCTATTGAAACCTGTTTTTCGGGAATAACGGTAGTTAAATCGTATTGCTGTGAATCTTATCAAAACCGTTATTTTGGCGGTGTTATGGATAAAAGGCGGGTGAGCGAATTAGAATTGATAAGGCTTGAACAAAAAATGGAATTAATATATGGATTTATGAGTCAGGTAGGAATGTTTGTTATAGTTTTTTATGGCGGCATAATGGTTTTGAATAAAGAAATAACGCTCGGCACTTTCGTGGCGTTTTCTAATTATATAATGGTACTCGCCGGTCCATTAATGGAACTCGGCTGGTTTTTAATGTCTTTTCGTAAAGGTTTCGTTACGGTTGATAGGCTTATGGAAATAGAGCGTGAAACGCCGCAGGTATTTGAATGTGATGTTCCTGAAAAAATTGATTTTAACGCGGCGCCTGGTTCGGAGTTGATATCATTTTCTAATGTTTCTTTTTCATATGGTGATAATTTTAGTTTAAAAAATCTTTCATTCGATATTAAACGCGGAGAAAAAATAGCGCTTGCCGGGGGGTTTGGTTCGGGAAAATCCAGCGTTTTAAAGTTGATAATGCGTTTTTTCGATGCTGGTGAGGGCGATGTTAAATTGTCCGGCGTAAATATTAAAAATTCGAGTTTGAAAAGCCTGCGTGATAATACAGGTTATGTGCCGCAGGACTGTTATTTATTTTCAGATACGATAATTGAAAATATCGCCTTTGGACGGTCTTATACTGAAAAAGAACTTGAATCGGCTCTGTTTGCGGCGCAATTAAAAGATACAATAACTACTTTTCGCCGGGGCCTTGATGAAGAAATAGGCATACGCGGATTATCGCTTTCAGGCGGTCAGAAGCAGAGAGTGTCCATAGCTCGTGCTTTATTAAAAGCGCCACGGTTGTTGCTGCTCGACGATGCTACTTCAAGCCTCGATAATAAAACGGAAGATAATTTCTGGGATGCTATTATAGAAAAATATCCCGGAATAACCGTAATATTCGCTTCACATAGATTGAATGCGATAAAACGCGCGGATCGTGTATTTTTGTTTGATAACGGTATCATAACGGCAAGCGGTAGTTTTAATAATTTAATTCAGGATTCTAAGGCATTTAAAAAATTGCTGCAGAGTGAAAAATGTTAAAAATATATAAGTCAGTTTTAAAAACATTGAAATTGTTACTTATCGGCGCCAGAGCGTCGTTTAAAATTGAAAGGATAATATACATTGAATAAAAAAATTAATTTAAAAGAATTGGGATGGAACGATTTTTTTGAAGCAGGTTTTTCGTCTTTAAATCCGGAACCTGGTTGTATAGCGGCCCGTGTTTCAGCGGAACATAAAGGCGCTTATAAGGTTTTGTGTGAATACGGTGAACTGGCCGCGGAAATAAGCGGAAGGTTTCGTTTTGATGCGGCTGGCCGCGCGGATTTTCCCGCTACAGGTGATTTCGTTATAATATCACCCCGGCCGGCCGAAGGGTTTGCGACTATTTGTGATATTCTTCCAAGGCGCACTAAATTTTCAAGAGGCGCATGGACGCCTGAACGCGCGCGGCTTTGTGATGAGCAGGTTATAGTGGCAAATGTGGACATAGTATTTATCGTAACCTCTCTTAACGCCGATTTTAATATGCGGCGCGTGGAACGTTATCTTACTCTTTCTTATGAAAGCGGTTCCAGGCCGGTAGTAATTTTAAGTAAGGCCGATCTGTGCGCTGATATAGAAACAGCTCTATCCGCCGCCGAATCTTCATGCCAGAGCGCTGATGTTATAGCTTTAAGCGCTATTTCCGGTTATGGTTTTGATAAGCTCGATAAGTATTTAAAACCGTGTTCGACCGTTTCGTTTCTTGGCTCTTCAGGCGTTGGCAAATCAAGTATTTTAAACCGGCTTCTTGGACGTGAGGTTCAAAAAATTAATGAAATCAGGGAGTTTGATGATCGCGGCAGGCACACCACCACGCATCGCGAGTTGTTTGTCCTCGATTGCGGCGCTTTAGTTATAGATACGCCGGGAATGCGTGAATTACGGCTCTCTGAAAGCGGCGGCGGCCTTTCGGACGCTTTCGATGATATCGAAGAAGCCGCTCACAATTGCCGTTATCGTGATTGCAATCACGATAACGAACCTGGCTGCGCCGTGATTAAAGCGGTAGAAGAGGGATTTATCGATAAAAAACGTTTCGATAATTATAAAAAAATGCGCCGTGAAATCGAATCTTATGAAATAAGAAATAACGCGCGGTTAAAGCGCGAAGAAGAAAAAAAATGGAAGCAAATAGCTAAATCTATGAAAAATTTTTCAAAGGAAAACAGGTTCAATTTTTAATTTTATTTGTTTTCCGCCGGCAGGAGCTAACTTTTTCGTTTGTTTCGTATAGAATTCAGGGCGGCCCTCTGTGTCCGCCCTGAATTTTTGCTTATGTGTTTATATTTTTTAATAATATTAAAAAACGGCCGTTATTTTCCGGATGTTTTCATTTCCTTTACTATGCGTGCAGTTTCGCGGGCTATCATATATTCTTCGTTGGTCGGAATGACTATTACCTTAACTTTTGAATCGAGCGTCGAAAGCATGGTTACTTCAAATTTTCTTCCTTCATTTATTTTGACGTCTATTTTTATTCCAAGCCATTCGAGATCTTTCATTGTGTGTTCGCGGACTATGTCGTCGAGTTCGCCGATGCCGCCCGTAAATACTATTGCATCGACTCCGTTCATTGCGGCGATATAAGCGCCAATATATTTTTTGAGCCTGTAGCAGAAAATATCGAGACCGGCTTTAGCGTCCTGGTTGCCTTTAGCTATGGCGTCATGCACGTCGCGCATATCGTTAGATACGCCTGTAACTCCAAGCATACCGCTTTTTTTATTAAGTAAAATGTTAGTCACATCCGCGTCGCTCATTTTTTCTTCAGAGGCTATAAAATGAATAAGCGCGGGGTCTATATCGCCGCAGCGCGTACCCATCATAAGGCCTTCGAGCGGAGTCATGCCCATCGAGGTATCTACCGATTTTCCATCTTTAATTGCCGCAATCGAAGAGCCGTTGCCGAGATGACAGGTTATTATCTTCATTTTATTATAATCCATTTTTAAAATTTCAGCCGCGCGTTCTGAAACATATTGATGGGAGGTGCCGTGAAAACCATATCTGCGTATGCCATGTTTTTTATAAAGTTCCATAGGTATGGCGTATAAATAAGCGTGTTTCGGCATGCTCTGATGAAAAGCGGTGTCGTAAATGCCGCATTGAGGTATGCCGGGGAGTATTTCAAGAGCGCTTTCGATGCCGATGAGGTTGGCGGGATTATGAAGCGGCGCGAGTTTACAACATTTGCGTGTTTGTTCGATAACCGCTTCGTTAATTAATACAGGATGGGTGAATATTTCCGCGCCATGTACCATGCGGTGGCCGATAGCGTGTATTTCTGATTTGCTTTTTATCACGCCGTGTTTTTCGTGAAGTAAATTATCTATTATTTTTTGTATAGCTATTTTATGGTCTTTCATAGGAAGCGTTTCTTTGATTTTTTCGCTGCCCGCGAGTTGATAATTTGAAATGGCATCCTGCGCGCCTATTCTTTCGCAAAGCCCCTTTGCTTTGTAGTGACCGGTTTCTGAATCTATTAACTGGAATTTAACTGATGATGAACCGCAATTCAATACTAAAATATTCATTATTACATACCTCTCCCGTAATTTAAAAATTATTATCAGGTTATTTTTATTAAAAGACGCATATATTTTAGTTTATTAATCATTATTTGTCAATAAAAAAGACAAAAAAAAAGACAAAAAAAGATATAAAAGTTTCCGCGGAATAAGCATTAAAGCAGAGTATAAAAAACTAATATTCAGGAATAAATTTATTGATTACATAATAATTGATTATCGTTAACATCTCTGATTTCGCGTGCTGGAATTCCGATAGCGACTTTTTTAGTCTTGATATCTTTAGTAACGACCGCGCCGGCCGCGATAAGAGCGTCTTCATGAATAGTTATTCCGGGAAGTATCGTGGCGTTAGCGCCTATTCGGGCCCCTTTTTTTAAGGTGACGCCTTTCATTTTATCGAAACGCTCTTTTGTACGGCCTAAAAAATTATCGTTAGATGTGCAAACATTGGGGGCTATGAAGCAGTTGTCTTCGATTTTTGAATATGCGGTTATATAAGCGTTTGTTTCGAGCTTGACTTTAGAACCTATTTCGCAGAAATTTTCGATTGCTACCCCGCGCCCTACAATAGTATAATCGCCGATAATTACGTTTTCACGTATGCTCGCCTGATCGGCGACAAGGACTTTTTCGCCTATAACGGCTCCTGCGTATATCACCACGCACGCTCCAATCATAGAGTTATTTCCTATTTTTGAACCTTCGGGCCGCGCCCCGTCTTTGAATATAGAATTAGCGGCGCGCATCGGCAGTTTGCCGATGACGCTGTTGTCGTCTATTCTTACATTATCGCCTATTTGAGAGTCCTCGTGTATTATGACATTAGAGCCGATAATACAGTTTCGGCCTATTATTGTTTTTTTTCCAATAACCGTTCCCGGACCGTATATCGTATTTTCCCCGATTTTTATATTATCTCCGGTATTGTTCGTTTCTTTCATATAATCTCCCGTATTATTATTTTATTGTTTTAAGGCTTTTATTAGAACGCTCGCTGTTTCAGAAACGTCATCGTCAGTCATTTCAGCATAAATTGGAAGCGACATAATTTTTGAACAAACACTTTCACAGACGGGGAAATCGCCTTTTTTATAATTTAAATATTTGAAACATTCCTGAAGATGTAATGGCTCTGGATAATAAACGCCCGCGGCAATTTGCGCTTCGTTTAATTTTTTTAAAATTTCATCCCGATTTTTGATAAGTATTGCGTATTGATGAAAAATATGCCCGCCATAAGACGCCCGGTATGGAATATGTATTTCGGGTACATTTTTTAAAAGTTCGTCATAATGGGCGGCAATTTGACGTCGCCGTTCATTCCAGCTATCAAGGTATTTAAGCTTTACGCGTAATACAGCGGCCTGTATTTCGTCGAGCCGTGAATTTATAC
>CAYQWL010000010.1:38706-42709 GCA_964421195.1 uncultured bacterium | reverse complement strand
GGAACTTCCAATCAATCAGTTACAGCGGCTAATAATACGGCAACTGGTGAAAATGGAAATTCGGGCAGCACGGTTACGGCCGAAGATCCGGATGGCCTTAATGTAAGAACCGGACCGTGGGGCGATGTTATCGGTACTCTTCAGAAAGGTTCTAAAATAGAAATACTTGGCCGTGAAGGCGATTGGTACAAAATAAAATTTGATGGCAAAGAAGCATACGTTTATGCAGGACTTGTTTCGATCGGCGATAACAAGGAACCGAAAAATGGCGCAAATGCAGGTGCGAGTGCGTCGGCGGAGAGTAACGCCGGAACTACGAGTCAATCTGAAAATTCAACTGCCGTCGGCGTTAAAATCGATCAAACGGCTCCGGTTAATGCCGATACTCCTTATTTTTGCCAGTATGACAATGAATTTTTCTCTTCTTCATCATGCCAGAATACTTCTATAGCGATGACGCTCGCAAAATACGGCTGGAAAGGTAATCCCGATCAAATAACTAAAGGTTATGGAAAAGATATGGCTCAGACGCCTCAGGGACTTGAATATGTTTTTAACGCTATAGCTGAAAAAAACGGCCTTAACGTTCGGGTAAAATCTCATACCGCCGGTACTATGGAACTCGTTAATAAATTACTCGCCGAAGGAAAGCCGGTTATAGCTCACGGATGGTTTACAAAAAGCGGACATGTAGTTACCATAACCGGTTTTGATGGTGAAAATTATACTGTAAACGATCCGGCAGGCAAATGGAACGGTCAGTTTAAAGGCGGTTATTCCGATGAAAGCGGTAAAGGCGTTAAATATAGTAAAGAAGCTATGATCGAAGCGCTTGTCGAAGACGGTGAAGTATGGTGCCACGAAATATACGAAGTTGGCGAAAAAACCGCCGGGCTTTAAAATAAATAGAAATAATAATTTATATTTTAGCAAATAAACAAATATAAATTAACCTGTAAAATATTTATTTGAGTAAAAATAAAAATGGCCGTTAAAAAAATAAAAACGGCCGTTTTTTTTATTTTGGAAAAATCGCTATTTTATTTATTTTTATGCCGGGTGCGCGGCATAAAAGCGCGTCATACTGCCTGTTGTTTTAACTAAAACTCAGCAGATTTTTCAATAATATTTACTATAACTTCAATGTTCAAATTAAGATTAAAAAACAAATATTTTTATTTTGCGCCCCTTTTTTTAAAATCATTTTTTAAAATCACGCTTGACAATTATATAAAATTTAGTTATAGTGAACGTGATAATTAATTTTATTAAAATGGAGAACCATTTATGATAAATAATATTTTTGAAAAATACGCAAAACTGCTTGTCAATTACTCGCTCAAACTTAAAAAAGGCGACAGGCTACTTATCAATTCAACGTATCTCGCCGAACCGCTTATTAAAGAAGTTTATAAACAGGCGCTTATAAACGGAGCCAACAGCGAATTCAAAATTGCCGTTAACGGCATGAATAAAATATTTTACGACAGCGCTAATGAAGACCAGCTCAATTATGTGCCGGAACTTTATAAACACGCTGTAGAAAATTTCGAGGCTATCCTATCGATCAACGCACCGTTTAATCTCAAAGAAACGCAAAGTGTTTCAAGCGATAAGAAGAAAACTGTCAATGTGGCGAATGCGGCCGTAAGCAAGCGTTTTATGCAACGGTCGAGCGAGGGAAAACTTAAATGGAGTTGTTGCGAGTTCCCGACCGACGCCGGCGCGCAGGAATCCTGCATGTCACGCGATGAATACGAAAATTTCGTTTACGGCGCGTGCTTTTTATATGCCGACGATCCGTGCGCTAAATGGGAAGAACTTAAAAACAAACAGCAAAAATGGGTCGATTACCTTTCAAAACGCAAAACCGTCCGCTTCATTAATAAGGATTCTGACGTTTCTTTTTCGGTCGAAGACCGCATCTGGATAAACAGTTCTGGCGACGCTAATATGCCGTCAGGCGAAGTATTCACTGCGCCTGTCGAAAATTCAGTCAATGGAAAGATACGGTTTTCATACCCCGGAATATTCATGGGCCGTGAAATCGAAGATATCACTCTTGAAATAATAGACGGCGAGGTAATTAAGTGGAACGCTAAAAAAGGCGCGGAACTTCTTGATAATGTATTTTCTATTCCCGGCGCCCGCCGGTTTGGCGAAGTGGCGATAGGCACCAATTACGGCATACAGCGTTTTATCAAAAATATGCTGTTCGACGAAAAAATCGGTGGAACCATACATATGGCGGTGGGCGCCGCATACCCGCATACGCGCGGCGTCAACGAATCCAGCGTCCACTGGGATCTTTTAGCCGATATGAACGACGGCGGTGAAATATACGCCGATGGCGAACTCATATATAAAAATGGAAAATTCATAATTTAATTATTTTTATAAATCGTCATTCTTATTCTTCCATTAAAAACCTTAATTTATAAATGGACTTTTATACTCTTTTTAAACGGCGTTATTGATTTATATTCTCTCGATCCGTGTTTCATTAATCAATTTTAAAAATAGGATCGTCCCAGAATTTTAATATTAGTAAAAATAAAATTACTAAAACTTTAAAATTCGTTTGCGGCGAAATTCAGATATTCGATAAAGACGGCTTTATGTTGATTATTTGACAGTCTTGAATATCTATGTTATAATTTAAGTTAATATTAATTTTTTTTTAATAAAAGATATAATTTTTATGGTTTTAATTTTTTATTAATATATGAATCTATTCTAATTAAAAAGTCAATTTTTAAAAATTCCCAATGTGTTTATAGGGAATTTTATGTCCAATTTATGGTCTTTTTATAGTTTTTATAGCGGATTTATTTATGTTAATATTTTATGTTATATGATGTTAAGTTATTTGATTAAAAATATAAAAAAGAGGTTTTATTGATGAATCAAAAGAAACGGATTATTTTAACATATTTTACTTTTATTTTTCTTTTTATATTTTTCTTAATTTTTTCTTTTTTTATACCTGCTCATGCCGCGCAACAGATAACTTTGAAGCAGGGTTTTAATTTTATAAGTTTCACTGAATCGGTTTCGATGGATGTTTCGCATTTTCGGGCTTTAAATCCGGCTATCGAAGATATTTATTTATATAGTCCGGGGGCCGGCAGTTTTTTAAGCGCCGGTGAAGGTTCGCTTACTTCGATTGCGGCCGGTAAAGGGTATATAGTCAAAAGTTCTTCGGCTTTAGATGTTACAATAAGCGTTTCGGGTGGGGCTCTTTCGACTATCGGCAATGTTTCTCTTAAATCAGGTTTTAATCTTGTCGGTTTTTCAAAGATGCCGGAAAAATTAACTGCTTCGGCTTTAATGTCTCGCAGTTTAAAAATAAAAGGCGTATATAAATGGAGCGCGGCGGCGGTTACTTTTATTCAGGTGATCAGAAGCTCATCCGGCGCGGTCGAACAGCTTGACGGCTTCGATCCTGAATTTAAAGCAGGCGAGTCGTATTTTATTAATTTATCTGAAGATCAGCAGCTTAATTACGACGGTTCGACGGTAATGATAGATACAAGTATAACTCCGCCCACTCCTCCGGTTTCAGGCATGAATTTTCTTTTAAAATTCGGTTCGCGCGGCGCCGGCGCCGGGCAGTTTGCGCAGGGCCCGATTAATGCTGCGGTAGATGGTTCCGGCAATATATTGGTCAGCGACACATATAATCATCGCATACATAAATTCAGTCCGGCCGGCGTTTATATTTCTTCGTTCGGCTCGCAGGGCGCTGATTATGGCAATTTCAGCTATCCGACCGGCGTAGTTTCCGGTAAAAACGGTTATGTTTATGTAGTCGATTACGGCAACGCCCGCGTTCAACGTTTTGACGCGGCCGGTAAATTCCTTTCCAGTTTCGGCTCGCGCGGTACGGCTAACGGGCAGTTTCAAAAGCCGGACTGCGTAACCGTCGATAGCGCTGGCAATGTTTATGTCAGTGATTTCGGCAATAATAATATTCAAAAATTTAGTTACATGGGTAGTTTCA
>CAYQWL010000010.1:812-38696 GCA_964421195.1 uncultured bacterium | reverse complement strand
GTTTGGCGCTGATTCGCCTAAAGATATAGCCGTAAGTCCGTCTGGTAAAATTTATGCGGCCGATATCGGCAATAACCGCGTTCAGGTTTTTAATTCATCCGGTGTATATGAATCGCAGTGGGGCGTTTTCGGCGCCGGCGGCGGCCAGTTTGACCGGCCGCATGGCATCGCCGTCGATAGCGCTGGCGATATTTTCGTTTCCGATAAAAATTGCCGCGTCCAGAAATTCAGCCCGGCCGGCGCGTTTATTTTTAGCGTCGGCGGTAAAGGAACGCTTGACGGTCAGTTCGAAGATCCTTCCGGTATCTTTATAGACGGCGCCGGAAATCTTTTAGTGGCCGATTTTGGCAATGCTCGCGTCCAGATATTCGGCGCCGGCGGGCCGGGGCCCGGCGAAGATGTATTGAGTGAAATTATATTATCGAAGGCATCTGACGGCGTGGCGGCGGGCTCTTCTTATAGCTTCACTCAAATAACCGTTACGGCGAAATATACGAGCGGCAAAACAAAGGCCGTTACCGCCTCATGGGTTCTTAAAAGCGGCGGCGGCAGCATTATTCAAAATAATTATATGGCGCCTTTAACCGGCGGGTTTAGCTTGCTTATCGCTTCATACACTGAAAATGGCGTTACTAAAACCGCTGAATTGCTGCTTGCGGTTAATTCAGCATCGTCCGGCGGCGAGGTGTTCGTCAAAGACACGGCAACGGCTTCTGATAATCTTAATGTGATCGATAAAAAAGACGAAGTTTATATTGCCAGTGTAGATTCAAATAAAATAGTATTTAATTCGAGTGCCGCCGCCGTTAAAAAAATTTCGGCCGGCAGCGTTATTATCGGTGGAATTTCGACTGCTTCGCCTGACGGTTATATTCGTAAAGTCGTATCTGTGGCTTCGAGCGGTTCAACGAGCGTCGTAAATACGGAACCGGCAAATCTTGAAGACGCTTTTACGGGAGGCGCGTTTAATGTTAATCGTGAATTTTCGACAGCCGATGTTAATAAATTCGAACCTTATCTATCCGGCGTTGAACTTGGAGGGGTGCCAGCTCCGATCGATTACCGTAATTTTTCACCGGAACGCGCGGGCACCATTAATTTTAACTTTCCTTCGCTTAAAATTAATACCGAAGTCGATATGTCGGAATTTATGGCAGGGTTGAAACTCGGAGTGGAAGGCACTATTGCGCTTCAACCATCGGTCGATTATGATTTTAACTTTACCGGCGGCGCTAAAATAAAAATAATACCAAAACTAAAAACAGCCGCGGCGCTTACTTATAATCTTTCAAAAGGCGTTGAGGCAAAAGATAAAACTATTATAACTAAAAAAGCCCGGCTCGGAAAATTTCATTTAGCTAAAACTGTAATATGGGTGCCGACGCCCGCTGGCGGCCTGCCCGTGCCTATCGTGCTTACCAGCGATCTTGTCATTTATTCTATGATTAAAGGCAGTGTTTCCGGCGGTTTTTCGCTTACGATTAACGCCGCCGTGGAGACTGAAAATGGTTTTGAATATAATAACGGTTTGGTTACGCCGCGTTTTGCGCGTACTTTTTCAGGTTCGATATCCACTATTTTTAAGGCCGGATATGAACTTGAAAGCTCGATTGGCGCTGAAATAGGTATTTATTTATACGGCATCGCCGGCCCGGCGGTTAATCTTGAATTATATCAGCAAATGTCCGGCGGGTTGCAGCTTGCGGCATATTCAACGGCGGATTTTTATAAATGGTGGTCGGATGCGGCGGGCGTTCGTTCGTCTATAGCCGGTAAGTTTGATATGTTCGCGCGCGCCTATGATATATCGCTGAATTTATTCGATGCCAAAGGTTACGAAAAAAGTTCGCCGGTTTTAAAAAATCTTGTGCTTGAACCGGCCTCGGCGGAACTTACGACTTCGAATACTTATGATCTTAGTAAATTAAAAGTTTATGGGGTATATGATAATAAGTGGATTGAATATTTTGTAAATAAAAGTTTCGCTTCTACCAGTGAAACTAATTTGAATCTTGTTGCGGATAATAATTTGCTTATTAAAAATCGAGTTTCATGGAAAATTATATCCGGCGGCGGTTCTATAGGAATATTTGATAAAGTTTATAAACGCACTGAAATTTTGAGCGAGCCTGCCGTTATCGAAGCGAGTTTTAATGAATTGGTTAAAGAAGGTGTAAACGCTAAAAGTGTACGTATTACTTTAAATTCGTCTTCAAAAGTTTCGACGCCGCTTTTTAAAACTACCGGCAATCCTTCGGACGGGCCTCAAACTATCACTTTAACGTGTGCGACTGCCGGCGCGGCGATCAGATATACTATCGACGGCGTTACTATTCCGACTTCAACTATCGGTAATCTTTATTCCGCGCCTATTATAATTAATAAAACTACAACAATAAAAGCTTTAGCTTATAAAAACGGAATGAGCGATTCAAATATCGCCAGTTTTACGTTTACTGTTAATGCGCTCGAAAAGGTTATAACGCCTGTTATTGCTCCCGTCGGAGGCACTTTTTCAAGCGCGCAGAGCGTTAAAATTACCTGCGTGACTGCCGACGCGACGATCCGATATACCACTGACGGTACTAACCCAACAATAACAAACGGATTTGATTATAGTGCGGCTATAAACGTCGATAGCACTAAAACAATAAAAGCGTACGCCTATAAAGACGGAATGACTGATTCAGATATAGTTTCGGCGGTTTTTAATATAGTATTGACTAAAGTTGCAACTCCAGTATTGAATCCGAACGGCGGCGAATATGCAATGAATAAAATCGTCGCCCTTTCATGCGCTACAGCCGGTGCGACGATGATTTATACGACGGACGGGAGTAATCCTTCGGCAACTAACGGCGTTACATTCGTACCCGCTATATCAACCGGCGTTACGATGACTAAAACTGGCTTACTTAAAGTAATAGCCATTAAATCCGGCATGACCGATTCAGATATAGCTTCCGCATATTTCGTAATAAGCGGTTCTTCTTCGACTAAAGTGGCGAAGCCGGTAATAACGCCTTCTGGCGGCACTTATTCCACTTCTCAAAAAGTGAAAATTACCTGCGCGACCGCCGGGGCTTATATTTATTACACTACCAACGGCACTACTCCTTCTAAGGCAAATGGATATGAGTATATTGATTCTTTTGGCATAAATATTAGAGAAACCTGTACTTTAAAGGTAATAGCTTTAAAAGAAAGTATGACTAATTCAGTTATTGCATCCGCCGAGTTTATTATCGGTTCGTCTTCTTCAACTGCGTTAAGCCAGATAGTAATAACGCCCGATACGGCGACGACAACGCTCGATAAATATGTCAGGCTTGAAATGGTTACTTTAGCAGCAACTTATCAAAACGGCTCATCGATGGAAACGGCGGCTTCGCCCGGAACTATTCCGCCTCCCGAATCCGGCCTTCCGGCGCGCGGAACGGGTGCGTGGAGTATTTATTCGGGAAGCGGAACCTTTCAATCAAATGATTCTTATGGATATCTTTATAAACCTTCCGTTAAGGGAACCCATGTTTTAAAATATACATATACCGAAGGCGGAGTGTCTAAGATTGATCATTTAACTATTACCGTTAATTAATTTTGCGATTTTTTTTACAGTAAGGGAGAATGAGCCGGCAGTTCATTCTCCCTTACTTACCCTTCCCTCTATCAGCAATTAGCCTGACGCTTATATGTTTTATCAATAATTTTCATTTATATTATTATTTTGTATAGAATGACATATAAAAATGACCGAGGTCCAACGATTTTATTATATTAAACCCATGTTTTGAAACTATTTCGTTTAATTCTTCAGCGGATATTCTTATATCGAGCGGCGGCCCGAAATCGGAAGGCTCCTTTTTGCAATCGATGCTTATCAAACGGCCTCCCGGTTTTAGTACGCGCGCTATTTCTTTGAACAATTTGTCTCCGCTTTTTTTTATATTTAGAGCGTGAAGCACCGTAGATATAAAACATATATCGACGGCGTTATCGTCGAGCGGCAAATAAATGGTTATGTCGGCGGTGATAGCTTTCATATTTTTAATTTTTGATTTTTCGATTTCTGCCGTAATAGCTTCAATCGCTTTTTTTTGAATATCAACGGCATATACGAAACCGTTTTCTCCGACCGATTGAAGCGCTTTAAAAGCGTAATCGCCGCTCCCGCAGCCGCAGTCTAAAAATCGATCTCCTTTTTTTATGCTAATATTTTCAAACAATAAATTTTGATCGAATAAATGAAAACTTGTCGGCCCTTTGCGCAAATTACCTCCATGACAGCGATTTATGTTATTAATATGAAAATGATTACATAAATGGTTGTAATTGTTATTTTTAATGTCATTAATGTCATTAATGTCATTAATGTCATTACTGTTATTGTTATTGTTCATTTTATCCTCCTTATTTTATTAAATATAATATAAAAACGATTCGAGTTTTTGAACGTTAATGCCGTTATCGCTTCCGTCAAAAGTTAAATTCAGGGACGGTTTCAAACTGCCGTAACCGCGATGAAGTATATTAAGCGATATAGCCGTATTCTCATAAGTAGATGAAACCGATATGATACCGTCGAAATTTTGCTGGGCGCACAAAGCCGCAGCCTCTCTATACCTTCCGGAAGCCCCCGCGTAATATCCCATTGTTTTATCAGCAATGTCTTTAATGGAATCTATACCAAAAAATACTCCGCACCCTTTTATTTCATTAAAAATATAATTAAATAAATTTTCGAGACGGGCCGCGCCTGATGTGAAATTTTTATTTTTTTCTATCATCGCTTTATCTTTTAACAATAATAACATTGCCTCAGCTAATGAAGCGTATGCAAACCCATATTCATTTTCAAACATCTTAAAAATATTATCGGTTAAATTACTATTATAAAGTATTAAAGGTTCGCCGGCTAAAAATATAGATTTTTTAAATTTCATTTTTTTATTTTCAGATATCGCTTTTTGCGCAAAATTAATCAATATGTCTTCATTAAAAGAATTATTGGCCATTTTAAGCGCTTCATCATAAAAATTAATCCGGCTTTGAGGTGAAACATTATTAATGATATCGCCCGCTATCAATCCGAGAAAAAATTCTCGCGCTTCTTTTTTATCGAGCAAAGCAAAATCCTCGGCGAACGGAGAAAAAACGGCGCAATCTGAAAAGCCTTTTTTATCGAGCGCCGTACGCAATAGCCTGCTATACTGCCCGTCAACTTCCGCTCCTTCAAATTGAGGTACAAAAAACGCCAGGCCGCTTTCCTTATTATTTTTTTGATAAATACCGCCGTTTAAACACATAAAAATATCGCCCAGTAAAGCGGTTAGTGAAAGCAATTCGTTGGTTAAAACATGTTTTCTGCCTTCGGCAATAGAATTTTTATTCGAAGCGGGCAGCGGCTTAAAATTTAAACCGCTTCTTTTCGATACGGCGGCCGCTATATCTGAGTAAGGAAATATATAAGGTATATATAAAGTTTTATTTTTCGGCAATTCTTCTTTCGTTAATATGATATTGGTTTTTCATTTTTTTATTCCGGAGCAAATTTCACTTATGGGCGGCGCTTTTACGGCCGGATATGAATCTAAGCAGTTAATAAAAGCTTCCAATCTGGTTATAGTTCCGACCGCCGAAGAATGTTCATCGACCTCTATATTTAAAAACGGCTTATCGCCCATTATTTCACGAAAATAATGAGTGAATGTCGAATCGGGTCCGCAGCAATGATGTGTAAATAATATGGCATACATGTTCGGATGCCGTTTTATCAATTGCGCAGCTTCGAGAATATGCTGACCGAACGGCCAGTACATATTCGGATGCTCCGCGGAAACGTCCCCTTCAGGCAGTTCAAAAAACGGCATCACTTTATGTCCCATTTCCATTAATTTTCCAGGTACGCCCATATTAAGTACCGGATCGGCGATTCCATATATTTTTGAAACGAGAATAAATATTTTTTCGTCTTTTATATGTGAACACTCTTTAATGGAATTTTCTTTTAATTTCATTTCAAAATTCCCGGCTGCGCATACTCCTTTTTGCACGGCCGCGTCTATTTCTTCGGGAGATTTTTTAAGAATTTCACCTAACGAATAAAAACTTTTTTTCATAAATTCTTCGCCCATATTAAATACTATCGCGGGAGATAAAAGTTTTATATTTTTCGCGTCAAGATTCATGTTCTGCCTTATTATTTTAAAGGCGAGCTGCATATAAGCGCAGCCGTAATTCTGCCTGCTGGCCGAGCCTGGATGAGCTACGGTATGAAGGTCTGGAAAAAATATATAATCCACTTTCTTATCGATTAATTCGGCGATATGCCCGTTTATTATTTTCATCGGATAACAAAGTTCATCCTGCGCATATTCACGGGCCAATTCGACGGTATCTGGAGAAGACGGCCCGGAAAGGAGTATATTAAAACCCAATTCTCTGAATATAGTGGAAAACATCGAATACATTCCATAGGTAAACAACGCGCGTGGAATGCCGATCGTTTTTTTTGACGGATCGATTATTCCATTATAACCGTCAAAAACTATATTTTTGATTTTTTTATTGAAAATTTCGTTAAAACCAGCGTCTGTTTTTTCCGGCAGTGCGCGGCCGAAATCATTTATGATAAATCCTTTAAACGAAGAAACGGCCGAACCCATTTCTTTAAGCGTTATTAACGCGGCGCCATAAGCGCCGGTAACGCTAAAAAATGGCGGAACGACGATTTCCGCGCCGGTTAGCGCGCGAAACGCATTGATTATTCCCTGATTATAAGCGATACCGCCCTGTAAAAATATTTTTTTACCTATTTTTTTTTCGCCGACAACGCGGTTTAAATAATTTTTAACTATCGCATAACATAGGCCCGCGGCAATATTTTCTACCGTTTCACCGCAAGCCGTATGCGCCGCTATAGACGATTCAATAAATACGGCGCACCTTTCGGCCAGTTCGACCGGGCCGCCGCCCTTCAAAGCTATTACTCCAAAATCATCGACAGGTATGGCGAACTTTTTTGCCTGCTCTTCTATAAACGATCCGGTACCGGCAGCGCAAACTTTATTCATTTGAAAATCTACGACATTACCGTGCTCGATACGGATATACTTGGAATCCTGACCGCCTATCTCAAAAATAGTATCTACATCTTTATCTATAAAAATGGAGGCGGCTGCCTGCGCCGTAATTTCATCTTTTATAACGTCGGCGCCGATTAATTCGCCTATCATATACCTTCCCGAACCTGTAGTTCCGGCGCCCGAAATTACCAGATTTTTAAACGGGCCTTTCATTATCTTTTCAAAACATTTCCGCACCGCTTCAACCGGATCTCCATGCGTTCTAACATATTCATATTCCACGACTTCTTTTCTATTATTTATTATGACAATATTAACGCTCGTAGAACCCACGTCGATTCCCATATAATATTTATCGGTTTTATTTTCTGAAAATGGCTGTACAATATGCTTATTTTCACTATCGCCTTTTCCGTAACGCGCTAAAGATAAAAGCCTGCTTTTTCTTTTTTTAACCGTTATATCCTCTTTTTTTAAAAATTCTATTAAATTATCGATGGCGATGATATTTTTGTTTTTATATGCTATCGATGCCGTGCCGATAGATAAAATATTGGCGGGATGTTCAAAAACCGCCAGCTCTTCGCCCGGCAGCTTAAAAATATCACGAACCGCATAAATTATCGCCTGATTGTAAGCGACGCCTCCCGCGAATAAAACCGGCCGCGCAATATCACGCTTTTTTATAACGCTTCCCCTGAAGCTTTTAATGACCGCGTACGCTAATCCTATCAGAATATTATCAATAGATACGCCTTCCTGCTGATGATGGATTATATCGGTTTTCGCGAATACGCTGCAGCGGCCGGCTATCGATGGAATAAAAGAAAATTTAGATACACAGTCGGAATACCGTTCTATATTTAAATTAAGCCCCGACATTTGCTCTTCGAGAAAAGAACCCGTTCCGGCCGAGCAATTCGTGTTCATCGAAATTTCAATATTTGATTTCCCGTTTTCTATTCCAGTAACGAATTTAGAAGTTTCGCCGCCTATCTCGATTATCGATTTTATGTTTTTATTAATCAGCTTTACGCCTTCTATCAAAGAAGCCGTTTCGTTTACGCCAGCCGCGCCGGTTTTTTCGGTTATAAAACGGCTCCCGCTTCCAGTAAAAGCCCCGGTCGAAATTTTTTTTAACGGAAAAATACGTTTTATTTCTTCAAACGATTTTATAAGCGCTAATTTTATGGCGCCGCGATGAAGAACATAATTGTTATAAATACACTCGTTGTTTTTTAATACGGAAACTTTTACTGATGAATAACCTGAATCTATTCCTATACTATACATAAAAACCATCTCCATTTACATGATTTAATATTTTATTCTTTATAATTATCAATTATTGATTGGCCGTTTTTAAGGTATAACTAACTAAGTTAAATTTAACTATTTTTATATGTGTGCGCACGCATATATTAACATATCCAATCAGCGGAGTCAAGATAATTTTTAAAATTATGAAATTATATAAATTATCAGGCAATTATTATTTAATTATGTTTAATTATGTTATTTAATTATGTTTAATTATGTTATTTAATTATGTTTAATTATGTTATTGACATTACTTTCAATTTTAGATAAAATAACTCCATATTTTTATAACAGAGGTGCTCATGAAAAATTATATAGTAATGACGAAAGAAGTTAAGAAAGCTTTAACTGAAAACCGGCCGGTCGTAGCGTTTGAATCCACTATAATAACTTACGGCCTGCCTTATCCGCAAAATCTCGAAACGGCTCTGGCGGTAGAAGAAATAGCGCGGAAAAACGGCGCGGTTCCGGCCACTATAAGCGTTATTGACGGAAAAATAATGGTCGGGGCGGACAAAAAAATATTAAATTATGTCGCCGCTCCAGAAAATAAAGCATCGATCGATAAAGTATCGCGTCATAATTTTTCGAGCGTTCTTGGTGAATCGCGAAGCGGAGTTACTACTGTAGCCGCTACTATGATGGTATGCAGCGCCTGCGGCATAGGAGTATTCGTTACCGGCGGCATCGGCGGAGTTCACCGCGGCGGAGCCAAATCCTTCGATATATCGGCCGATCTGAAAGAATTCGAAAAATCAAAAGTAGCCGTCGTATCTTCCGGCGTTAAATCCATACTCGATATCAAACTCACGCTTGAATACTTAGAAACTGCCGGAGTTCCCGTAATTGGTTATAAATGTTCTGAACTTCCCGCTTTTTACAGCCGTAAGTCCGGTCATAAGTTGCTTTCACGAGTCGATTCTATCGATGAATTAGCGAAAATAACCGATATTAATTTTAATTTTTCTAATTCAGGGCTTTTAATCGCCAATCCGATCCCCTCCCGCAATGAAATCAGCTCGAATAAAATAAGCCTTTTAGTCGATGAAATAATCAGTCAGGCACAGCCTGAAGATATCGAAGGCCCGAAATACACGCCTTATATTCTCGAAAAACTTCATGAAATAAGCGCGGGAAAAACATTGAAAGCTAATATAGCTCTGATTAAACATAACGCGGAAATAGGCTCTAAATTAGCATGCAGCCTTGCAAAATTAAAATAATAATGATATTACTAAGGACTAATATATGTATATAAAATTTTTAAAATTTATTATCGTTTTATTAAATAATGCAATTAAAACTATTTCGTCAATTAAAACTATTGGTATTAATATGTTTATTAAATCTTCGGGCGTTCAACGTAAAGCAGCCTTAATTTCCCTGATTTTCTTATTTTTTATGTTAACAACATCTTTTTCGGCTATGGCTGAAGAAGCGTTTAAAATAACCCTGCTTTATACTAACGACACTCATTCAAGATTGCTGCCGTTTAAACCGTCGGGAATTAAAGCTGAATCGGCCGGCGGCATAGAACGTCGCGCCGTTTATTTTAACCGTGTAAAAAAAGAAAATCCGGCGGCTTTAATACTCGATGCCGGCGATTTATCACAGGGAACTCCTTTTTATAATTTTTTTAAAGGCGAAGCTGAATTTTATGCTTTTGCAATGGCCGGATATGATTATGCCGCTCCAGGAAACCATGACTTCGATTACGGGCTCGATAACCTGCGGTATCACGCTTCGAAATCCGGCCTCCATTTAATCTGCGCGAACCTGTTTGACGCTAAAACTTTAAAACCTTTATTTACTCCCTTCGTTATAAAAAATATCGGCGGAATCAAAACGGCGGTTATAGGAATTATAGGAAGAGAAGCATGGGATGTAGTTACAAATAAACATAAAGAAGGCATTCTTTACGCCGATGAAACTTCAATAATTAATACGCTCTGCAAAACGCTTGAAAAAAATGTCGATTTTATAATTCTCCTTTCACATTCAGGCTACGCGGCCGATTTAAAAATAGCGGCAGCGGCGCCGGGCATCGATTTAATAATCGGCGCGCATACTCATACTAAACTCGAAAAACCTGTAGAAGTCTATAATCCTTTCAGGCCTCTCAAAAAGACCGTCGTTACTCAAGCATTCGAAAACGGAATATATGCCGGCCGCCTGGATTTTTACTTCGACTCCGCCAGACGGCCCATTAAATATGATTCGCATTTTCAATTAATCGACGAACGCTTCAAGTCTCGCAATAAATCAAATCTGCGCAAAATCGTTAAATATTACGAAAAACGAATGAAGTCTGAAATTTCCTTAAAAATAGGCGATTCATTAGTTGAAATGAGTAATACTGCCGATATGTATAATTCGGCGGATATTCCACTTGGCCGTTATCTGTGCGACGCTGTAAAAAATATATCAGGCGCGGATATGTTTTTTACTAACACAACTACCTTTCGTGATAAAATGCCGGCGGGACCGATTACTATAGAAACAATATATAAAATATCGCCTTTCGATAACTATGTAGCTATTTATAAAATGAACGGCAAAACGCTTATTGAAATGTTTAATTTTATAGCGCTTAATTTTGGTAAAAATGAATCGTTTCAATACGGCGGAGCGAGTTTTGCCATTAATTTTAAAACTCGTAAAGCCGAATCCATTTTAATTAATAATCAACCAATCGATGAAAATAAAATCTATACCATCGCTACTTCGTCTTATATAGCGCAGGGTAATTTAATGGGCGATAAATTATTTTCAGGCGCCATTGAAAGCAAAAATACCGGTATTAATATAAGAGATATGCTTATTGAATATATAAAAAAAAATAAAATAATAAATATAAGCGGCGGTCAGACGGCGGCCGGTATTCGAATAAAATTCATCAATCAATAATATTTTAAAGAATTAAATGTTTTTTGCTATGAATGATAAAAATTTTATTAAAAAAATTAATATTTTAATCGTCGAAGATGAAAAAGCCATGAGCGATTATTTAAGCCGTATCCTGAAAAAATCGGGGTATGAAATTTCAGCCGTGATTTCAAACGGCCTTGAAGCCATAAAAACCGCTCTTAAAACACCAATAGATCTTATTTTAATGGATATAACTTTAAACGGAGAGCTTGATGGAATAGAAACCGCCGTTAAAATAAAAGAAAAGAAAAATATTCCGATAGTGTTTCTGACCGCTCATTTTGAAAATGAATATTTTGAACGCGCCAGAAAAATACTTCCTTATGGTTATATAATCAAGCCTGTTGATAAAAATATACTTTATACGACTCTTGAAACTATAATTGATAGAATCAAATTAGAAAAACAGCTCGAATATTCCGAAAAACTTTATAATGAAAAACTTGAAATGCGTATTAACGAACGAACCCGCGAACTGGTGGCGGCAAATAACGAGCTTCAGCAGCAAATATTAACTCGAATGAACGCGGAAAAAGAACTTAAAAATCATAAAGAAAGGCTTGAAGAAATAATCTTCGAACGCACGCGCGAACTCATAGCCGCCAATAGCAGGCTCAAAGAAGAAATAACTGAAAGAAAACGCAACGAACGTGATCTTTTAAAAGCCCTCGCGGCCGCTGATAACGCAAATAAAGCTAAAGGCGAGTTTTTAGCCGCAATGAGCCATGCAATAAGAACTCCTATGAACGGGATTATAGGAATAAGCGAACTTGCTCTATCAAATGATATAAATGAAAGGCAAAAAGAATATTTCAACGATATAAAAATCTCAGCCGAAGCGCTTTTAACCGTTATAAACGATATACTCGATTATTCTAAAATCGAATCCGGCAACTTAAGCGTCGAAAAAATCACAATGAATCTTTACGATACCGTTGAAAATGCTTTAAATTTAGTCGCCGTTAGAGCGTTTCAAAAAGGCGTCGAACTTATGTGCGAAATTAAAGAAAATATCGGCGAATTTATAATCGGCGATCCTTACCGAATAAGACAGATAATACTTAATCTCGTAACTAATGCTATAAAATTTACCCATAAAGGCGAAATTAAAATAACTCTTTCAACCATCGACGAAAAACAGGAAACCGCAGGCGTCAATTTTGATCAGAATAATAATAACCGCCCCGGCGATAACCATAACCATACGCTTTTAATATCGGTAAGCGATACCGGAATAGGAATTAAAAAAGACAGACTCGATAAAATATTCGAAAGTTTTAAACAGGCGGAAAGCTCTACCACTCGTAAATATGGCGGAACCGGACTCGGCCTGAGCATTTCAAAACATTTAGCCGAAGCGATGAAAGGAAGGCTGAGCGTTAGAAGCGTTTACGGAAAAGGAAGCGTGTTTACACTCGAATTACCGGTTAAATTTGTCAAACCGGATTTAAAACAGGATTCTGAAATCGAATTTCAAAATTTCAAAAATTGCTGTAACGGTGTAAATAAAATATTAATAACGGATGTTAATGAAGAAAATGTAAAAATTATTCAGAGAGCGATTTCTTCTTTTTGCGATGCTAAAATAATAACCGCGCGCGGCGGTCGTGAAGCGCTGGAAATTATATTATCTTCAGCCCGAACGAATAGGCCCGTAGATATACTTATTACAGGTCATAAAACTCCTGAACTCGACGGTCTGGCGCTTGCTGAAAAAATAAAAACTATATCCGCTTCTGCCTGGACTAAAATAATCATAATGAGCGCGGCCTGCGATATGCCGCCTGTAATAGCCGGTAATCAGAATTCATTTCAAAAAACCTTCATTAATAAGCCAGTTAAAAAAAGAGAGCTTAAAAAACTGCTTTGTGGTATAAATAAAATAAAATCACCTTCGGCTATAAACCATAATGCCATAACAGCGCAGAATAATGGCAGTTCACAGCAGCCGGATTGCGGCGGATCTTTTTCATACGATAATATAACGGCGCTGATCGCGGAAGATAACGAAATAAACCTGAAAATAATAAAAGAAATACTGAACAAAAAAAATATTAAAAATATTTTTACCGCTTCTAACGGTGAAGAAGCCGTAAAATTATTTAAAAATAAAAATATCGACATAATATTTATGGATATTCAAATGCCCGTTCTCGACGGATACCGCGCGGCTGAAAAAATTAGAAATTCTGGCAGGCCGGATAAAGATATTCCAATAATAGCCATTACCGCTAACGCGCTTAAAGGTGATAGAGAAAAATGCCTGCAAGCGCAGATGACCGATTACATCGCCAAGCCATTTAAACCTGCCGATATATACGAAATGCTCTATAAATATCTTACACATAAATCCGTAGAAAAAACAAAATCTATTGCTGCGGCGGAAAATAATAACGTCAGATTAAACACCGAAGCCGCCTTCGATTATATGGGATTTTTAGCAGTTTTAGAAGGAAATAGAGATATTTTTAAAGAACTTATTTTAGCTTTTAAAGATGAACTCGCTTCTGATATTAAAAAAATAGAAAATCTTATAAAAGAAAAAAAATATGATGAACTAAAATTTCACGCGCACAATATAAAAGGCGCCGCTGGAAATCTTTTCGTTTTCGCAATCGAAAAAACGGCGCGCATCATAGAAGAAAAAATATCACGCGGCGAATTTAAAAAACTTTCGAATTTATCGGTTGAATTAAAAAAAGCTTACGAAGAATTCATAAAAATTACCGAAGAAGCTTTTCGACACCTGATGATATAAAAATAAGACGAACTTATTATATAAAAAATTAATTTTTATCTATAAAAAAATCTTTTTTATTTTCGCCGGCCCCGATATTTATTCGTTCAAATATTTTATCTTTATAACCTTCGCATTTAATGATAATTTTATAACTTCCGACCGGCACGTTATGAATTTCAACGGGTTCAGATTTTTTAGTAAGAATAGATTGAGTGCCGATAATTATTTTTGCATCTGCTTCTACAGGAGCGCCGCCAGTTTCACGAACCGAGCATATCATAAGACCGAAACCGCGTGCGGTCGATATTTTTGGCGCTTTAGATACTTCGCTGTCCGTTTTTTTCGAGTAAGAACGGCCCTTAGAATCTTCTTCGATCATACGTTTTGCTCCCGCTTTTGACTTATAAGATGGTTTTTTTCTCGTTTCAGATCCGTCACCATTAATAATAATATTATTGGCCGGGCCGCTTATTATTTTTGAAAGAAGCCTGTCATACTCGTGATTCGCTTTTTGTGATTCGCTAATCTTAACGCCCCGCTTATATAAATAAATTTTTAAAGCGCTTAATGGCGCTTTAATTTTAATTATATCTGTATATTGTTCATAAGATGGACTGAATGCGCTTATTAAATATTCGCCTTCAAGTAAAAAATCCATTTCAAAATAACCGTTTTTATCGGTCTTTATTTTTTTAGATCCGATGGTTATTTCACAATTTTTAACGGGAAAGGAAGTTTTTTTATCATATACCATTCCGACGATACGGCTTAAATTAAACCTGCGGAAAAAATCGTATCGGTATTCGGCGCCGTTTCCGTTTTTAGAGGCGGAATTTAAATTCACGGCGGAAGTTGACATTTCTATACCGCCCGCCCGCGATTCAACGCAGGAAAACCAGAGAGCCGCAGCCGTTAAAATTAACGCCGCCGCTTTGAAATTTAAAAAACTAATAAACCATAACATTCGTCGAAAATAAAGCCAAATGTTATAGTTTATTAATATTTTTAAAAAATTAAAATAAAATTTAATGGCATCACGCATAATTTATAAATGTATAAATTCCATGCTGGCGGTATCCAATATTACGCTAACACTTCTTTTCGATATCACGGTACTCTTTGACAGCTTCAGCGAAAAGCATCATGGCGTCTTTTAAATGTTCACGATTTATAACGTATGCAAGTCTTACTTCATCGCAGCCGTGGCCGGGCGTCGCATAAAAACCTGAAGCGGGAGCTACCATTATCGTTTTATTATCGCGGCGAAAGTCGGTAAGAAGCCATGCGGCAAATTTATCCGCGTCTTTAATTGGCAGCTTCACTATAACATAAAACGCGCCTTTCGGTTTTTTACATATTATATCAGGCATTTTTTCAAGCGCCTCATAGACTATATCGCGCCTCTTTTTGTATTCATCTATCATATCGCACATATACGCCGGCTTTATATTAACGGCTTCAGCGGACGCTATCTGTTCGGCATAAGGAGAAGAAAGCCTCGCCTGTGCGAAACGAACGATTAAATTCATGAGTTCGGCATTACGCGAGATAACGCAGCCCATACGTATTCCGCAGGCGCTGTATCTTTTCGATATAGAATCCATAATGACTACGCGGTCGCGCATATTATCAAGCGCCAGAGCGGAAACATGTTTTTCGCCGTCATATACGAATTCACGGTAAACTTCATCGCTTAAAAGCATTAAATTATGCTTTTTACATATTTTAGAAAGCATTTCAAATTCTTTTTCGGTATAAACAGTGCCGGTCGGATTATTAGGGTTACAAATCAGTATAGCGCGAGTTTTCGAAGTAATTTTTTCATTTATTTCTTTCTCGCATGGCAGATGAAATCCGTCATCTGCATGAGTTAGAATGGGAACGAGATTTACATTCGCCATAACGGCGAATCCGTTATAATTTGTATAAAAAGGTTCGAATACTATTATTTCATCGCCAGGATCACAAACCGCCATCATGGAGAATAAAATAGCTTCGGATCCGCCCATGGTAACCACGAGATCAGATGTTTTTAAGTCTTTTACACCGGTCGAACCGTAATATTTAACGAGCGCGTCGAGATATTTTGCCTCGCCCTGAGACGGCGAATAGGCGATGGTTTTAACTTCGATTTTCTTAAAAGCGTCAA
Source organism: uncultured bacterium (assembly GCA_964421195.1). GTDB lineage: Bacteria > Muiribacteriota > UBA9980 > UBA9980 > UBA9980 > UBA9980. Next base: position 22,474 of record CAYQWL010000010.1, on the reverse strand, counting down.
GTATTTCATGCGGCGTTTCTATGTCTGGCTGGCCTATATTCAGATGATAAACGCTAACACCGCTCGCTTTAGCCGCGTTGGCGAGCGGAACGAGCTTGCGTATAGGCGACGCCTGCATATATTTATCACGAACTGAAATCATAGGTTTCATCGAATTCATAATTTGTACCTCGCTTATTTTTATATTTTTATTTTAATTCGACTTAATTCGACTCGTATTAATTATTATAACCGCTATTATTTATTATTTAAACCGTTATTTTGTTTTTAAACCAAGCAGTTTATAAACCTGAACGGGCTGTTCACGGCCTTTAACGGTTACGGCCTGCATTTTTTCAACGTTTATCAGTGAAGCGATTTCGTTATAAACCGATTCGGTAATAAGCACGCTGCCGCCCGGCGCTATCGATTCAAGCCTGAAAGCGACATTGACGTTATCGCCTATCGCGGTATATTCCATGCGCGAAGAAGAACCTATATTACCTACAACCACTTCGCCGGTATTTATGCCTATGCCGATATTAAAATTCCAACCATTTCCGCGTATTTCACGCCATTTTTCTTCGAATATCCTGATGGCGTCCTGCATTTCGAGCGCCGTTCTTATAGAGTTAAAAACATCGTTTTCAGTGGCTACCGGCGCGCCGAATAATACCATTATAGCGTCGCCTATAAACTTGTCAACCGTGCCGTGATTCATATTAACGATTTCCGTCATTACCGAAAAATAATCGTTTAACATAGCTACCATTTCCTGCGGCGTCAACATTTCAGACAACTTTGTAAACCCTCTTATATCCGAAGCGAGAATCGTTATTTTACGATTAATCCCGCCTAATTCAAGCGATTCCGGGGAATTTAAAATTTCATCCATTATTTGCGATGAAACATATTTTCCAAATATCTCTTTCACCTTTTTAGTTTCAAGCGCGCGTTTTTCACTTTCTTCAAGCTGATTTTCATAAAGCAGGGAATTATTGAGCGCCACTTCGAGTATGGAAGAAACCATATTAAACAAATTTTTTTCATCGTTAGTATAATTCGTGGATTCCATATCGCAAATATTTAATATTCCCATAATTTCGCCGGTTTTAGAATAATGGATGGGAGCGGCCATGAACGTTTTTAACTGCCCGCGCCCGATCAATGCGCAGAACGTTTGTTCTTTTTCTATGCTGTTTATATCGATAAGCATATTCGAACGTATGGCGAGACCGGCCAGGCTCTGCTCGTGACTCGTTATGGCGATTTTTGCTTCTTCATCGGCGCTCATTCCCTTAGATGCGAGAACTCGATATATTTTCGATTTAGACTCGGCGAGAAGAATGCAGGACTTGGTCGCGCCAAGCTCTTTTTCAAGAAGTTCAAAAAGAGTGGAACAAATATCATGCGGTTCAAGCGAAGAAACGATTTTTTTAATTTTTAAAAATATTGTTGACTGCTTAATGTTTTTTTGAGTGGTTTTCGCAGTCATTTCAGTCGTTTTTTCACGCACTTCGTTTTTTATTTTATATATTTCCGAAGCATACTTCTGATTTAATTTAAACATATTATCATGGTTTTTACTTATATCAAAAAGCTTTTTTACCATAAATATGATAAATATGATAAGTAAAATTATCACTACATCAGGCACGCCTACACTCATATTTTTAACGCACTCCCGCATCTCTGACAATTATTGAACTCATTCAAATTAAGATGAAAGCATTTATGACATACGTTAAAATTAACCCTTACCGCAAGAGCATAATCCGCCTGCGGTGAACTTTTTTTATCGACAATAAGCGATCTGAGAGATTGATGGATAAAATTTGTTATTATTGAGCCTGGATTTTCACGATAAAGCCTTTCATACTCAGTTATAAGCATTTGAGGCTTATTTAAATTAACGATAGAGTCTATAAATATTGAATGGATTAAAATATTATCGCAGGCGTAAGTAAAAAGCACCCCGCATTCGCTGGCTATTTTTTTATAATCTTTTCTTCTATAAAGCGTTTCGAGATAAATAATGCGTGAATCTATATCGCGCGGGTAAGATTCGATATATTTTTCTATGAATCGAAGCGCCTCATCGTCAAAACGTTTGACCTTGCTAAAATATTTTACCACAAACCTGCCGGCCGCTTCATTCGCCGGTTCGGCGCTCAATATATCGCCTGCGATTTGAACACCGGCCTCATCGATTGAATTTTGTGAAACATTATAATTCAAAACCGCTTTAAGCATTTCAAGATCCGCCATCTTTTTTGATATTAAGAAGTTGAAAACTTCGATGGCTTTAAAAGAACGATCTTTAGTTTTAATATAAATTCGCGCAAGATATTTATAAGATTCGATATTTTCATAATCGTATTGAAGCACCTTTTTAAAAGCCATAAGAGAATTGGCGAAAGAATTAATATAATAATAGGCAACGCCGAGGTTCAAAAAAAGCGCGACCGTCTCTGTAGCCGATAATTTCATATCAACAATTTTTTCAAGCTCATTTATCGCTTTTTGATATTTTTTATCCCGAACCAATTCGACGCCGGATTTTAAAGTTTTTGAAACGCTTATAAGACTATACTGCTCTTTATTAAAAAAACTCGCGGGATTGAAATAATAAAATAAAACCGCCATAATGATAAGAATAAAAGTATAAGCGGCTAATTTTATATAATCTTCTTTTGAATGCCAGTAAGCTGAAAATATCTTCCGGTCGATTTCTTTTTTTAATTCTTCGCCCGCAAGCGGTCTCGCTTTTTCATATTCCGCCAGCGCGTCTTCGAATTTGCGTTTTTCAAAAAGCTCGTCGGCGCGAAGAATGATCATTTCCATTTCACCGCCAGCGCCGGAATGTGAAGTTTTTTGCATGACCGCTCTGTCATTTTTAAGCCTGGCGGGAACATTGGAAAGTACCACCATAGAAGTATCCGCTTCGTTTTGCCATAAAGCATTTTTATCTTTTACAGCCGCCAGCCCCTGCATTGCAATAACTTCACCGGTTGCGCTTTCTTCCGAAACCGTAAACATACTTTCAAGCGAAGCGTCTTTCGATATTAACCCGCTTAAAAGCTCGTCAACCGAAGCGTCAGGCTTTTCTGCCGTACGGGAATATATGTAGGCCGCGGCATATGCTTCTTTAATTTTATTTTTATCCGCTAACGATACGGCATGTTCGAGTAAAAGCTTTGAATTTAAATGCGCCGGAAATATCATGGATGTATAGGATTTAATCGCTTTAATATCCGCTTCTCTTAACGCCGCTTCGATAAGAGAATCAAACGATTTAGCGCTGTCGCGAAAAGTAGCATAAACTACCGAAAGTTTTGCGTATATTTTAGCGAGCGCCGGATTGTCGAGCGCTAAAAGTCCCTGTTTTTTTAATATTTCAAGACATAATTCGTGCGTTTTACGATAATTGCCGGAAAGCATATAAATGTTCAATAGTTTGTTCAACCATATAAAATCGAAATTATGTTTTAACGCCATTATTTTAATATTATACGATGCGGCATTTTTATAGTTGGAAGCTGCAAGTTCAGTTTCAAGCTGCCGAGCAAGAGCGTCGATAAGCATTTCATCGAGATCAGCGGGAAGGTTTTTGTTTATATAAAAAATGGACTCGATACGGTTTATGGCTCCGATATAATCTTTTTGCCTGTAAAAATTACGCGCTTCTTCTATTAAAGCCGCCGGTTCACAAATTGAAACCGGATAGGCCGGAGAAGCATCCTGAGCTAAAACCGAAAAATATGATGAAAAAAAAACGCTAAATAAAATAAGAATAATTAATAAATACCGAAATAATGCATTATGAAATATCGCATTATTAATTACGTCATTAACCGAATCATCAACCGCATCGCTGTATAATTCAATTTTAGTTTTAACTTTAATCATTCGCTTACCTACAAAACCAAACTTATATTATAAATAATTAGAAGTGTATTTAAATTAAACAAAAAAATGAACAAATTTTATACATGCTGTTTAATAATATAACGGATAATAAGGTTTCAAACGGATATTTAATTTTTTTTATTTTATAAAAAAATTATTTTGTCATTTTATATACTATCTATGAGTCCATTCTAAGAAGGTCATTTTTTTAAAAATTGCAACGTGTTTTTGCGGATTTTCAAGTTTAATTATAGGCATTTTTGTAGTTTTTATAGCGGACTCATCTATATTATGAATCTAATTTTTTCCTTATTTTAACATATATGTATTAAAAAGTCAAAAAAAAATTTATTTATGATTATCAATAGATTTACATGTAAATTATATCAGAATTATTTATAAAACTATTTTAAAAATACCATCCGTGCTTTACTTGCTTCACTTTTGTTAGCAATAAAAAAATATTAAAATTCAGAATATCTGTCTCAAAATAAAATAATAGAATCAATAAAAATCTTAAAATGAGAAATAATTTTCGTAATTAATATTTTTTGACAAATTCATTTTATAAAATATGAAAAAATACGTTGCTGACATACATAAATGAAATATAGGCATGAATATTGCTCAATGTAAACATATTTTTTAAATAAAATGGAGGAATATAATTTTGAAAAACGATAAAAAATTATTCGATATTCATTACAAAGTTAAAAAAATCGATTTTTCAACGGGCCGTACCGATAAAATTAACAGTAATACTGTTTTAAAAGGCCGTTTATCAAATGAAAATAAAACTGGCGGCGTTGATTTCATAAAAACTTTTTATGAAATCGAACCGATTTATTGCATCGATCGCGTAAATTAATTTTTATAAAATTAAAAATCCGCTCTTCTTCGCGGTGCGATACGACGTTCTGATACGCCGTCCGGCGGGCCTATGTCTTTTTGCCGGCGATCGGTCCCGCCGCTTCTTCTTTCATCGCCTTCATATTCAGCGAAAACCAGCGTCCCATCCTGCTCGCAATGCGCAAAAATATAATCGCATTCTAAATTGCCGCAGGCAACGCCTTCATGAATACATCTTTTATGATGAACGGTAAAACATTTTGGACATTGAATGCTGACTTCGTTTTCGGTTATACTTAATTTACATTTTGGACAGTTTTCCGCTATATAATTAAAATCAGGCGGTGGAAAGCTCATATTTTACTCCTTCAATCTTAATAAATTAAAAGATACACCTTAGATTTGTTTTATCTATATTTTTTTCTATTGCGTTAAATATTAAACTTAAAAATTTCAAAAATAAGCAGGGCCCATATTAATAAATTAAATAAAAATGAAGCGAGCGCAAACTTAAGCATTTTATACTTGGCGATGAGTATGGTAGATAATTCATAGTTTTGAACGCACATTTCCTGCAGTATCATATTTCCGTCCAGTTCGCCCACGCGGCTCATATAGCGTTCCGCGCCGCCGCAGAAAAAAATATGCTCAAAAAAAGTCAGTCTTGGCGGATGTAATTTAGTCCTGTGATCGGTAGGCCGCGGGTACAGAACCAATAAAGCGCCGATAATTGAAACTACTGAAATAATAGCGAAAGCGGACGCAAGTAATAATATAAATGAAGGCCGGTCTAAAAGAGACGTGATTTTTTTAAATTTTTCATAAAAAAAAGGAGCGTTAATAAGCGTGGCGATCAAAGCTATATTGGCGCCGATTATAGCTCCCGCTTTCGCATCGGCGAGAGGTATCAAACTTTGAGAGCTTGAATATACCTGATATTGATAACTAATTTGATGTTTTATTTCTTTATCTTTATTTACATCGCGTTCTTTTTCAAATGCCATAATGCTTCTCCATTCGATTTTATTTAATGGCTTAATTATTTTTTAACAAACTTATTTTATTTAAACCATAAGGCTTTATTTCAATAATCATAATTAAACAATTTTTTTTTCACGTTTTCTTCGTCGAGCTGAAGTTCTGCCGGCATAATAATTGAAACGCTCGCGCCTTTATTCAGGTTGTTTTTTATTTTAACTTTAGATTTATGCAGTTTTGCCACGCCGCTGACCACCGCCAGGCCGAGCCCGGTGCTTAACGAATGTTGTTTCGTGGAATAAAACGGATCAAAAACCTTGGAAATTTCTTCTTCTTTAAATCCGATACCGTTATCTGATACGGTTATAATTATTTCGCCGCCTTTTAAAACGGTTGTTATATTGATTTCACCATGGTTTTCGATGGCTTCTGCCGCGTTGGTCAATAGATGCATAAATGCCTGCTGTAAAGCCTGAGGGTCGCAATCAATATAGCCTATAGCCGTATCATAACTTTCGACGATATTAATCGAATGCATCATTTTTAACTTTACTTCGAAGAGAGTGGTTACTTTCTTTAAAATATCGTTTACATTCGCTTTTTGAATCACATTAATATTTTCGGCGGAATATGTTTCAAGCGCCTCTACTATTTTGGTACACCGTTTAACCGCGTTACGGGTTGAATTAATTATCTGATTTAAAAAATCTATATTTATTTCGTTTCTTTTAATCTTTAAACAAAGTCTTTCGAGATTTCCGCCTATTATAGTGAGCGGATTATAAATTTCGTGCGTAAGCCCCTGCGCCATAGCGCCGATAGAAATAAACTTTTCATTGTTGATAAGCATTTCCTGCGCTGATTTTAATTTATTATAAGCGGCTTCGATTTTCATATTTTTATCGAGTAGTTCATCATAAAGCGCCTGAGTTCTAAGGAGCGACTTAGTCCTGGTAATAAGCGTGTCACGATCGATCGGTATATTTATAAAATCGTCCGCGCCGGCTTCCATAGCGAGCATTTTATCGTGAAGCTCGCTGAGCCGTGAAGATATTAATATCGGAGTTAGTTTATATTTGATAAGGCCTCTGAGGCGGCGGCATAAATCATGACCCGACATGTCTTTTTCGGACATAAGCTCGGCAATTATAAGCGATATTTTTATTTCACTCGACTCAAGAAATGATAAGGCGTCTGAATTTTTATGAAATACGATTACTTTATAACCGCATGATTTAAGATGAAATGAAATGACATCAGAAACGGCGGATGAACTATCGGCTACCGCTACGTACGGTCCGTCCGTTTTTGAGGAAGCGATATTTTTGTTATAATCAGCAATATTGTAATTAACTTTTTCCATGATAATATATATTATATAACAAACTTTTTTTTATTTCAACTTTATTCTATAAAAATAATATAGTTGACAATGAAAGTAAAAAAGTAAAAAATCTTTATTTTTCAACTTATTTTTGTTATAATATTTTAATCCATTTTTTATATTCGATTATGCTTATCTTAATAAAAATAAAGTTGATATTCGAGTCGAAATTAAAGCTGAGGTGCGTTTTTATGCGGGGCGATTCTAAGTTTTCTTATTTAATTACCGGAGGAGCCGGTTTTATAGGATCAAATTTCATAAATTATTTATTTAATAAATACGCTGGAAACGCGCATATCGTAAATTTAGACATGCTCACTTATGCCGGAAATCTCTCAAATTTAAAGCGATTCGAAAAATATCCCGGCTATAATTTCATCAAAGGCGATATCGCCGGATATATTGAAAATATTTTCAAAGAATATTCCTTCGATTTTATTATAAATTTCGCGGCCGAATCTCATGTTGACCGTTCAATAAACGATGCGGCGCCTTTTATAAAAACCAATATAGCCGGCGTTCAAAATTTAATCGACTATTCCCGTCGTTTTAAAATAAAAAAATTTCTTCAAGTATCGACCGATGAAGTTTACGGAAGCCTTGGAAAAACAGGATATTTTTCCGAATCAACTCCGCTGGCGCCGAATTCACCTTATTCAGCAAGTAAAGCCTCGGCCGATCTGCTTGTGCGTGCGGCTTATAAAACGCATGAAATGCCCGGCGTGATTACTCGCTGTTCAAATAATTACGGCCCTTATCAGTTCCCTGAAAAACTAATACCTCTTATAATATCCAATATTGTAAGTAAAAAAGAACTGCCCGTTTACGGCCGCGGCGAAAATATACGCGATTGGATTTTCGTAGAAGACCACTGCCGCGCGATAGATCTCGCGTTACACGAAGGAACGCCTGGCGAAGTATATAATGTCGGCGGAAATAACGAATATAAAAATATCGATATAATTCATTTAATAGCCGATCTTATGGAAAAACGCGGATATCCGGACGGCCGAAAACTTATAAAATTTATTGAAGACCGGCCCGGACACGATTTTAGATACGCAATAGACGCTTCTAAAATAAAAAAAGAACTTGGATTCGAAATTAAAATACCGTTTGAAACCGGAATAAATAAAACAATCGACTGGTATCTCGAAAACCGCGATTGGCTTGAAAATATAACTTCAGGTGAATATAGCGGATATTATACAAAATTTTACGAAAAAAAAATAAAGGGAGGCTCTAATGGCGCAATTCGAAATAATTAAAAAACAGGAATTAAAAATGGTAAAAGCCACCATAAATCATGAACAGATAAGGGCCGAATCCGGCGCATTGCATTACATGCAGGGTAAAATCGAAATGGAATCCAAAATGCCTTCGGCTACCGGTTTTTTTAAATCTTTCGTAACCGGAGAAAACGTTTTTAAACCAGTTTACACGGGAACCGGCGAAATATATTTCGGCCCGCCCACATTCGGTGAATATATAATTCTTGCGCTTAATAACGAAGAATGGATTTTAGATAAAAGCGCCTATGTATGTTCAGATATCAGCGTGGAAGTGGGCGCTTATACAAATAAAGCTATATCAGGGCTTTTTTCGGGTGAAGGTTTTTTTCAAACCAGCGTTAAAGGAAGCGGGCAGGTTGTAATACATTCGCCCGGCGAAGTTGAAAAAATAAAATTGGTCAATGACCGTCTATGTGTTGACGGCAGTTTCGCTATCGCCCGTACGGCAAGCCTTAATTTTTCAGTGCAGAAAGCGGCTAAATCAATATTGGGAAGCGTTACTTCAGGCGAAGGACTTCTTAACGTTTTTGAAGGAAGCGGCACCGTACTGATTGCTCCGGTACCAAACATATATTATAATTTAGCGCTGATGATGACAAGCATGCAGCCGGCCCCAAAATAAAAATATCAAAAAAATATGATAAAAATACTTTAAAACCGAAGATTCCCGCCGATATATATAAGGCGTCCGTGCATACTTTTAAAAGTTTTTTAACGGACGCCTTATACATATATATACGGGGGTTTATGAATTATGAATAAGGTGATTAATTTTGTGAAAGTTTATCCTGTAAATAATTATATACACTTAGAATCCAGCGCGAAAGAAAATACCCTTAAAGTTAAACCAAATCCAATACCAAATGTCAAATCTAATGTAGAGAACGGTTCTCTTAAAATAGATATATTAGTATAAAACATGCCGCTTTTTAAAATAATTGTTTTAAAATTTCTTTGATATTTTCTTCGAAAGTTCTTTTATTGTTTTTAACACGAGCCGCCAATCAAGCTATTTTATTTCCTTACGCCTTTATAATCGAACCGGCGTATTTTTTTTCGCCGTTTTTGGATTATGCTGTATCAAAAATTCAGAATAACGCTCCGGTTCAACTGGAATTACGCTGTATTCAAATGTTTTATCTTTTGTGACCGCCATAAATTCAACGCTTTTTAAATGGCGTCCCTTTCCATAACCGGCAACTAAAGCTGATGCCGCGCGTATATCTTCATCATCAAAAAATCCTTCTATAAGGCCGACTGGCCCTTTTTCAAAAGAAGCTTTTATAATCGGCATTTTTTCGCCGGCATATTTTTCGAGTAAATTGTTTTCAGCTTCATTACGGCCGATTATTATTTTATAACCTTCCTTAATTCGAAAATGCCTTCCCGTTCTTAAACGAATAACATCTTCCATAGTAAGTAATTTTATCTCACGATGTTTCATGAGATCAAAAAAACGAACCGCATAAGTCTGATCTATTAAAAAGCAGCAATCGTTTCCTGGCGCGGGATAATTCTTTAATCCGAATTCACGCGCAAGCTTTAACTGTGGAGCGCGCCCACGTCCGCTGATTCCATAAAATTCTTCCCGTTTTATATAACCGGCCGTTTCCGCCAAAACCGGTTCGAGCAATCTGGCGGAAAGCGGTCTTAAAATAAAACCCGCGGCGCCGGCTTCTTTTTCAATCATACGCATCGTATTTTTATGCTGAGACATGGGGCGCTGCCCGACAACCTCTCCGGTCACTAAAAATTTTGCCCCGATTTCAAGCATATATTTATAAGCGGCGCGAAGCATAAAAATTTTACAGTCTATGCATGGATTTACATTTGCGCCATATCCATGCTTCGGATTGGTAACCATATCGATAAATTCCTTCGATATGTCTATGGTAATTATCTTAATTCCTGTTTCTTCAGAAGCAGCCGCTACCGAACTTTTAAGTTTTTTATTACTTGCAGCCGATTTTTCACCGTCGATTTTCAACCGCTGATCGGTCGAATTAAAGCCCGTATAAAAATTAACCCCGATAACATCGATTCCAGACCGTTTTACAGCCATAGCCGCAAGAATAGAATCGAGACCGCCCGATATCAAAGCCACCGCTTTAATTTTTTCCATTATAACACCCCGCGTTTCATTTATTTTTTTTAAAACCAAGCCTTGTCATTTCACCCCAGTGCTTATTGCCAAGAATATAATCCATGCTTCCCATGAATCTGTAATATGTATTAAGCTGTTTATACCCGAAATTTTCCAGTATCGAATATAAAAATAATACCGCCACATGAGAAATTTTAATATATTTTTTAAAAGTAAGTTCCTCCAATAAAATAGAGCTTACAGATAATATTATGCCGAGAGTAATGGAAGCCATCATAAAAAGCGCCATAAACTTATAATTAACTATGCCGAATAATAATGAAAAAATTAATACGATATATCCGCTGAATTCGATTATCGGCCCGAACATTTCAAATATAACGAAAAACGGCATGGCTATAAGTCCAACCGCTTTATAACGCGGATTAAAAAACATATTAAAATTAAGAAGAAGACTATCGATCAAACCGCGCTGCCAGCGATTGCGCTGCCTGGAAAGAACGCTAAAGCTTTCGGGAACTTCGGTAAAACAAACGGGGTCCGGTATAAATTTTATTTTTATTTTTTTATCAGGCATATATTTATTATAAAGCCTGGCCACCAATTCCATATCTTCTCCGACGGTATCACTACGATAACCTCCGGCTTCGACTACTTCTTTCTTTTTAAATATTCCGAACGCGCCCGATATAATAAGCATTGCGTTCATGACGCTCCAGCCGGTGCGCCCGAATAAAAACCCCCGTAAATATTCGACTATTTGAAATCTGGCCAGTGCGCTTCCGGGAAGCCCTATAGAAACAACCTCGCCCGCTTCTATCCGGCAGCCGTTAATTACGCGTATAATCCCGCCGGCCGCTATAATATCGGGTTCTTCTATAAAAGCCCGCGATATTTTTAATATGCTCCGGTTATCAAGCACGGAATCTGCGTCTAAAGCGCAAAATAAAGGATAGCGGGAATAATTGATTCCCGCATTGAGCGCGTCGGCCTTGCCGCCGTTTTGCTTATCAATTAAAATAAGATTGCTATGAATACGTGAAATATATATGCCTTTAATATTTTTACAATTAAGCGTGCTCGAAGGTTCGAATGAAACTTCGGTCATTTTATAAGCTTTTTTTAAAACATCGGCAGTATTATCTTTTGAACCGTCATTTATAACTATTATTTCAAATTCAGGGTAATGAAGCTGAAGCATCGATTTAACGCTGTCAACTATATTGCGGTTTTCATTATAAGCGGGCATTAATATGGATACGGGAATAAAAAAATTCGATTTAAACATAACTTCCGCGCCGGCAGTTTTATTTACGCGGCCATACTTTCTGATTTCGAAAAAAGATAAAAAATTTAGCATTATATATATGATATTAATGCATATAAAATAAAATAAAACTATATAATTATAATAATATAAAATATCCGCAATCGTTTTATTCAAATATATTTATTCCATTATTTTTGATTTTATCACGCTTACATCGGATAATCATGCATCTTTTTCGGCGGCGTGCTTTTCAGTTAAAATATGAACTATAGTTCTATAAACCCGGCCCGCTTCAAAATTTACGGACGAGGAAGCGAACATATAATTTTGAAAATCAAACCCCATTTCATATAAAGCTAAACCTGCGTTATAGCGAATGTTCCAATCGGCGTCGTTCAGTAATTTTTGCAAGCGCTCTATCGAACTAAAAGAACGAAATTCTAAAATCGCTTTAACCGCGCTTAAACGTATTTCAGAATCAGGCGAATCAAATTGTTTTTCGATATCTTCCAGCGCTTCTGTATAAACCATTTTACCGAGAGAATATATACAACTTTTAATAATCAAAACCGAGCTGGCTTTTTTAAGTATTTTATGTATTAATGAAGCTGAAACGAAATATTTAAAATAACCGAGTAATTCAATAACCGCCGATGCTATCGGATCGTTCGAAGCTGTATTAATTAATGAACCGTCTTTTTTTTCGAGTATTTCAAAAAAATGCGGGCATGCTTTTTCACCGAAATGCCAGAGTATTTCAATTAGTTTATAATCCGTCATGAGCTTTTCTTTAGAAAGCGTTTCAAGCGCGCGTTCAAGCGCCTCAAAACATCCGCATTGCGCAAGCGATTTTATTGCGGCAATTCTAACGAAAAAATTCGAGTCTTCTAATGCGGAAAGCAAAATATTCATGCAAACAGGTTTTTTCATCAATCCAAGAAAATAAATCGAATATAATTTTATATCGATATCTTTCACAAATACCAGATCGCATATTTTTTTATATAACTCGCTTTCATAAATAACATTTATTATCTTTTCAAAATCATTGCCTTTAATATTCGTAAGATAAATCGATATATATTCGATAAACTGCTCGATATGCCAGGAACTTACTTCGTTTAAAACTTTTTTGATATCTGAAGCATCATTTGAAATTAAAAATGATAAAAATGCGTCTTCAAGTTTTTTAAAAAAGATGTGTTTTCGCTTTATTTGATAGCTGGCGATAATTTTATCGATTATTATATAGCAAAATAATGCTATCACTAAAATTAAAAACCCAATATTAACCACTATTAAAAATATTATTAAGTCAAAACCGTCCATCGCAATTAACGCAGCATTTTTTTAACCCGGCTCGATAGCTCGGCCGGAGAAAAAGGTTTGGTAATATAATCGTCAGCCCCGATGTCGAGGCATTTAACTATATCGCTTTCTTTACTGAGAGCAGTCAGCATAATAACCTTTATATTTTTTGTGCTTTCATCAGATTTTATAATTTTTAAAATTGACATTCCATCAAGGCCGGGAATCATAACATCAAGCAGCAATAAATCCGGCATTTCTGTTTTAAAATATTCGATAAGCTTTTCGCCGTTATTAAAAATAGTAACATCTTTTATTCCATCGGCATTAAGCCTTAATTTTATTAATTTAGCTATCGCCGCTTCGTCTTCACATACGAATACTTTTTTTCCCATCGTTTTTCACCGCCTTTATGTTGTTGATTCATCGGCCTGTCTTAAAATCATTTTTCGCCGTTACTATTTTATCGCGCATGTTTTTTAAATTTAATATTGCTTCGTCAAGGCCATCGAGATTTCCTTCACGCGCATTGAGCTCTATATTTTTAGCGGCAGCCGCTATTTCGGTAAAACCAAGCTGCGATGACGCTCCTTTGATTTTATGTGAACGAGCGGCGGCCCTTTGAAAATCGTTATTTTTCGAGGCATCGCCAAGGCCTTCGATGTCTTCAGCGGTAGATTGTATCCATGCATCCACCAGATCCATAAAAATTTCTATACTTATTTCAAGATCCGACGCTAATTTATTAAAATCCATAACACACTCCATTTTATCAGTTAAATATCCAGCCATGCCTCCCGTCAATTAATACGCGGCGGCCGTTCATCCGCTTCGGCAAGCACCCATTTTTTTATAATTTCAATAATCACTTCTTTCTTTATCGGCTTCGTTATATAATCATTCATACCGGATTTTATGCAAATATCGCGGTCCCCCTTTATAGCATTAGCGGTCATGGCCACAATTGGAGTAAACCTGTTGTTTAGATTATTAAAAATCATATCGCGTTCTTTTTTACTTATAATATTTTCAGAATCTATTTGCATAATGATTTTTTCATGTCGTTTTTTCATCTGTTCAAGTTCATATTCCCTTATTTTTTTAGTCGCCGTTATTCCATCCATAACAGGCATCTGAACATCCATAAAAATAATATTGTATCGTTCATCTAAAGGCGACGCTTTAAAAAGTTCGAACGCCTGCTCGCCATTTTCAGCTATATCAACCATATAACCGGCATTGGTCAATATTATTTTAACGAGTTTTTGATTCACCGGATGATCTTCGACAAGCATTATTTTAAGAGGATATTGAATGCTATCCGTCGCGGAATTGCCGGCTTCGCCCGCCGGCCGTGATTCGGTCTGCTTCATGGTAGAACCGCTTTCTTTTAATATTTTTATAATCGTTTCAAGCGCTTTCAATCGTCTGACCGGTTTGGAAAGAAAACCGTTAAAACCTGTTTCAATAAATTTTTTGATATTTTTATCGAATAAAGTCGAAAATGCCAGTAAAGATATTGTCCTTACCTGCTCATAAACGGATTTTTTAATTTTAACGGCGGTTTCATAACCATTCATCTCCGGCATTTGAATATCGAGGATTACGAGATCATAAACACGGTTTTCTCTTGCGCTTCGCTCTATCATATCGATCGCTTCCGCGCCGCTTCGTGCACTATCAGCGTTTAAACCGGATAATTTTAAAATACGTGAAAGTATATCTATATTGAGCTGATTATCATCGACTATCAATATTTTCGAATTTTTAAAAGAATCATCGATAACAGGCGCGCCTGTAAGCATACGACCGGATTTTTTTACCATGATGGTAAAATGAAAAACACTGCCTTTGCCTTCAACGCTTTCAACCCATATCTCACCTTTCATAAAATTAACTAATTTTTTACATATCGAAAGCCCCAGGCCGCTTCCGCCATATTTTCGCGTAACCGAGCCGTCGGCCTGTTTAAATGTTTCAAATATCATATCGAGCTTATCTTCGCTTATGCCTATACCGGTGTCTTTTACACTAAAATGAAGCTTTATTTCATTTTCGTTTTCTTCAGCTTTATTAACCGAAACCGATATTTCACCACATTCGGTAAATTTTGAAGAATTGCCGAGAAGATTGATCAATATCTGTTTTATTTTCGTAATATCGCCGCAATAATAAGACAAAAGGCCGTCTTCAATATTGCATAAAATTTCTATCGGCTTATTTATCACTATAAAGCCTATCATTTCACAAACTTCATAACACGCGAGCTCTAAATCAAAGTCTATCTCTTCGAGTTCGAGCTTGCCTGATTCTATTTTTGAAAAATCAAGAATATCATTTATTAATTTAAGAAGAATCATACTGCTGTTTTTAATCGTTTTAACATAATCAGCCTGCTCTTCTTTGAGCGAAGTTGACATTAACACATCGGTAAAGCCTATTATTCCATTTAAAGGCGTTCTAATTTCATGGCTTATATTCGCAAGAAATTCACTTTTAGCCATGTTCGCGTAATCCGCCTGAACTTTAGCATACTGCAGCTCGAATTCAGCCTTTTTTCTTTCCGTTATATCTTCTTTTACCGCAAGAAAATGGGTTATCATACCGTTTTTATTTTTTATCGGCGATATTGAAGCGAATTCCCAGTAAAATTCACCGTTTTTTCTTTTATTATGAAACTCGCCGTGCCACTCGCGGCCCGAAATAATATTATTCCAGAGCTGTTTATACGTTTCAACCGGCATCTGCCCTGATTTTAAAAAACGCGGATTTTTACCGATCGCTTCGTCGTCGCTATAACCGGTTATAGAACAAAATTTAGGGTTGACATATTCTATATCTCCCTGAATATTAGTTATCATTATCGCAACCGGACTCTGCTCGACGGCATAAGAAAGCTTTCTAAGCTGTTCTTCAGTTTGTTTCCGTTCGGTTATATCATCGAAACTTTCTATAAAACCAACATAATTACCATCGTTGTCTTTTAACACGCCTCGATTTTTTAAAATAGTTTTTAAAATTCCATGTTTTGTAATAATAACGCTTTCCGTAGTATTAGCCGCGCTATCTTCGAAATTATTTGCATTGGTAAATACCGCGCTTTTATCGCGGCATAAAATAAAGCATTTTTTTCCTATCGCTTCTTTCGGACTATAGCCCGTTAATTCGGCAGCCCGATTATTCCATGAAGTTATAGTGCAGTTTTTGTCCACTGTAAAAATCGCGCTCGGCGTTACCTGATAAATTAATTCGGCGTATTCTTTAGCCTGCTTTAAAGCTCTTTCCGCTTTATTGCGCTCGGCGATTTCCCTGTGCAGCTCTTCGTTTGCTTTTGCCAATTCCGCAGTTCTTTCCCGTACGCGCTTTTCAAGTTTTTCATGCATGACTAAGATTTCATTTTCTACACGGCATTGCTCGGTAATATTTTGCACGACCGCAAGACCGAGCTTCTGCCCGAACGGCGCGGAAGTCAAAACGCAATTAATTAAAACGTCGATATCGGAACCGTCTTTTTTTATATACTGGCAGACATAATCTTTAATATGCCCGGCCTTTAAAAAATGAGGCGAAACTTCCGATGAAGACAGTTTTTTATGCTGCGGCGGTATTAAAAAATCGAAACGCCTTCCAATTACCTCCGCGCGCGTATAACCGGTCTCTTCGAGCCATTTAGAATTAACGTCGCAAAAATTGCCTTCGGAATCAAAAGAAAACATCATTACGGGCGATAAGTTATATAAATGTCTGAATTTTTCTTCGCTAAATTCTAATTCCTGCTGAAGCTTTTTTTCGATTTCATTCGATAAGTAACGCCGTTCGGAAGCGTAACAGATGGAACGAACTAAAAATTTATTATTGATCTGGCCTTTGACGAGATAATTTTGCGCGCCCGCTTTAAGAGCGTTTATGCCTGTAAGTTCGTCGTCGATACCGGTTAAAACAATTACGGGAATATCTTTAGTAACCGCCCTGATCTTTTTTAAAGTGTCAAGCCCGTTTTCGTCGGGCAGCGACAGATCAAGCAAAATAACATTAAAATCTCGAGCTGCTATATATTCTATAGCTTTATGTAAATGATCAGCATGAGTAATTTCAAAAGTAAAAATCGACTTTGAACTCGAAAGCATTAAATGAAAAGTTCGAGCGTCAAGAAGATTATCTTCTACTAATAATATTTTAATAGATTTTTCACTCATGTTCCGCTTCTTTCATTAATCACTATTTATTTAGAAGAGCCGGAAATATTTATATCAAATCCCGCCCTTTTAATTTCTTTTTTATATTCTTTAAATTTTTCGTCAAGCGTTTTTAATACTGTATCGGCTTTTTCAACTGAACCTGATTTACCGATAGATTCGAGTTTATAAAGCGCGGCGGCTATAGCCGCCGCGCTGGCGTTCAAAGCCGAGCCTTTTAATTTATGCGAGCAATATCGCAGCCGTTCTGCATCTTTTGCCAGAACCGCATTTTTAATATCCGCTAAATAAAGAGGCCATGCTTCTATAAACATTTTAATTATTTCCGTCATTAAATACATATCGCCATCCATATTATCTTTGAGTGTTTCATAATTAAAAATACTTAACGGAATTAAATTAGAGTGTTCAGATGAAATATCTTCGTCTGATTTTAAACGCGCCTCTGAATATATGGCGGTTCCGGCTTCCATGATAGTTTTTTCCATCAGCAAACTCAACTCTTTAAGTTTTACAGGTTTGGAAATATAAGCGTTCATGCCGGCCTTTTCGCAGGCTTCCCGGTCGCTTTTCATGGCGGCCGCGGTCATGGCTATCACCGGAACTGAAAGGCCGGATTTTCTTATCCGGCGAACAGTTTCAAGCCCGTCCATAACGGGCATCTGAATATCCATGAGCACTATATCATAATGGCTGCCGGCCGTGAGCATATCAAGAGCCGTAACGCCGTTTTCGGCTATATCTACATAATGCCCGGCTTTTTCGCAATAACTTTTAATTAATTTAACGTTAAGCGGATTATCTTCGACGAGCAGTAAACGATAACATAAAGAATTCTGCTTAACTAAACATGGCTCTGAAACGGATTCGATGCTGTGGCGTTCTTCACATCGAGAGCCTTTTTTAAAATCTATTATAAAATTAAAATCACTGCCTTCACCTTCGATGCTCGTAACGTTAATTTTATCGCCGCCAAGAAGCATTACAAGCCGGTTTGATATGGCCAATCCAAGGCCGCTGCCGCCATATTTACGAGTTATGGTGCCGTCAGCCTGAACGAAAGGCGAAAATATTAATTCAAGCTTATCTGAAGCGATTCCAATTCCGCAATCTATAACTGAAAATTTGATTTTAATTTTTTCGGCGGATTGAGATATTATTTTAGCCGCTAATTTGATATCGCCTTTTTCAGTAAATTTAATTGAATTGGTCACTAAATTCAAAAGAATCTGTCTTAACCTGTATGGATCGCTTAGTACGTTATAATTTAAAGTATAATCATATTCTCGTATAAGTCTGAGACCTTTCTCGGCGGCGGCGGCGTAAGAAATATTAATTACGTCGTCAATAATTTCAAATATATTAAATTCAACGGTTTCGATATCGATCCGGCCCGCTTCTATTCTTGAAAAATCGAGAATATCGCTGATAAGCGTGGCAAGAATACCGCTTCCGGTTTGAATATTTTTAATGTAATCGAGTTGACGAGCGTTTAAATTCGTTTCCTGAAGCATATCGGCAAAACCGATAATCGCGTTCATCGGAGTTCTGATTTCGTGACTCATCATGGCTAAAAAATCGCTTTTTGCCCGGTTGGCTTTTTCAGCGGCGTCTCTGGCCGACTTTAATTCGCTTTCAGCTTTCTTACGGCCGGTTATATCCTGAAAATAAATTGAAATACCGTCTGATGAAGGATAAACATTCATTTCGAACCACTTATCAACCGGCGGATAATATTCTGTAAATACGCTCTTAACAGATTCATACATAGCCTTTTCAAATTCTTTATAAAATTTTAGCGCAAGCGTTTCGGGAAATATATCGGATAATTTTCGCCCTATAAGCTCGTTTCTTTTCGCATTCAATATTTTTTCGGCCGCCGGATTCACGTATTTAAAGTTAAGATTTCGGTCTATAGCTAAAAAACCGTCGGTGATGCTTTCAAGAATATTTGAAATATTATCGCTTGAAAGCCTTAACTCGTCTTCTACCCGGTGCCTTTCTTTTATTTCAGCGGCTAATTCGTTGTTGGTCGCGCATAATTCAAGAGTCCTCACGTTGACTTCATTTTCTACCTTTATAGCAAAAACCTGAAGTATCCGCGTAAGCACGGAAATTAAAAAAGTTATCAGCAGACAGCTTATAGAAAGCGCCCAGACCATGCCTGTTTGCGCTCCGCCGGCGTAATTATAGCCGCCCTGCCATATAAACCGCCAGCTTAATCCGAATATATTCAGCGTCGTCGCATACGAAAGAGAACGCGGATATGACTTTGAATTATCGTTAAAAATAATTTTATCTCCGGCATTATCTATTACCGTTAATTTAATTTCAGGCGCCATGTAATCTATAAGCGATTTTTTTATCATTTCTTCAATGCTGTTTATAAAAATGATATACCCTTTTATCCCTGTTCCGCCGTTCCCGCCCGGCCCGTTTTCTATAATCGGAACTACACAGTAAATAAGCGGCGGTTTTATGCCCGAAACCTGACGCCGTGATATAAAAGCATAATATTTATCGATCGCCGGCCTCACTTTTAAAAATTTTTCATTCGAAATTAGAATTTCTTTCAATTCACTTATAGATACTTCTTTTATCAAATCCGAAGGTAAAAAATATTTAATTAAAAACATATTATTTTCTTTCGGTATTTTTTTTGAAGAAATTCCACGCGAATAAATATCGAAAAATCCTGGAGATTTTTTGTTGTCTTCTGTTCCAAAAATTACCTTGCCGGGATTTAAATTAATAAGCCATAGCATTGAACAAAAAAATTGAGAATTTTCAAGAATATTTGAAGATATCTTTTTATAAATATCGCTGCTTATATAATCCGCCGCCGGAGTTTGAAACAGCGCGCTTAAATTGTTAAAAATAGCCTGATTGAGTTCTAATTTACGTTCGAACTGCATCGCGGCGCGTTTCATATCATTTTCAAAAATTTTCTCGAAATCGGAAATGCGGTCATTGTATTCCACCGCGAAAAAAAAAGCGCTAAAAAGTATACCGCTGAATGCTATAATAACTGGCGCATATTTGTTTTTAATGATATTGTTTATGATCTTTTTTTTCATATTCCATATTTATTAATAATGTCCATAATCATAAAATGATAAGCTATAAAAGCTCCCGCAGCCGATAATAAATATATGAAAACCGTAATTAATTAATTACGGTTCTATTCATCCACGCCGCCGTCCTCAATACATTCATTTTTTTTAATAACTTTTTGAAGTAATTCATCTAATTCTTTTATCTTATAAGGCTTTGAAATCATAGCGCAAAATCCGTATTTTTCATAACCGGCCATGACGGTTTCATTAGAAAAACCGCTTGCGGCTATTGCTTTTACTACAGCTCCGGAATTTTTGAGCCTGGAAACCACTTCCGCGCCGCCGAAATCTCCCGGTACGATAAGATCGAGTATCATAGCATCGAAAGGCTTTCCTGCGGCTGATTCGCGTATAAAAATCTCTATGGCTTCGCTTCCGGTTTTTACGGTATAAACTTCATATCCTAAATGTTTCAGTAAATTAGAAGTTACTTCTCTTACAATGCTTTCATCATCGAGAACTAATATTTTATGTCCGCGACGCGACGATAATACTGCCGCGCCATAGCGGTCTGAAACGTTTTCCGCCGCTTTAACGGCTACCGGAAGAAAAACATGAAAAACTGAGCCGTGGCCGCAGCTCGATTCTACGGTAACTATTCCGCCATGCTTGCGCGCTATCGAATATGAAGCGGTGAGCCCGAGGCCGCTTCCGCTCTGACGCGTCGTAAAATACGGATCGAATATTTTCGTTAAATTTTCAGGCGGTATTCCAGGGCCTTCATCATGAAACGATAATTTTATATATTTCCCCGCGGGTATATGAAGCGTATTTTTATGCTTGATAAATTCGTTACCCGCCATAACTTTTAAATTTCCTCCGCCAGGCATGGCCTGTACGGCATTAATTACAATATTGGTTATTAATTGCTTGATTTGACTTTCATCGATTTCCGCCGGCCATAAATCGTCATTTATATTAAAAGCGGCTTTTATTTTAGAACCTCGAATAGCGAATTCGACGGTCGGCTTAATGGTGTCGGCCACATAGACGATTTTTTTTACCGGCGCGCCGCCCTGCGAAAATGTACGAAATTGAGCAGTCAGGTCTTTAGCTTTAAAAACTATTTCATCCGCCGCGTTAAGCGCTTCGCAGGCAGGACTGTCTTCGCTTATCATAAATTTAGCATAAGATATATTTCCCGTTATACCGGTTAATAAATTGTTAAAATTATGAGCTATGCCGCCCGCCAGTACGCCGAGCGATTCGAGCTTGCTTACCTTTAAAAGTTCCTCTTCCATTTTTTTACGGTCGGATATATCTCTAAACACAAGTAT
>CAYQWL010000010.1:0-802 GCA_964421195.1 uncultured bacterium | reverse complement strand
ATTAAATATCGGCGCGCTGGTCGCTGAAAGATATTTCTCTTCACCGCCCGGAACTAATATAACGCTGTTATGTTCGAGGCCGACGGTTTGTAAGGTGTTAATAGTTTTTTCAGCCGGATTGGAAGCCGCGCGGCGGCTTACGACATTTACCAGCCTGAAAACCTCGCTAAGTTTTTTACCGCATACGCCCGCCGGATCATAACCGCAGATCGCGGCCGCGGTTTTATTCGAAAATATAATACGCAGAGACGTATCGACGGCAATAACGCCTTCGCCGATGCTTTCAAGCATTTTTTCAAATTCGGCTTTCTGCCGCGCTAAAAGCTTATATTCATTCTTCAAAGATTTCAGCTCGTTTTCGAGCCGCTTTTTTTCATTTATAATTTCAGCGGTTTCTAATACGCTGAAATTATCATTTGATTCCATGTTCGTTATCCTTTATTTTCTATGTTAATAGCTCCCATCGGACATTTTTTGACGCACATTTTTTCCATGACGCAATTTACGGCATTATCATAATTTATAAATATTTTATTATTTTGATAGCCGAATATTTTAAACGCGCAGCAGCTAACGCAAATACCACAGGCGATACACCTGTTCCGGTCTATGGAGATGGCGGCGCGCTCACGATCGGCCGGACCCGCTATTTGCTCACGATTTTCTTCGCCGGCTTTATTTGCTTGAAAACTTATTTTATGTACCTTCATAAGATTGGTAGAACCGGAACGGCCTATCGGAACGCCGCCGGTAATTACTATATAATCGCCGGGCGCGGCAAAACCAGAATCTATAGCGGTTT
>CAYQWL010000009.1:11985-44522 GCA_964421195.1 uncultured bacterium | reverse complement strand
GTAAAGTGAACTATATCACTAAATACAGCAAAAAAGTAAATAATGAAGTTCTGAGGAAAGTTATTATTTATTCCGGTAAAGAATATGAAATCCCCGACGGATTACAGATCAGAGTTAAAAATGGCGATACGATCAGCGTAAAATCGCCTTTAACCGAACCTATCGAATTCGAAGGCGAAGTAAAAGATACGGACGATAAGCTCCATAAAAAATTCATTAAACCGGAGAAAAGCGAGAAAAAATATAAAATCACTTCTGATATGCGCATTCTCGTTTCAGAAGGCATGAACGTTCGCGAAGGCGACAAGCTTGCCGCCCTCGTCAACGACAAATTTAATCCGGTTAAATCTTACAGTGAAAAAATAACCATTAGCGGTAAAAGTATTGCGCAATTCAGATATTATCCCGTTATACCTGAAAGCCTCACGGTTAAAATAAACGGCAAAAAACTTAATTTTTATAAAGAAGTCGATCTGGCAAAACTCAAATTAGAGGCCGTTAACGAAATAATAGGAACACGCGTCAGTAAAACTATAATGAACGTCCATGATGGAACCTGCGTTATAGAATCGGAGCACGTTATCGATGAAACTACCGCGAAATTTCTCGTTATGAACGCAACCAGCCTCAGCGATACTAAATTAAAACTTTACCTGCCTGGCATATCGGTCAACTTCACGCTCGGCGAAATACATTTTGAAAAAAGAACCGCTGAAGAAATCGAAGTTGAATATGATTACGAAGTGTCAGGAGTTATTAAACTTATAAAACGGCAGGATAAAGAAGGCAAAGAACGCACTACGATCGGCAGCATTATCGTACAGATGGGCGAAGCGCACCAGATACTCGACGGCGCCGAACTCAAAGTCGAAGATGGGCAAAAAGTAAACGTAGGTGAAATTCTGGCAAAATGGGGATCGTCCTCGAAGAAAACCATAGATATCATTCAGGGGTTACCGCGCGTAGCCGAATTGTTCGAAGCGCGCCGCCCTAAAAAAGAATCGATAATCGCAGAATTCGACGGCATAGCCAAACGCGCTGGAAACTCGCTTATAATAGAAAGTTTTAGCGGCGAACGCAAACAGTACAAAAGCCAGTTCGGAACGCTTTCAAACTTCTTAGTATTTGACGGTGAATTAGTTAAAGCAGGCGATCAACTCACGGAAGGAAACGTCGCTCCCAAAAAACTGCGCAAAATTGCGGGCGTCGAGCGTACAATGCGCTATGTTATCGACGAAATCCAGCATGTTTATAAAAATCAGGGCGTTCAAATCAACGACAAACATATCGAAGTGATAGTGCGTCAGATGTTCCGCAAAATTAAAATACTTAATTCTGGCGATACGCGCTTTTTACCGCGTGAAATAATTACGCTCAATGAATTTTATCTTGAAAATGAACGTATTGGTCAGCTAAATTTACGCACCGCCGAAGGCGAACAAATACTGCAGGGCATAACCAAAGCGTCGCTTACTACCGATTCATTCATATCCGCGGCCTCATTCCAGGAAACCACGCGCGTCCTTACTCAGGCTTCGATTCGTGGCAAAGTTGATTACCTGCGCGGGCTTAAAGAAAATTTAATCATCGGCAAGCTCATTCCAGCTGGAACCGGAATATCAGCATATAGAAACGTAACGCTTCCTGATTTCGCGAGAAAAATGGAAGTCAAACCGCCGGCAGCGCCTTTAGCGCTTCAGGCCGACGAAATTAAAGAAGTAATGGAAGAAGAACAGATGCTTACTTCAAAAGATAAAGAGCTCGATATCATGACCGGCGGCGAAGGCGTCGAAGACGATGGAGGCAATGAATAAAATAATTTTACAGTATTATAAATCCTTTTGAAAATAGGTACTGTAAAACACTTTATAATTACAATAAAATAACATATTCATATTTATTTAACTTATAATAAAATTTTAAGACCGCCGCCAGCCGGCGGTCTTTTTTACTTTTATATCATTTATACTTCTTACAATTGTAAATTATTTTATAATAAAATTAATTTACAATTCGAATATTTTTTGATATTATATTATATTATTGAATAATTGTATGCCGTATTCCGTATAACCGTTTTTTCGCTTATTTTTATTATGAATTCAGTATCATATTCCACATAACGATATTTGTATAAAAAAAAAATTTATTTAGATATCGAACGGCTCAAGCCGCATAAAAAAAGAAAGGGCTGGTATGAAATGTCAACATTCAAACCATTCAAAGGTTATCATCCCGACGCCAGGAAAGCGTCTGAAGTTATTTGTCTCCCTTACGACGTTATAAATTCGGAGGAAGCACGCGCGCTCGCTAAAGGAAAACCCGATAGTTACCTTTATGTAGATAAATCGGAAATAGAGCTCGAAGCCGGAATCAGCCTTTACGATCAACGCGTTTACGATACCGCCGCCAAAAATCTAAACAGGTTGATTAAAGATAATATATTAAAACAGGACCACGAACCATGTTATTATATTTATAAACAAATAATGGACGGCCGAACGCAATACGGCCTTGTAGGCTGCGCTTCAGCGGATGAATACTGGAACGACGTCATAAAAAAACATGAACTGACCCGCAAAGACAAAGAAGATGACCGTACCAGACACGTCGATGTATGTAACGCTAATACCGGAATGGTATTTCTAACCTACCGCGCCAGAAATGAAATCAATAAAATCGTTGAATCCGTAACATCTTCTTCTTCAACCGTCATTTTCGATGTTACAACCGAAGACTCGGTCACTCATACGCTTTATAAAATTAACGACACTGACATTATCCAGAAGATACAGAACGAATTCGCCAGAATAGATACTCTTTATATCGCCGACGGTCATCACCGCAGCGCTTCCGGCGCGCGCATCGCGCAGATAAGAAAAGAAAAAAATCCGGCTCACACCGGAAAAGAAGAATATAATTTCTTCATGGCAGCCGCTTTTCCTCATAACCAGCTTTATATAATGGATTATAACAGACTCGTTAAAGACCTTAACGGCCATAGCGAAGAAGAATTTTTAAAAATCGTAAAAGAAAAATTCGAAGTGGCCTGCCGTGAAAATCAGACCTGTAAGCCCGCAAAGATGCACACTTTTGGAATGTATCTCGGCGGGCGCTGGTACGAGCTTACCGCAAAAAATAATATTTTTGACGCAAACGACGTCATCGACTGCCTCGATGTTACTATATTACAAAAAAATATCCTTGAACCGCTCCTTGCCATAAAAGATCCACGTACAGATAAACGCATAGATTTCGTTGGCGGTATAAGAGGAATGGATGAACTTAAAAAATCGGTCGATTCAAAAAAATTCGCCGTCGCTTTCGCTATGTTTCCTACGACCATAGAACAGTTAATGAATATAGCTGATGCCGGCCGTATCATGCCGCCTAAATCGACCTGGTTCGAACCCAAATTACGTTCAGGAGTGCTTGTACATAAATTAGATTAACCCTTAAAAAATAATACAGGATTGAATTTATTTTATAGATATTTAACATATATCAATATAAAATTTATTCAATCCTTACTTTTATATAAATAAAAATTATTTTAACGACAATATAAAAATTATTATTTATATAATTTTTTTGTAATTAATCAACCGCAATTTTAAAATCTATACGCTTTTTTCAAGTTCATCGAGTTTAGCGATAATAAAATTTACGGATTCACGCAAAATACCAGCCTGCCGGAGCTGCGTTTCAGTTAATTTATCGAGCTTACGTAATTTTTTTAAAAATTTAAAAGAAACCATAATATAGTTTTGAAACGAAAACTCATTTACCGTTACTTTATTAGGATCCACTTCGCTTTCATCTATAAATGGAAGGTACAGCGTATTATCTGCGGACATTATCTAACGCACCACATTTCTTTTATTATTTTTTAACATTTTTTATTTTATAATAAGTTCACAACCGGTATAAAGCTCATGCATTTCATAGGTTTTTCCACAGGCTTCCCACTTAGACGGCATTAATATTGAATATTTATTTCGCAGTAATTCAAACCAGATTCGCGTTAAATTATATTTTCTTTTCGATACCGTACTCACCGTTGCCAGCGTCATAAATTTTACTTTATAATAAACGACCGGCACGCCGTCTATAATTTTTTCAAAAGGCCCCTGCTGTTCAATTATATCAATATCACAATCGTCATACATATCAAAAAGATGTTCGTGCGTTACTTCGCTTTGAATAGTTTCATACTGAGTATAGCTGTTCGTAACTTCTTTCCAGTACGTATCTATAACTTCACTTTCAAGTTCACGGCCTTTACGATAATAATAAATCGGATCGGCCTCGCCATAGCCGGGAAAATATTGTTTTTCAAAATTTTCACCGTTTACGGCGCCGGAACCGTCAACCATAAAATTTACGGGTTCATGTAAAATTAAACACTCAATTTTCTTAATTAGCGGCGTACATACTAAATAAAGCGGCTGACGTTCATAAATCGCTTTTGACTTATAAAAATTCGAAAAAGTTTTTAACGCACGAAAATCATTATTTTTTGAAATATCTTCAATAATATAATTAGACATTGCAACGGCGGCTTCATTCATTTCGGCGCATAACCGATTATATTTCTCATGAAGCACGGCAGAATCGTCCGCGCATGAAGATTCTTTAATTTTATTAAGCGCATCGAGGCAACGCCAGTAAATCGAAATCAACTCATAAGACCGGCGGATTATAACGCAATTTTTATAATTTAAATCTATTTGTTCACCGGACGACCCGGCGGCATTCAAAGAAAACGCCTTAACGATTTCGGCGGCTTCAACGGCCGTCAACGGCATAACAACGCATATCAATATAAACGCGAACCGAAAAAATATCAGTCCGAAAAATCGTAAACTATTATTTAATACCATAACTTACCCCGAAAAAAATACGATATCCTCATCTAAAAAATATATCAGATTAGAATTTAATTTCAGCAATTACTTCTTCGTTAGTATAAAAATCGTGCATTTCATAAGTTTTTCCGCAATTTTCCCAGGGCGTGGTAGAAATTATAGATTTTTTACGTTTAAGCAGTTCAAACCATACTTTTGTAGCGGCATATTTCTTTTTTGAACGCGTGGTCAGTTTAGTATGAGTGCCAAAACTGACTTTAATAACTAAAACGATATGGCCGCCGATATCTATACGAAAAGGAGCGCCGTGTTCTTTATAATTGCTTATACCAGGATTTGCTTTAAGTTCCGCGGCTAATTTGAAATCGATAGTTCCTTCAAAATGCTGAGTTGTTTCAATTATTTTTTCTTCTTCCTGCCAGTAAGCGTGTAAAAATTGCGATTCGATCTCTTTACCACGGCGATATTCGTATCCCGGCTCAGCATAACCGTAACCCGGAAAATATTCGGCGGCAAATTCATCGGCCGAAAAATAAAGCACCGCTTTATTTCCGGAAATTATATCTTCTTTTACTTTTTTTATAACGGAATCACAAACAGCATATAACGGCTGACGTTCATAACTTTGCCTGCATTTATAAAAAGCGCTAAATTTTTTTAACGGCTCAATATTTTTTTTATTCATTTTAGAAATAATATGAACCGATAATTCTTCAGCCATAGCTTCGATCCGGCCTATAATTTTCCTGTATTCGCAAACCAGATCGTCGCATCCCGCCGGCTTGCCTTCGATAACATATAAAATATCGAGCGCCTGCCAGTATTTTATTATCATATCATTTGCGATACGCGCTTCATAAACGCGAAGATCTTCATCATAATTAAAAGCGAAAGCCGTTGAAAAGCAAAATACAAATAGAAAAAAAGAAATAGCCGCAACTATAAATCGTTTCATTATACTGCCTACCTCCTGAAAAGTAAAGAACAAAGCATCCGGGATTTAGCTTATACTCTTATTTGCACCGCATCTTTTAATTATACTAAAAAAATGAATAAAGTCAATACAAAATATTTATTTTTAAATAAATATAATAATCACATCTATCCAATCCATTATTTATTTTTATCAAACGCAATAATTATCATTTAAAAATAAAAAACGGGGAAAGACAGAAACTTTAGTTCTTTCTTTCCCCGCCGCGTTCATGTTAAAAAATATTTAATTACTTTTTATTTATTAAACATATATTTTCCGCTTATAAGAATAATTCTTCATTTTTATTGTCCATCGCCGCTTTTAAGACGAGCGTTTCTGCGTGCGGCATTATCTTCATCGGCACGAAGAATTTCAGCAAAAGATTCAAGAAGATTTTTCATTTCAAGTTTCATAACTCGTTTATTCTTCTTTAAATCCTGAATTTCACGCATTAATTCTTTCGCTTCAACTCGCGCATCTTCGATTATCTTTTCCGCTCGAAGTTCGGCTTCCTTTAATAAAAGCTCCGATTCACGTTCAGCATTTACTTTAAGATCGCTCGAAGTGCGCTGAGCGGAAACGAGCGTTTGTTTTAAAGTTTTTTCAAGTTCCAGATAATCTTTAAGCTGCGCCTTATAACGATCTACCTGTTCCGTCAAATTACGATTTTCAGCGTAAACCACTTCGTATTCTTTCGATATTTTAGCTATAAACTCATTAACGTCATTTTCATCATAACCGCGAAACGCTCTTTGAAATACATGCTGCTGAATATCTAACGGCGTCAATCTCATAACATACATCCCCTTTTCATCTATTATTAATTCGTTAATAATATTTTAATTTTTAAATTTCTATAAATAATAATTTATGCAATAACAATTATACTGTTATACTATAAATTCTTCATTTAAAACCTTATCAAATGCAAAACGAGCATTTCGAGCTGATACAATATAAAAAGCGCTATCACCGGCGATAGATCTATGCCCATACCCGGAGCTATTTGCAGTGCGACCCTGAAAGGCTTTAAAACCGGTTCGGTAAAATCCCGTATAAATGCGCGAAAACCCATCGTATCTGGAAAAGTTATCCATGACAATAAAATTCTAAGGATAATAAGCACCTCGACGGTTTTAAATATTATAACTATTAAATCAGTTAAAGAATAAAACATAGTCTTCCTTCATATTATAATATCGGCATATTTATATTTTTATTTATATTTTATATTACTCTATTATTACTATTACTTAATACTTATTTACCATTAATATCCATTATAAAACTGTTGTAAAAACATAATTAAAAATTTTGTTATATTTTACAAAAGTTTTGTTATGTTTTGCCGCCGAAAATTTTTTGATAATAATTAATTTCGTTTACTATATTAAAAAATGGGAATAATGGAACGAAAACGGCCAGATAACAAATAAAGCCTAAAGCCGCGCAAATAGATTAAATCAAATAAATAAATTTCCTGATTATTTAAAAAGGATGCGGCCCGCCCTGATCATATTAGCACCGCATTCAACGGCGAGCTCAAAATCTTCGCTCATTCCCATTGAAAGAATACGGCAGGCGGCGCCATATTCAGAAGTTAATAATTTAAAATATTCATAAGCCCTGATAAAGCATTTTTCAACCTCTTTTACATCCGGACTGAAAACCGCCATTGTCATAACGCCGACCAGACGTAATCTCGAACACGAAGCGATTTCAGCGGCAAGCTCGTCCGCCGCGCTTATCTCTATACCGGTTTTAGTCTCTTCAGGCGAGGTTTTTATCTCAATCAGCACATCTATATTTTTATCGTTTTTTTCACAATATTCATTTATCTTCCGGGCAAGTTTTATTGAATCGACGCTTTGAATCATAACCGAATAATTAACGGCGTCACGAATTTTATTAGTCTGTAAATGACCGATAACATTAAATTGTAAATCATCAAGAATTTCAGGACGCACGGATTTTATATACTCATATTTTTCTTTCAAATCCTGCACCTTATTTTCGCCAAAAATTCTCAACCCGGCATCATAAGCCCGAATAATCGCCGGCCCGTCAACATATTTAGAAGCCGCCGCTATAATAACGCAGTCATCAGACACACACTTTTGTCCGATAGCTTTGAAACGTTCCTTCCGCTTTTTAACCGCTTCAGATATTTTCAGATTAACATAATCTAAATTATTTTTTATATTCATTTTATCTCCAATCTTTATAAACCGTGTATTTATTATATCAACAAATAGAAACAAATAAATTTTTATAAAAATTTATTCATACCTTAATGCGTCAATTATATTTTTAGTCGAAGCGACATAAGCCGGATAATAACCGAAAAAAATTCCGGTAATAACTGAAAAAGAAAAGGACAGAAGCACCGAAGCACCCGTCGTATAAGTGCTCCAGCCGGTATATGCCGAAACTCCATAGCTTATAAAAAGCCCGCAAAAAATTCCTATAATTCCGCCTATGACGGAAATTATAGTAGCCTCCGCGACGAACTGAAATAAAATAAGCCGGCCGGTAGCGCCTATAGCTCGTCTTAACCCGATCTCGCGAGTTCGTTCCGTAACGGTGGCAAGCATTATATTCATAATTCCAATGCCGCCCACTATAAGAGAAAGGCCGGCAATTAGAACCATTACGAGATTAAATATTTCGACGGCCTTTTTACTCTGTTCGAGCACTTCGAGAGGCACTATCACTTCGAAATCGTCAACGCCGGCGTGCCTTCTTTTAAGTATGGAAGTTATTATACTTTTAGCGAAAGCAAGGCAATCGGTAGAACGGACTTCCACGTACAGCTCAGATACTCTGTTATAAAGCATTTTTGAACGAACCTGCCCGGCCTTTAACGGACGAGGAAATTTCTTTTCGGCGACGCTTATCGGTATATAAATATCGGTTCCGGCGTCGCGAGTTTTAATCTGCATTTTCTTTTCAGCCGCCGAACCTTTTTCAGCCGTTTTCTCTTCTATAACGCCTACCACGCTAAATTGCTGATTATCGATTTTAATAACAGAGCCTATAGCCGGTTCGTTATAAAACAGCTCTTTTCTTATAGCGGGGCCGATAACGCAGACCCGTTCATAATTTCGAATATCAAACATATCTATAAAGCGGCCTTCGGCCAGCTTTAAATTAACCACTCGCGCATATTCCGCGTCGATTCCAACCACGGTCGATTTAGGCTCAACCGAATTATATTTTACCTTCGCTTCCTTTAATTCAGCCGACGCTGAAACATTCATAACGAACGGCAATACCAGTTTAATATAAGCGGCATCCGCCCGCGAAAGCCCTTCGGACAATTTTCTTATCGCCTGTTCAAGTTTTTCTTCACTGAGAGTAACCGGCCTGATTATAATATTTGTGGCTCCATATAATTCGATCTGACGCACAGTTTCTATTTTAGCCCAATTTCCAATAGCAAGCATGGATATAACCGCGGCCACGCCAAATATAATTCCGAGCATGGTTAAAAAAGTCCGAAGTTTATTACGCCAGAAATTTAATACACCGTCTATTAATATTTCAATAAGCAACCATATCACCGTCCTGAAGCCCTTCGGTTATTTCGACTTCCTGAGCATTCTTAATACCTGTTTTAACGTATTTTTTCATTCCATCTTTCAAATATACAAAATCGCCCTTAGAATCTTTAAATAAAAATTTACGCGCTATAATAACGGCATTTTTCTTAGATTCAAGCGGTATTTCAAAATTAACCGAAATGCCGGGTTGAAATTTTGGATTTTTTACGCCGGTTTCAATTTCTATATCGAAAAATTTAGGCGCTTCTACCGGCGAATCGTTTTTAGCGGAAGAAAAAATATCGGCTTCTTCACGTTCACGAGCGAAAAGACCTATCGTTTTAATCCGGCCTTCGAATTTTTTATCCGGCGCGGCCGGAAGATAAAATATCACCGGCTGAGAAATAAATATTTTATTAAAACATTCTTCCGGAACGCTCGCCTTAACATAAAAAGAATCTAAGTTGGATAATTCAAGAAAAGTCATATTTTCTCGTGTAATATCGCCTTCTTTAATTTTTTTCATTCCTTCGTTCGACCATTTTTTCACGTAAACCGCCGTTCCCGATATCGGCGCTATTACACGCGAAGCTTCAACTATTTTACTTAACTCTTTTAACATATATTGATTTGAACGTATTTCAATATCTTTTTTTTCTATATCATAAATAAGCTTCTGACGGCACCTCGACAGTTTAAATTCATCGAGGTCGAGGTCGAGCTCCGCTTTTTTTAATTCCATAATAGCTTTCGCCAGCTGACTTTCAAGCGGCAAAGATTTTTCATAATCAAATTTATACTTTGCCACTTCGAGCGCGGCTTTCGCATTATTAAGCCTCAATTTTATTTTATTGAGTTCGTCGGAAGATATATAACCTTTTTTAGACATTTCCGCCCGTGTTTGATATTCATTTTCAATGCCTTTAAGTGAATTTTCACATAATTTAATAGATATTTCAAATTCTTTTCGTTTATTTTTTTTAAGCGGCATTATTAATATTTCATAATCTAACTTTAATATATCATAATCTATCCTTTTAACCTTCAGGTTATTTTCTAAAGCGCTAATATCCGCGGCGGCACGTTCTTCGACTATCTTTTTTTCTTTAATCAATATTTTTTCACGAAGTTGTTTTTCCTTCAACTTATCTTCACGTTCTTTAACATCGATAATAGCTATTTCATAACCTTTTTCAACAAAAGTGCCTTCAGGAATTATTTTATTAATCTTACCGGAAAATTTTACCGATATATTGGTTTTAACGGCCGGCGCTAATTCTCCCATATCCTTTATATAATCGGCTATATCGCCTTTCCTCACGGCCGAAAATTCACCCAGCGAACGCGCCTGAATACCGGACGCGGCAAAGGCGTATTTTCTTATTTTATCGCCAGGTTTAAGCCCCGATATTATTTCAGCTTTATACAGATCCATAAAACCAATTTCAACGGAACGCCCGGACCCGTTATCCATTATAACACACGAACCAGCTATCAAGGCGGATCGCGGAATGAACAATCCCTTTTTACGTTCCCCGGTCGCCACGCGTGCGTTTACCGACATTCCAGGCTTCAGGTTATAACGTTCAGGATCATCTTCTATACGAGCTTTTACAAGAATATTACATACCCTGTTCGCATCCGCGTCAGAAACCGAAGCGATATTGGCGATATCATAAATTGTCGCGCGCATAATTTTATCCGGCGCGGCGGTAAGGCTGAATTCCACTTCACGGCCGATTTTAATTTTAGATACATCAACTTCGTTAACCTGAAAATAAACATCCATCGAATCAAGCGAAGCTATGCTCATAAATGCCCAACCCTGCCATACATTTATACCAATTTTCACTTTTTCCCGCTCGCCCTCGGTTATCCATGTCTTGCCGTATATAACAATGCCGTCGTTCGGCGCTTTTATGGATATCGCGTCTATAATAGTTTGCAGCCTGTTTATGCTCTTATTTATATTATTCAACCTGTTAAGGCGGCCCTTTTTAATTGCGCCGCGTGAATTAAACGCCACCTCATAAGCTTTCGTGGTTAATTCGACCGAAAGAGAATCGCTTTTAATATCGCCTTCTTTTTCCGCGAGCTGCTTTACATCGGCGCCGCGTAAAAGTTTTTCAAGATTGAGCTTAACGGCTTCGCCGCTTTTCTTTTTAGAAAAAATCTGCTGTTTAAGATCGTCAATTTCACTTTGAGATATAAAGCCTTTAGATTTCAATACTTCTTTTTCGGCGAGTTCGTTTTCGAGGTTTTTAATTTCGATAAGCGAATTATCATATTGATATTCGAGTTCGATCTTTCGATCGTATGCAAGGCCATACTTTAACTGCCGGTATGCGACGATATTTTTTTGCATATTAATCGTTTCATATAAATGGCGGTTTCTTTTTTCAATAACCTTCTGTTCATGCTCATCCTGTTTAATTAAAAAATCTATATCAATAATTCGCTTATTTAAAATAAGATCGTCGAGCATATCCTTCAGTTCAGTCGTTTCAAGCTTCGCTATCAATTCTCCTTTTTTCACGAAATCGCCTTCAGGCTTTAAATATTCGATAATACCCGAATGAATAGCTGAAATTTCAGCTTTTTCACGTGATTCTATAACGCCGTGAAGCTCGATGCACGATTCATGCTCTGAAAACGAAAGCGTATAATAATCTGAATCGTTTGAATTATCGCCATTTTTAACGAAAACAGAGGAACACGAAAAAACTAATGCAAGAGGTAAAATCATTAAAATTACCGCCGCGGCTTTTATTAAAAACGTTATTTTATAGAAATTTTTATTAAATGCCATTTTCAAGCGTATCGCTTCCTTTTTGCGGAATTAAAACACTGAATTCATCCGGACAATTCATGAAATAATAATAATCCATGTCTTCGGCCGCCAGCACGGGCCATTTTTCTTCTGACAGAGATACGGCCTCCGTTTTAGCGGCTTTAACCTGAACCTTTTTTTTCACCGGTGATATTATAGTTAAATCACCATTTTCGACGAAATCTTTAGGAACTCGTGATACGTTATCGAACGATTCTGAAATTATTCCTATATCCGCCGACATATCGGGTATAAGTTTTATTTCGGAAGTTTCTTTAAAATATACGGTAACATCGAATTCTCTGGGGCCCTTGGGATCGAGTTCGTCTTTTAAGCGCGCTAATTTAGAAATGGAATGAACCATACCTTTCAAAGTAATATCCGGCTGCGAATTAAGCACGATATTTACCCGCGCGCCTTCTTTAAAATGATCGATGTATTTTTCATTAATTTTTGCTATAATCTTCATATTCTGTAAATCTACTATTTTAAGAATATCGAGTCCTGACCAGACTTCCATTCCCACACGGGTTTTTCCGTTCCAGCTGGCGCTGTAAAGAAGCGTTCCGCCTATCGGCGCCTGTATTATGGCTTTATCTATTACCGCCTGTGCCTGGGCCACTTTATGTTTTTTTTCATTTATACCGAGTTCTTTTTTTTCTTTTTCTATACGATCGAGTTTTACCGACGCTTCATATTCATTTAAGGTAAGTTTCCTGTCGAATTCGAGTTTCTCCACGGAAGTTTCATTCTTTTTAATTTCTTCAGGAAGAGGTATTTCTTCGAGCATTTCAAGCTTATTATAATTTTGTTCAAGTTCAAGTATATTTCTTTGATATTCAAGTTCAAGTTCGGCGAATTGAAACGAACTTAAAAAGCCTTTCTTTAAAAGTTCCTTCTGTAAATTAAGTTTAGATTCGAAATTTTTAATAAACGATTTATTTTTTTCAATGCCAATATTACTTATAGCAATTTCAACCGTATCAGCGCCTTTTCTTATTTCATTTAATTTAAAAAGACTCACCTCGTACTGAATATCTTTTTTCATGATCTGTATTTTCTTGCTCATATCTTTAAGTTCGTTTTCAAGCTTAAAATCTTCGAGTTCATTTTCGGAATTCGAAAGCTCGTTTAACGCTCTATTAAGACCGTCTTCAATAGAAGTAGTATTCAGAGCGCATATAACCTCGCCCGAATTTACTAAAACTCCTTCAGACGAAAGTTTTTCGATACGCGCACCCCATATTCCGTTAGGAACGGTAATACTGAGTTCATTAATACATTCGAGACTGCCGGAAGTTTTTAGCTCAATATCATAATGAGCTTTTTTTACTTTATAAACACCGTATTCATGCGGCATGCCGGAAGAAGAAACGCCGCTCATAAACAAATAATTAATTATCTTAAACGGCAGGTTAGAACACCCGGCCGCGAACATTAAAATTAAAACGGCCGGCAAAATTAATTTAAATATAATTTTCACGCTAACACCGGATTTGATATATTTTTTTATCATAATTAAGCACCAATAATTTATTTAAAAATCAATCTTTTATTTAAAAATTGATCATTTATCGTATGCGTATTTTCTATTATAAATCAACATTAAAGATAAAAAAAGATTAAAGATCTTTTCCCATTGCATAATAAAATTTATGCACCGCCACTTTATGGGAAATTATCAACGATACGACGCTGCGTTTTGCGCTGGTAAGCTTATCCTGAGCGTCGCGAAGGTCTATATTCGATATCATGCCTTTTTGAAAACTGAGCTTTGAAAATTCATAATTTTCATAAGCCTGACGAAGGCTTTTCGCCGATATTTCGTATGCTTTTTCAAGATATTCGATACGCCGCAGCGCGTCGCGTCTTTCTATCGTCACACTGTTTTCGAGCTCTTCGAGAGCGATTTTACGAAGCTCGTAATTATTTTTTTCTATCCATTCGTTGACCGTATTATCCTGACGGCCGGCGTTAAATCTGTACGTTATGGAAGAGCTGAAATCTGAAGTGAGCGCTTTATTTTCGTAATCGGTTTTTATTAAATTCAAATTCAATTTCGGCAACGTCATTTTACGCGATTTACGATACTTCAACCGCGCGATTTCCAGCGCGAGCCGTTCCGCTTCGACGTCTTCACGAACGCATAAACCGTCTTTATTCATGAGTATAAGTGCGATTTCTTCAGTGGATATTTTTTCAAAAGTTATATTATATTTTACCGGAATTCCTTTAATTTCAGCCGTTTCCCCGGAAAATCCCGTAAGGTCGAAAAATTGTTCCTTTAAAGTTTGAATACTCTGTTCCTGCTGTAAAAGAGCATTTTGCGCATTAGCCAGATTTACTTCAGCGTTAAGGTAATCTATTTTATTCGCCAGGCCAAGTTCATATTTTGAACGAGCGTAATCGAGCATTTCAAACCATCGCTGGCATGAATTTTGAAGCACGCGGCATTCTTCGACGGCCATAACCAGATCATAAAATTGTCTTATGACGCGCAGTTTAAAACTTTCACGGGCGCCCGCATAACTCATTAAATCTCGTTTCAACTCAAGACGGCTGATGTCAAAATCAGCGTTATCAAAACGCCGCAAATCGAGAGTCAATGAATAATTAATCGAGCCGTCTTCGCTTTTTTTAGAATTATCAGATTTAGTAACCGATAAATCAACAAGATCAGCCACTTTTTGACTCAAAGAATATTTATGATTATGTTCGTTATCGACAGTAACGCTAAAATTCGGCCGGCGCGCGATTTCATCAAGCAATAATGAATTTTCGCTATTTTTTATATTTAAATTAATTTTTCGAATGTCGCGCGATGACGCTAACGCCGAATTAATTACGGCGTTATAATCCGCGCCCTCCTGCGATACCAGCACTTCAGGCGTAAATTGAGCTTCCACGTCAGAACCTGTCAGAGAAATTTCAGCGCTCATGTCCGCCGGAATAGCTTTAACTGCCGCATTCGTTCCAGCGTCAGGCTCTTCTCCCGCTTCGTTGAATTCAATAAAAACATCGTCAGACAGGCCATAACAGCCGGAATTGAAATCAGCCGCAAGCAACGGATAAAAAAATCCGGCAGCCATTAACATGAAAAAAAATGATATAACCGCAATCAAAAATGACGCATTAAATTCACGGCTATTTTTCAATATAAAATAAAATTTGCTTATCCATAAATAAAAGGCCGAAAATAAAAATTTTACCTTTATTGAAAAAATTTCAAATAATTCGATCATTTTTTCATAATTTTTCCGCGAATAACTCATTTTTTCTCTCCATAACGTTCTCAATTTTTATGTATATACTTTAAAAGTGAACAATAACAATAATAAACCTTGACAGCGGGCAGGCAATGATGTAACATATCAATAAAAAAATGTCAATCAAAGCCGTTATTTATTTTTTCATAATTTATCAGTCATAACACACCCGGAAACGACGTTCAAAGAACAAAAACTATAAAATACATCTGGCGGCCGTAAAAATCCGACGGCCGGCGGGCAAAAATTTACAGGGAGGCCGGATTATGAAAAACACGATCGAACGTTTAAGAACGGTTATAGACAATATCGACGCACTGATAATTAAACTATTAAATAAACGGCTGAAAACTTCTTCAAATATACAAAAAATCAAAAATGACGGGTTAGGATTTTCACCGGCGCGTGAACGGCAAATCTTAATGAAATGCCAATCAACCGAAATAAAAAATATATACGCGAACATTCTATCGAATTCAAGAAAAATACCCGGCAGCATTAAATGGTGTTTTTTACGCTGCGGAGATATAAAAAAAGACCGTCTGGCGCTTGAAAATTTCAATAAAATATTCGGCCGCGAATGCTATTTAAAATTAAAAAAGATCACGGGAAGAAAGGGCGAAAAAATAAAATATCGTCATAATACAGTCATAATAACTGCTTTAGATGCCATTGACGATTATTTTTCATCGAACGGTCCGCAGTTCGTTAAATACTGCGAATATCAGCGCGAAAACGAAACATTGTTTTCATTTTATTATGAAAAAAACGCTTCCTTCGAACCGTGCCATGATATCATTATAAAAATATAACCGAATTTTCAATCGTAATAAAGCAATATTTTAACATTTTTAAGCAAATACGGATAATTAGAATTTTCAACGCTGAGCGTAAGAATATTCGAAGCCGCGTTCGACATATTAGTTATATCGTATTCACTTATTTCGATTTTATTTCCAAGCCTTATCGGATCATAATTTACCTTTTTTTCGTTCAATTCTATCAATAAAGGCGCCGAAGATAAAAAACGGTCTTTTTTCACCAGACGGTGCGATATCAAAAGCTTGATTTTTTTCGGAAATTTAGATATTTTAAAAGAAAACGAAACGGTCGCATTTTTATCTTTAGCGCGAGCGGAAAGATAAGAAACGCCTCCCGTATTAATAAATTTAAAAGTATCGTTTAAAAGGCAGGCAAGATCGCCCGAAGCGCATCCCGACGAAAAATCGGCTTCAAGTATTGAACAATTTATATCTTTTTCAGAATCGCCTGGCAAAATATTTTCTTGCAGCGAATGCGTTTTATTTTCGATAAGCGCTCCAGCATTATTTAAATCATCCGCTTTACCGGAGGACATTTCAATTTCATTCGAATTAGCCGCTTTTACAGCCATAACGGCGGAAACCTCCGCCGGGCTTTCAACCATAGCGGAATCCGCGGTTATATCCGCTCCGCTTTCTTTATATATCATTTCACTTCTAATGCAGCTTTCATAAGTGACCCACAGTAAATCGTCATACGGCTCTTTTTGAATGGCCGTTTTCAAAATCATTCTGGCGGAAGCAAAATCATGTTTATTCATTAAAGCCATAGCGGCGCTCAGCACCGAATCTGAAGAATAAATTTTACCTTCAGAAACAGACTGACGGGCCAGAGCAGGCATATAAAAAATTAAAACCTGCAGCCATGCCGTTACGATAAAAATAGCAATCAGAGCGGCTGATATATTCCGATTAAAAACGCGCTTGCGGCCGAATATAATTTTTTTAAAATACATCATTTACCTTCCCTTTGAAAGCGATTCAATAATAGGCTTAAGCTCGGCGGCATAAGACGCGTCACGAACGAGAGCGGCTTTAAATTCGTTAAGAGCTTTTTCTTTTTCTCCCGCCATGTTATAAACAACTCCAAGGTTATAATATGCCCTTGCATCGGCGGTATTTATCGATTTCGTCTTCTCCAGCCCGGCCGCGCCGGCTTTTAAATCACCGTTTTCGGCTTTTAAAATAGATAGATTTAAATTAGCGTCATAATGAAGCGGAGAAATTTCTACCGCCTTTTCATAGCTTATGACAGCTCCTTTAATATCTCCCGACGATTCCTGGTAAGTACCGAGATTAAAAAACGCCGTTTCGTTTTTCGGATTAATAGAAACCGCCGTTGCAGACGATTCAAGCGCTCCTTTTATATTACCTGTATTAAAATAAGCGTTAGCAAGATTGTTATGCAGCCTGTCGTGAAGCGGATGAACCGCCAGACCGCGTTTACATACATCTATCGCTTCGGCATATTTTTTTTGGGCCAGATAAACATTGGACAGGTTATAATAAGCCTCAAAGCGGCCAGGTTCGATAGCGGCCGCTTTTAAAAGATATGCCAGCGCCTCGTCGCGCCGAGACAAATCGTCAAAAACTATTCCGGCATTTAAATTCGAAGCAAAATGTCCGGGCTCTTCAGCAAGCGCTTTCATATAATATTCGAGAGCGCGCATATTATCTTTTTTATAATGCCAGGCGAGCCCGGCATTATAAAGCGCATCGACATCATGCGGTCTTAATTTTAAAGCTTTTTCATATTCATTTAAGGCGAGCTCATATTTTGAAGCATTGAATAATTCGAGCCCGGATTTCATATAATATTCAAAAGTGCCGGCTTTTATTTCAACCGCACGCCGCTTAATATTATTATCCGCTTCTGCTTTATTCTTTTCCATTATACCGCCTTTTATTTTTTTTATAAAATCACTCGCGTCTATTTTATTTTCAGTTTCTAACGAACCTTCTCCGCCAGCACGCGCCAA
Organism: uncultured bacterium; assembly: GCA_964421195.1. Lineage (GTDB taxonomy): Bacteria > Muiribacteriota > UBA9980 > UBA9980 > UBA9980 > UBA9980. The sequence continues at coordinate 26,240 of CAYQWL010000009.1, read as the reverse complement.
AAACAAAGACCAGGACCAATCATTAATCGATATGTAAGAAAGCATAATAACGAGCAATACAATTTTTAATTTCATTATAATCCTCCGTTGCTTTTACACCCGGACAAATACAGAAAACCGCTCCCGCAAAATTCCATCAAAGCCATATTAAAACCATGTATATGATCAATAATTATTTTTCATTATTCAAACAGTATAATATTATCAAAACTAAATGCTAAAGTCAATAATTTATGAAAATGAAATATAAATACTTGACAGTCGTTCGAAGCGATAGTATAATATCTTCATGAAACATTTTTATATTCTGGCCAGATACAGCACCATACAGATTTTAAATATTTTTACACGCGACAGGCAGCGAGTTTTATTCTGGATCATACTCATCGCATTACCCTTCATATTCGCAGGTTCCGTTTCTTCGGGAATCACGATATTTAAAAACATTTCAAAATCTATCCCTTTAAACCCGATGCTGAATTTTTTCGCCTTCGCCATATTCATTTTATTCGGATTTTCCGCGTCAACAAATCTTTTCGTCACGGTAAAATCGGTATTCAACTCGTCTTATTCGGAACGCCTCGCGCCGCTTCCCGTAAACATGACCGCGCTTTTTGCATCAAAAATTTTTGAAATGATATTTTACAATAATATTGACCTTGCATTCTGCATGCCGGTATTTTTCGGATTGACTTATATGTTAGGCGCATCCGGGACCCGGTTTATCGCCGCCGCCGCCGTTTTTTTTCTTTTTGAAATATTCATCTGTTTCATTGTTTTATCTATCGCCCTTATAATGGCGCGTTTTTTTAATAAACGAACCGCGGATTTCATAGCGTGGTTTATAGGCGTGTTTTTCGTAATATCATTTATCATATTACAAAATTATCCTTCAAAATTATTCAAAATGTCTCCCGGCGATATTCAATCAACTTTAAAAATTTTCGAATCTCGTTATTTCGAATATCTTCCGACTAAATGGATGATAAATGTAATTTACTGTCTCACATCCGGCGAATATAGTTTTGCTTTATTAAATTTTTTATTTTTATCACTTCTTACGATTTTAACCGGCGCCGCATCGGCGATTATGTTCAAATTATTTTTTAAACGCGGGCTCGAAACGCAAAACGAAAAAAACGCCGGGCCGATTTCCGCCGGCGGAACCTTTACAGCTTCTTACAAACGTAATTCTTCTTTTTTCGCCATCGTAAAAAAAGAATTTTACTGCCTGTTCAGAAATACACAGATAGTTTATTCCCTGTTAATGATGCCCGCGATTTTTTTCATATTCACCTATCTCGGTTTTTCATTCGGCAACATGGGCGCCTTCACGTTTCTTCTTTTCACATCTTATATAACCTCTATTAATTCAACCATGTTCTGTTTCGGAGTGGAAGGCCCCGCGATTAATATTTATAAAAGCCTTCCCATAAACGCCGACATAATTTTTCGGGCCAAATACAGCGTATATGCGGCGGTAAATACCGCGGCAGCTTCAATCTGTTTTGCTTTCGCCGCAAAATTTACGGCGATTCCGGTTTCTATAAATATTCCGCTGCTATACACCGCGTTTATTTTTGGAATTTTATGGATAAATCTTTTCATCTGCGACTTCGGATTTTTCTTCGCAAGTTACAAAGGCGGCGAAAAACTTAAAAACGCAGTCAAAATGGAAGGCACTTTCGCTCTTATGGGAATCGTTTTCGCGGTATGCGCTTCATTCGTCATAGCTCTTTATAAATCAAATTTTATTATATTATATTTTACGGTATTTTTTTTATTAATGATCCAGGCCCTTTTTCATTATTTTGCGCTCAAAAAATATTATAAAGGAGATTTTTAAATTGATCGAAGTTATTTCCGTTTCGAAAAGTTATTCAGGGTTCAAAGCGCTCGACGAGCTTTCACTTAAAGTGGACAGCGGCTCGATGTACGCGTTTTTAGGCCCTAACGGCGCGGGTAAAACCACTACCATAAAAATATTGACAGGGATTCTCACTCCTGATTCCGGCGACGCACTTATAAACGGAATATCGATAATTAAAGATCCGCTTCGCGCCAAACGCAGCCTTGGATACCTGCCCGACACTCCGGCCCTTTTCGAAAAATTAACGGGAAACCAGTATTTAAATTTTATAATGGATATTTTCGAAGTTCCCGCGGATACAAGAAAAAAACGGGCCGAATCACTTATAGAAGCATTCGGACTTGCGCCGTACGTTAATTCCCTTATAGAAAGCTGTTCTTTAGGAACAAAAAAAAAAATAGGAATGGCCGCGGCCTGCTGTCACCGGCCGGCGGTGCTTCTTCTCGACGAACCCACGTCAGGACTCGATCCGCAATCGGTAAAAGCGTTTAAAGATATCTTAAAAGAAATGACCGCGGACGGCGTTACCGTATTTTTTTCCACTCATATACTCGAAGTCGCCGAAAAAATATGCGACCGCGTCGCCATAATAGGCAAAGGAAAACTCGTAGCCGAAGGCAGTCTCGAAGAAATACGCCGCAAATTATATGAAAAAAATGAAAATGCCGCCGGACACAAAACCCTTGAAGACATTTTTCTGGAATTAACTTCCGAAAACACCGCAAACGCAAATCATAATTAAATCAAATACATGTTCAATGTTCAAATCCAAAAAAGGTTTTCTGCTGATTTTTAACCGGTTTTCAACCGGCTTTTAAGCTTTGACTTTTAAGCTTTGAAATCTACTTTTAATTTGACAATATATAATTTATATGATATATTTAATTGATTCACCGATCACATATTTTATTGAAACTTATTGAATAAAATATTTTTAATAAAAAGAGCAAAGAGGATGAGTATGTTATTTAATTACTTCAGCCGCTTCGAAAAACATAAATTTTCATTTTTAATTTTTATATTTACGGTATTATATTTTATAATTGCCATAGCCGGATCGGCTTCGGCGCGCGAATTACGGCTTGGCGCCTATAAATATCTATCAGATTCAGATATGAAAAAACTTTTACAGCCGTTTACCGCATTTCTTTCAAAATCTCTTAAAACGCCGGTTAAACTCTATATAACCTCAACTTATTCAGAATTATCGCAGCGTTTTATATCGGGAGAATTGGATATGGCCATCATTCCGCCTTACGCTTATGTCAAACTCGCCGATAAAATCAAATTAAAACTGCTCGCATCCATGAAACTCGAAGGCAATTATTATTATAACGGAGTAATCGCTGTAAGAAAAAACTCCGATATCAAATCGCTCGCCGGCTTTAAAGGTAAAAAATTCGCTTACGTTTCACCCGACAGCGCATCTGGTTATCTTTATCCGCGAATATTATTCAAAAAATCTAATTTAGACCCCGATTCTCTTTTTAAAGAAACACGCTTTACGGCATCGCATTTCGACTCGGTTAAAGCCCTTATCAACGGTGAGGTCGATGGAATAGCCGTATTTAAAGATTCGATTAATTTCGCGGGTATTCAGGGAATCAATACTAACGAAATTAAAATACTCGAACAAACCGAAAACATACCGCATGAAGCTTTTGTAGCACAGCACAATCTAAGCGAAGCATTCGCCAAAAAATTACAAAAAGCTCTGACCGAATTTAAATACAACGAAAACGACTTGAAAAAATTAAATTTATCCAATAAAAATGTTTTTAAAATGGAAGGCTGGGTAGCTGGTTCAGACTCGATTTACTCTCCCGTGCGCGAAGCTCAAAAAATCTTTCCCGAACCTTCATCCGAATTCCCGGCGGCAGGCGATTCAACAATTACGATAGGGTTTTATCCGCGTTCCGACGTGGATTCAACGCTCAAATCATTCCGCCCGCTCATCGATTATTTAAAAAAAGAAACGGGATTAAATTATAAACTCGTATTTTCCCCGAATTATCTTGACGCGGGCAATCAGCTTTTAGAAGGAAATTATAAACTTTCCATACTTACGCCGGTATCTTTAATCATAACCGAAAATAAATCTAAAATTCCCCTCATCCCTTTAGTACAGCGCACCGTCGCCGGAAAAACAACTTATCCCGGCATAATTATCTGTAAAAACGATCCCGCGATTCAAAAACTCGACGATCTTAAAAATAAAATATTCGCATTTACCGAACCCGATTCAATTTCAGGCAGACTTTATCCTCTCGGCACTTTTAAAAAACATAACATCCAGCTTAAAACTTTCTTTAAAAAAAGCTATTATGCCGGATGTCCGGGAAGCGCCATCAACGACGTTATCACCGGCCGCGCCGACGCATGTGCCTGTACCATGAACGAATTTGAAACGCTCATAACCGATCCCGCCGTTAAAAAACAGCTTAAAATATTATACTCTACGCCGCCAATACCGTCTGAATACTGGACGATCCTCGACACGCTCGATAAAAAAAGCGCCGCTAAATTAAAAAACGCGCTTACTAAATTAAACGACGACACGGCGCTTAAAGAAAAAATACTCAGCCCTTTATTTTATGAAGGTTTTTCACAACCATCCGCTGAAGGTATCGAAGAACTCAAAGAAATTTTAAAAACGATTATGTGAAGCAAAGGAGTGAGTTTATGAAATCGATCAGAATTTTCTTTATTTCAATTTTCGCAGTTTCTTTATTCATCGCCGCGGCGGTTTATGCGACAGACGGCGGCGCTCTGGCTACTATAACGCGAATAAAAGGAACGCCGCTTATTTTAAAAGCTGCAAGTTCCGAGTCTAAAACGGCAGTAATCGGCGAAACCGTCGAATACGGCGATACAATTTCTACAGACCAGGATTCAAAAGCCACACTCGTTTTTAACGACGGAGAAATCAGAGTAATTACTTCGGGATCCAGCGTTAAATTCAATGAAAGCGGAAACGAACAACTCACTCAGGTGGCTAAAATAACCTCGACCTTGGCTGAAGCAATAAATGCCAGAAACCTCGATAACACATTTATATCGGTTACGGGCGCCAAACTATCAATGAATTCAGCGGATAAAAAACAGGCGGACAAAAAATCCGAAGGCATTCAAATGCGCGGCGCGGAAAAACAAAAAGACCTGAACGTCACGGACGGCCCGGCTTACGAACGGACGGCGCCGCCGATCAGCGAGGCCGAAATTCCAGGCTCTTCAAAACAATCGCCTCTGCCACCGACGCCCATGCCTGAATCCGCGCAGCTTCCCGCCGCGCAGTCAACGAGTTCCGATGATGAATCATGCATGGGAGGAAGCCAGTCAATTTCAGAGCCGGAAGTAAAAATAGACATTCCGGAACGTATCGAAAAACCTTCTACTACAAAGAAAAAACATTTAAAATCCGAAACCGCCGTTTCGGCGATAGTTAAAACATCTTCATGGGGCTTCTGGTATGACGACGAAAATTCTATTCCATGGCGCGCCCTGATTATGCCGTATGAAGCCGATAAAATCGAAAAAATAACGGTTACCGCCTCAAATCCCGCGGACGTTAAAGGAATCGACGATAAACTATCCATAACGGATAAAAACGAAAAATTTCTAAATATCGTCGTTTTATATAAAAGCAAAAGCCCGGAGCAAAAACGAATGTTAAAAAATATGCGGGCAAAATTAAAAATAGATGCCGCTCGCCATGAAAAAGCGGCGGCCGACATAAAAGCCATCGAACATCTTCGGGCGGATGACCTGGAAACATATCTATACATCAAAGCAGGAATATTCAAACAATATGAATTTTACATCGCAGCCCTCGCGGCCCTCGAACAGCTCGAAAACCTCAAACCGGATACCGTCATGCGGCACGTATTAAAATCTAAAGTTATAATTTATTATAATATGCAGGAAATAGAACTGGCGAAAAACGCCGCAAAAAAATTATCAAATAATTCAAAATAAAACCGGCAACGCAAAAAAATAATAATTAAGCTCGCAATGAAAATAACTAATAAATTCAATAAATTTAAAGGCACGAGACTATTCGCTGCTTTTGTGCTTATGTTTGCGGCATTCATATCATTTCATCTAACCGGAGGCTTAATATTCGGCCGAACGTTTGATTATAAATGGCGCGATATGCTTTTTTCAATGCGCGGCCCTGAAGCGGCCGATGAAAACATTGTTATCTGTTCATTAGACGAAGATTCTTTCGAAGTATTAGAAGAAGAATTACCTTTTTCACCAAAAACTTATATAAAGTTTTTTGAAAATTTAAAAAAGCTCGGCGTCAGCGTGGTGGGACTCGATTTTATTTTATACGAGTTTTATAAAAGCGATCCCGATACATCCGATATCGAATTAAAAAAAGCCATCTCCGCGCTCGATTCAATTGTATTCGCCTCAAAAATCGAAAATTACTTTAAAAAGCAAAAGATAGGAACTTCTGAAATAAACATAATAAGCTCAAAACATAAAACTTCTAATAAATATTTTTCTGAAACCGGCGTTACCGGACTTATCAATTCAAGCGTAAATTTCGACGGCGTCAAAAGAAATTCACAACTAAGGTATTATTCAAACGGAAAATATTACGATACTTTCGCACTAAAATTATATGAACGATACGTTGAAAATTTAAAAAAACGCGGCGCCGGCGCCGGTTTTCGAACTAAAAACGAAATAGCCGCGCTCAGAAACGACTTTATTATCAATTATGCGGGCGGTCCGGGGCATTTTGCCGAAATTCCTTTTTATGCCATAGTAGAAATGCCCGATTCATCCATCGAACTGCTCAAAAAAAAATATGCGGATAAAATTTTTATCGTCGGCCCGACGTATTACGAAAGTCACGATTTTTTCAACGTACCGTTTTCCAACACCCGTTATGTTAAAGGATTTCAGAGTATGGCGGGAGTGGAAGTGATAGCGAATTCGCTTCATACTTTACTAAAAGGCAACTTCATAGATATAATACCTCAAGCGCATTATAAATCTATTTATGCTTTTATCTCCCTGCTTTCGATTTTAACCTTCACTCTGATACGAAACGCTTTTGCCGGCGGCATTTTCGTTCTGTTATACTGCGCGGGCGCCATGTGGCTTTCGATCGAATTTTTCATCCGGGACAGGTTTATACTCGATATATTCGGACTTATGTTCATGATCTTTCTGCTTTATTTTTGCTCTAACATAATTAAAATTTTTATCGTCGAAGGCGAAAAAAAACATATAAAAAATACGCTCAGCCGTTATATGAGCGCAAGCGTCGTCGATAAAGTGCTGAGTGAATCCGGTCCCGTCAATTTCGCCGGCGAATCAGTCGCGGCCGCTATTATGTTCGCTGATATAAGAAACTTTACAAGCTTATCCGAACGAATGAGCCCTGAAAAAACCGTTCATACGCTGAATACGTTTTTTAAAAAGATGGTCGATATAGTGTTTTTAAACGAAGGCACGCTCGATAAATATATAGGCGACTGCCTGATGGTGGTTTTTGGCGCACCAAAAGCTATTACGCAGCCCGTTTCCGCCGCGCTTAAATGCGCCGTTGAAATGCAAAATGCCGCTTTTTTACTAAAAAAAGAAAAAGATATAGCCGAACTGGACTTTAATTTTGGGATAGGAATAGGAATAAATTATGGCAATTGCGTCACAGGCAATATCGGCTCCGAAAAAAGAATGGAATATACGGCCATCGGCGATGTAGTTAATACCGCTTCGAGAATACAAAATCTCGCGGGAGAAAATGAAATAGTATTGAGCGGCGCGGCATACGACGCCCTTTGCACAGAAAATGATCCGCTGCTCTCTGATTTACTTTTAACGGCTGTCAAAATCGATTCAGTCAGTCTTAAAGGAAAAATGGAAAAAATCGACATATACAGAATAACCATTATAAAGACATCATAAATTCTGGAGGGATATATTTGAATCAAGACTATGAAATTTTAAAAAAACATGCAAACTCTATTAGAAAGAATATACTGAAAACCGTATATTCGGCGAATTCAGGCCATCCCGGCGGTTCTCTCTCGTCGGCCGATATCATGTCGGTGCTTTATTTTAAACATTTAAAACATAATCCGGAAAATCCCTGGGATGAAACACGCGACCGTGTAATATTTTCAAAAGGCCATGCTTCGCCGTTGCTTTATTCCACGCTCGCTGAAGCCGGATATTTCGACGCTTCGCTTCTCGATACATTCCGCCGCGTCAATTCAAAACTTCAGGGGCACCCGGTTTACCGCAAATGTCCCGGTATCGAAGCGACCGGCGGCCCTCTCGGACAGGGGTTTTCATTTTCCATCGGAATGGCTCTCGGACTCCGGCTTTCTAAAAGCGGCTCGCGGGTCTATGTTTTGCTCGGAGACGGCGAATGCCAGGAAGGGCTGGTATGGGAAGCAGCCATGGCTGCAGGGCATTATAAATTATCCAGTATATGCGCCATACTCGATTATAATGGCCTGCAGATAGACGGAGAGGTGGAAAAAATAATGGGTATAGCTCCTATCGCCGATAAATTCAGAGCGTTCAATTTCAATGTAATTGAAATCGACGGCCACGATTACGCTCAAATAGATTCCGCCTTCGCATTCGCGCGCGCGAAAACCGACAGGCCTTCGATTATTATAGCGCATACCATTAAAGGAAAAGGCGTTTCATTTATGGAAAACAATTACACCTGGCACGGAAAAGCGCCGAATAAAGAACAATACGAAACCGCCATAAAAGAACTTCAAGCTAAGGAGGCTGAATAAGATGGCTGAATTCAAAGCTACCAGAAACGGATACGGCGAGGCATTAGTCGAACTCGGCGCTAAAAATCCAAGAATAGTCGTGCTCGATGCCGACCTTTCCAAATCCACCATGACATACATGTTCGGTGAAAAATATCCCGAACGCTTCTTCAATATGGGCATCGCCGAGCAAAACCTCATGTGCTCCGCCGCCGGACTCGTAGCCGCAGGCTACATACCGTTCGCTTCGAGTTTCGGTATTTTCGCATCCGGCCGCGCTTACGAACAAATTAGAAACACTATATGCTATGCCGGATTAAATGTAAAAATCGGCGGCACTCACGGAGGAATCACGGTAGGCGAAGACGGCGCCACGCATCAGGGCCTTGAAGAAATTGCTTTAATGCGCGTAATCCCCAATATGTGCGTCATAGTCCCCGCTGATTTTAACGAAGCTAAAGCCGCTACTATCGCGGCCGGCGAATATAACGGACCGGTATATCTCAGACTGGGGCGCGATAAAGTAGAATCTATAACCGATTACTCAAATACCAGATTTGAAATTGGCAAAGGAAAAATACTCGCCGACGGCTCCGATATTACCATAATAGCCACAGGGCTTATGAGCGCCTTCGCGCTTCACGCTAAAAATCAACTTAGCGCTCAGGGCGTTTCAGCCGCCGTAATTCACTTAGCTACGATAAAACCTCTCGATACGGCGCTTATACTCGAATATGCCTCAAAAACGAAGGCTATCGTAACCTGTGAGGAACATCAAACGGCCGGCGGGATGGGATCGTCAGTCTGCGAATTCCTTTCACAAAATATGCCGGTTCCCGTTAAAATGCTCGGCATAAATGACGTGTTCGGCGAAAGCGGAACGCCGAAGGAACTGCTCGAAGCTTATGGACTCACTCCTGCAAATATAGTAAAATTGGCTATGGAAGCAATTGAATTAAAGAGAAAAACAAGATTTTCAAAATAAAAAAGGAGCGCGGAAATTAAATATGAAAGCCATTGTCCTGCTTACTATATCAAACATTTTCATGACTTTCGCCTGGTACGGACATTTAAAATATAAAACTTCTCCTTTATGGACCGCTATTATTGCAAGCTGGCTTATAGCCTTCGCCGAATATTGTTTTCAGGTGCCGGCCAACAGGATAGGAAGCGGCCAATTTTCAACCGCGCAGCTTAAAACCATGCAGGAAGTGATCACGCTGATCGTTTTCGCTTTTTTCTCGGTTTTATACCTTAAAGAAGAATTTAAATGGAACTATCTCGTCGGTTTCGCTTTCATGATCGGCGCGGTATTTTTTGTATTTAAAAAATGGTAATTAATAAAATATTAATATTATAATAAAAAGAAAAGAGGGATTATGTATAAATATTCCGCCGCGCCGGTTTTTATAATTTTTATAATTTTAATTTTATCACCTGCCGTCAGCGCGGCGGAAATTAACTATTACACCGTATTAAAAGGCCGTATTATAATGCTCGATAGCGGCCACGGCGGAGAAGATTCTGGCGCCGTACGCTCCGGCGTGCGCGAATCCGATTTAAATCTTAAAACGGCGTTATATTTGAAAAAATATCTCGAAGAATACGGCGCACGCGTTTTAATGACGCGAGAAACCGACGCCGCGCTATCTCTTAACGAACGTTTCGAACGCATGGAACGCGAGAAGCCCGATCTTTTCATCTCGCTGCATCACAACGACGCATCGGATGATTTTTATTCGAAACCCGAATTTAAAAACTATGCCGAGGTTTACTTTTCATCACTTTTTAATGGCGGGTATGAAAATATTATTTGCGGAAAAAATTTTTTTAACGCTTTTAAAACTTTATATAAAGTAAATGACGTCAGGCTTAAACCCGGTTATTTTAAAGTGATCAGAAGTAAAATCGTGCCTTCCGTGCTGATTGAGCCTTACTTTATGGGCGATAAAAAACTAATCAAACTCGCCGCCACTCAAGCTTATATAAAACACGAAGCGCGGATTTACCTGCGGGCGATAGCCGAATATTTTAACGCGGCCGGAGCGGCGAAACAAACGGATTTACCTTCTTCTATACCTTCATCCGCCGATTTTTCTAACGACACATGCGAACTATTCTTTAGCGCGGGCGAATTTGGAAACAAAAAAGATTTTTTATTTACCGCCGGTACTCTGCTTAATTTAAACGAAATAAAAACATTCATTAATTCGGAAAATTTTTTAAAAGGAGGCCATATAAGTTCTTATTACATATCAAAATTATTATCCATTAAAGAAATACTCCAGCCGGAAATGATTTCCGCGTATATCGAAGCCGTTCGTTCAAACGCGGCAAACGCCAGAGTTCATATATCGATTTCATTCGATCGAAACCTGCCCGACGCGGTTTATACATATTACAGAAGCGATAATGGCCGGCGGCTGGCGAAATTAATAAAGGAAAATTTTATAAACGCCGGAATCACGCTGGAATTTAAACCCGCTTCGTTTTATATTTTATCTTCAACATCGGCTGTCACGGCAGTTATAAACCTAAATCCCGATACGATAAAAATACATAACAATCATATAATTTCAAAAATCAACTTCGCGCTCGTAAAGGCGGTTAAATTATATTTTAATAAATTTTAAATTTTATTTTACATTTTGCATTAAAAAAAACCTCTCATTTTAACAATTTTCATTTTAACAATTAAATATTTTGACAAAAATAACACATGTATGTTATAATATTAATAATTAAATATATGAAACAGAAGATAGGAAACATAATGAAAAACTTAATTTATTTAATGTTATTAGCGGGACTTTTTATTTCATCAGGCTGTTCGTCGTCGTCTTCATCGACATCGCCGAATTCAATGACTGCTTATCCGGGCATATCGGTATCTATGAAAGCCGGCGATCCTTCGGTTAACGAACCAACCGATAAAATAACCGTAAATTTTAACGAGCAAATCGATATAAACACGGTTTCCGGTGAAGTAAAGCTTTATAAAATTAAAACGGGCGGCGCGGCTGAAGAAATCGCCTGCACGGCGGTTTTTAATGAAACCATGCCCATGCAGATCGTTATTTTTAGGCAGGACGGCAGGCAATTAACCGAAGGCGAACAATATAAAATAACCGTAAGCGATAAAATAAAATCAAAAACTGGAATATCGATGGGAAGCGAATTTTCAGGATATTTTACAATAAACTATTCATTTAATCTTAACGGCGAAGGCATCGCCGCGTTAAACGGCGAAAGAACCCAGATAATCTGCATTAGCGATATACATCTCGGCGCGGATCTTACTTACAGCGAATTCGACAGAAACGGTGCCGGCAATGGCGCTGCGCTGACTGATTTTTTAAATAAAGTCAGACAGGCTCCAAATGTTAAAGAGCTTGTTATCGCCGGCGATCTGCTCGACGAGTGGTTCGTTCCATCCGATGTAGATACTTACCAGGGAAAAACTCAAACCGAGTTTGTCGCGCGAATAGCCGCGGCGCACAAAAACGTAATAAACGCTTTCAATAATATAATAACGGACGGCAAAATAAAAGTCACTTATGTTCCCGGCAATCATGATCTTTTAATAACCGCCGCCGCCGTCGAAAGCATTCTGCCTGGCATATCGCAGGCCCGCGATGTAAAAGGGCTGGGAACTTATTCACCGGCCGGCCACCCGGAAATAGCTTTTGAGCACGGCCATCGATACGATTATTTCTGCTCTCCCGATCCTTTTTCAAATAGAGACATAACTAAAACCGACTCAATACTTCCTCCTGGATATTTTTTCACGAGAATAGCCACTACCTCGGTTGTTGAACGTCTAAAAGGCGAAGCCGTAAAACCGATTAATCCGCCCGATATAAAATTAAATTCGACCGACGCGAGCCAGTCGATGTTATATTACTATTATCAATCGTTTAAAGGCGTACTGGCGGGCCTGCCTATAAAAGAAGGATTTAACGAAAAAATAATCAAAACCAATATCGACGGTTTTAGCGAAACTTATGCGCTCAGCGATATTTTCCCATACCAAACTACGGCCGGCGGCCCCATCGACGTTAATTTATATAAAGGCGCGCAGGACACATGGGATCAAAGAAACGCTCAAAATCTCGTCCCGGTGGCAATACCCGTAAAAGACGCCATCACTCAGGCAGCCTACTACACTTATTTAGACGATAAGTCAGAAACTCAATACTTCAAAAACGACGCGTCAAATAAAAGAATAGTCGTATTCGGACACTCGCATGTACCGCTTATAAAAGCATCAGTTAATAACAAATCGCAAAAAACGATATATGCCAATTCAGGTACATGGATAGATCACAACCCCGGAAGAACCACGATGAATTTCGTGGTAATAACTCCGCGAAAATCATCAGAATCGACGTCGAGTTTCGTTAATCTTTATACCTATTCCGCCAGCGGAACCATAACCAGACTTCCGGGTTCTCAGGCAATTACAAACTTAGATTAACAAAACGGAGACTGAAAAACATAAATAATTAACATAAATATAAATAAAATTTTAAAAAATTATAATTTTTTTAAAATAATAATAAATCATTTTTATAAATAAATTTGACAAATATTTAACGCATATAAAACGGCTATCCGACAAAACATCCATATAAGCTTGATACGATAAAAAATTTTTAAAATGAATGTTTTTTAGATATCTGAAAAAAAGTCCAGACTGAATCCGACGCTGAATTATCAGCGCTTTGCGTATGCTTTATATAATCGCCGGAATAAAATTTTGCCGCCCCGAATTCTACATTAAAATTACCGGGCAATTTTTTAGTCACGATTAAATCAATTTCACGCCCTATATCAGTACCGCTTTTTCCTGAAGGATCACTTCGCATTCTGGCTAAAAAACCGTTATACCAGGAATCTTTAGCTGAATCAAGCATAAATTTATGAAACCCTATTTTAATATCAACATCGTTTCTATAAGATTTTGAAATACTGATACTATGTTCTTTCATATTCTGCCAGGACATATAATTCATATAGCCATATTTGCCATAATTAGCCGGAAATAAATTATCGAAAGTTTCATGCCTGCCATCGGCCGGATCGCCGTCGCCGGAAGCGCGGTTATATTCTAATGACAGCGCAAACGGAGTATTTGTTTTTAATTCAAAATGCGATGCATGCGCGCGATGCTCGTCCGAGGAATATCGGCCTTTTTGATACGCCAGTTCTGAATAAAAATTAAAAATACGGCCTAATTTTATTTTTTGTTTATAACCAAAAGTTTTAACATCGATATTATTAACGGCGCCATTTGAAGATTCGCCAGCTGCCCCGTTACGATCGATTTTATTCATTGCGTATATTTCCACGCCGTGCATTTCATTAAAATAATACATGCCGCGGCTTTGCACAGGAGGATCGACCGCCGTGCGTTTAACCTCGAAAGAATAAAGATCAAAAGTTTCAGCCGGAGTATCATAGTATGTAAAACGTACGCCGTCCCATATACGACCGATAATCCAGTTGCCAATTCCCATAACACGGCATTCTTTGCAAACGCTTTCCTGGCGGCCAATTATAGCCTTAAGCTTTCCGCAACCTAAAAACTTTTCAAAACGCATGTTCAATACGTTAATTTCAAAATTATTCAC
>CAYQWL010000009.1:0-11975 GCA_964421195.1 uncultured bacterium | reverse complement strand
CCGATATAGAAGAATTTGAAACCGGTTCGCGATTAAAAAAACGATAATCCTGCAGAGATAAATTTAATGAAAATTCCGGCGAAACTTTTTCTTCGATTTGAAATTTCAACATATTAAAAGAAAAATTCTTTTTTGCATCAGAATTTTTATCAAGCGAAGGATAAGTCCTGTTTTCCAATCTGAAAGTTTCGGACAAACTCACATTAGTCCGGGCACGCTCTTTTAAAGAATCAGCCGCAGAGCGATTAGGCAAAAAAAATGTAAATAAATAAACGATAAAAATACAAAAAATAAAAACCCGATATTTGTTTTTCATATATTCATTCCTTTATTAAAATATCTTATAAATCAATCACAAAAAATATTTTGAAACCATCAAGCAATACTTGTTTTTTTAACTTCATTAATCTTAATTTTAAATTTTCTAACTTTATATTGCATTTCACCGCGTCCGATACCGATAAGCCTGGCCGCTTTGAGCTGATTACCGCCCGATTTTTTTAATGCCGATTCTATTATAAGTTTTTCAATTTGATCATAATTAAGTCCGCTGGTAACAAGTAAATCAACGGCATTTTCAATCTTATCAGCCGCCGGTATTTCAAAATTAGAACAGGCGGGAAGGCCGGAAATTTTATTATTACTTTTAACGCCGCGGGGATTTTCGGAAAAAATACTTTTATCAATTAAAATACCAGCTTCCGGAGTAAAAGCCGAAACCGGGCCGTCGCCCGGCCGGTCAAAAACTTCCACTTTACCGGCATTTAAAGCGTCGGTACGGCGCCGCCCATAAAAATGAATATCAGCTTCAGTTAATATAGGGTAGGGAAGCGATTTAAGAGTAATATATTCTTTTTCTTCGATAGCAACGGCACTTTCAATAACATTTTGCAGCTCGCGAACATTTCCAGGCCAGCTGTAATTATAAAAAACGCGCCGCACTTCGTCAGATATTTTCTTTAAAGGAATATTAAATTTCGCGCAAAATTTTTCTATAAAATAATCGGTTAAAACAGGTATATCTTCACGTTTTTCACGAAGCGGAGGAAGAGAGATAAAAACTACGTTTATTCGAAAAAACAGATCTTCACGAAACCTTTTACGGGCCACTTCATCAATCAAATTTCGATGAGTGGCTGTAATAATACGAACATTAACCCTGAGCGGACGGATTCCGCCGAGCCGCTCGAATTCGCGTTCCTGTATAATTCTCAGCACCCTTGACTGAGTGGCCAGAGCCATATCGCCGATTTCATCAAGAAACAGAGTGCCGTTATTCGCCAGTTCGAACTTTCCGACTTTACGTTGATACGCGCCGGTAAACGCGCCCTTTTCATGCCCGAAAAGCTCCGATTCAATAAGAGTATCGGGTATAGCGGCGCAATTGACCTTTATATAAGGGGCGTTTCGACGGTGAGAATGATTATGAATCGCCTGCGCTACAAGTTCTTTACCGGTGCCGGACTCTCCGCCGATCAACACAATAATATCTTTATCCGCAACGCTTTTAATTTTAGAAAAAATTTCTCTCATGCGCGCGGAAGTCCCTATTATATTATCGAAACCGGATTCGCCGTTTAAGTTTTGATACACAGGCGTTCCATCCAAAAAAAAAAATAAACGAAAGTATTAAATAAACGAAAGCATTATATATAATAAAACTCTATATAAGCCTATAAATATATTTTATATTAACATTACCTGGCTTTTAGCATTTCTTCAATGCGGCCTTCAGCTTCTTTAACGCAAGAAGACGAAGGAAATGAAGAAACGTACTTACGATATTTATCCAGAGCGTCGGCGGGTTTTCCCATTAAATCAAAGCACACGCCCGTCCGAAATAAAGCGATGGCTCGCAATTCAGAATTCGAATTTTCATAGACTTTTTCATATTCTTCGAGCGCTTCACGATATTTTTCAGCCTCTTCCAGGCACGCGCCTTTCAAATAATTCATATCGTCAATTTTCTTATCTGAAGGAAATTTCTTTATAAAATCGGATATATTCGATTCCGCTTTTTCATATTTTGCTAATCGCATAAGACCAATAATAACTTTGTAATAATTTTCGGGCGTCATTTCTATTTTTTTAATTTCACCAATACGTGTTCCTTTAGAACGCGAACCGGTTAAAACAGCGGCATTTTTTTTCACAACCGATTCACGCCGGCCTTCATCGAAAGAATAATTGTTTTCCTTTTCATTAATATTTTGTAATAAACCATCAGTAGTTGAACCGCCGTCGTTCATTTCAGAATTGTTTTCACCCGGCCCGGACTTTCCGCTGCGAACTGCCTGATAGCCATCATCGTTCCCATCTTCGACGCCGGCGGCGCCATCGCCGTCATTGTCAGCGATGCGATCGGATACCGCGCGTGAAGAATCCGCGGGGGCATTCGGCGCCTTAACGCGCGGCAAATGCGGAGACGATGTTTTTAACGGCTGCATACCGTCTTTTTCACCGCTAATTTCAACCGCATCCGGAGCCGGGCCGGAATAAATATCATCTTTTATCTTTTCAAAAATTTCGCCCGTCATTCCATCGACTTTTAATAAATCATAAACGGTTTTAAAACCTTTTTTTTCACGGCGATATTTTATTATTTTAGCCGCCGTCACCTCGCCGACGCCTTCGAGTTCAATAAGGGCTTCAAAACTAGCCGTATTTATATCAAGTCCGGCGGCCGACGCCGGATAAAATGTAAAAAAACAAACCGCGGCGGCAATTATAAAAATCACGGCAATTCCAGCTGATTTTACAACGGCAATTTCGATTATCGATTCGATTTTTTTCATTTTAACCACCATATCAATATTAAAAGAAATTATTATATTATCCGATTATTCATTTTCAATTTATTAACCGCCATACGGCCGATTTTCCAATCAAAAACGATAATTAATCAAATTACCGTTTTTATAATCCGTGTAAAATTTATGAAACCTGCCTTCTAAAATAGCTTCCCGGCAAAGCGCGGCAAGCCTTATTAAAAAATGAACGTTATGTATGCTATTTAAAATAGGACTTAAAATTTCTTCAGATCTAAAAAGATGATGAAGATAAGCCCGGCTGTAATTAGAACAGGTATAGCAGGAGCAATTAGCCATCGGCGAATTAAAGTCTTTTCTATAACACGCATTTTTAATAAGAAGCTTATTATAAGGAAGCATGAGTACTCCATGCCGGCCAAGACGCGTGGGAATAACGCAATCAAACATATCGACGCCGTTATTTATTCCTTCGATTATATCTCCAACCTCACCCACGCCCATAAGATATCTCGGCTTTTCAACCGGCATCAGCGGCCTTAAATAATCGAGCATTTCATACATAAGTTCGTTCGGCTCACCCACAGAAAGCCCTCCTATAGCATAACCATGAAACGGAATGGAAGTTATCTGCTCAACCGAACGTTTGCGAAGATTTTTAAACAACGATCCCTGTACTATACCAAAAACCATATCTTTATGGGCGCCGCGGGTTTCATCCATTATTTTTAAATATTCGTCATAGCTTCTTTTAGCCCAGCGATATGTTCTTTCGACGGCTATTTCAGCCTTTTTTTCAGTTTCGGGATATTTAACGCATTCATCGAGGACCATCATAATGGTAGAACCGAAAGCCTGCTGAATACGTATCACTTTTTCAGGTGTAAATTCCATTTTAGCGCCGTCTTTAAATGATTTAAAAACCACTTTTTCATCGGTTATTTTTCTGGTTTTTGAAAGTGAAAAAACCTGATACCCTCCGGAATCGGTCAGGATTGGCCTATCCCATCGCATAAATTCATGCAGTCCGCCGGCTTCTTTAAGAAGCTCGTGGCCGGGCCTGATAAAAAGATGATATGTATTGGCGAGAATTATTTCGGCTCCGGCAATTTTAAGATCACGCACGGTCTGCGCTTTAACCGTGGCGCATGTCCCGACCGGCATAAAAACAGGAGTTTTAACATTACCGCGCCACGTTTTCAACACACCGGCACGTGCTCCGCCGCCGATTTCATCTTTTTTCAATATTTCAAAATGTTCGTTAGCATGATTAATCAAAAAAAAATTCCTTTCCTGAAGCCATTATTTATTATTTTACGTTATAAACTAATTATTTACGGCGCTTTTTACGTTTTTCATTCCCGCCTTATCGGTAGTTTTTAAAGCCGGCCGTTCACGGGCGCCGGCGTTTTTTTCTTTTTCCGCCGCGGCGCTTTCTTTTTCAGCTTCGATTTTAATAATTTCACCGCTCGAAATATCGGAAGCGAGTTTCAACAATTTGCCTTCATCCGCTTTAAAATAGCATATATTATTGATATACTCGTAATCACCCGGAACGCTTTGAGAATGCACGGTAACCCGCGACGGCTCTGGAAAAGCGCCTATCATAGCAAGAAGTATTTTAATATCCACATCGGTTGAAACAAAACGCATCGCACCGGATATTATATCGGGAAGCCTTATTAATGTTTTTCCTTCTTTCGCCCTGGCCACCATCGCTTTTATAAAAGTCTGCTGTCTGCGCATACGTCCGATATCGCCGAGCCTGTCATGGCGAAACCTGCAATACTGAAGCGCGTATTTTCCACTTAAAAGCTGACGGCCCTTTTTCAGTCTTATGTGAAGGTTTTGTTTTTTATCGTCATAACTCATATTTTTTTCCACGTCTATCTCGACACCGCCAAATAAATCGACGATTTTTTCAAATCCGCTTAAATCAACTTTAACAAAATAATCAACCGGCGTTCCGGTAATCTCCGACACTTTTTTTGATATCTTATCAATCGCCGCCGTTTCGCTTTTAGTTTTAATATATTCAAAAGTATATACCGCGTTAATTTTTTGATAACCATGCCCGTCGGTTTTAACGCGCATATCACGGGGAATCGAAATCAAATCTATTCTAAGATCGGGTACTGAAAGAAAAAGCATTATGATCGAGTCAGTGCGGTTAACATCTATAAGCATATCGGTGCCGAGAAGTAAAAACACGTATTTATCTTTAACGGGAATAATCGGAACAACCTTACTGACGCTTTTGGCTACGCTATAGGCGCTTTTAACAAAATGGCTGCGACCGTAAACAAAAGCCGCGGATGTAAAAAAAATAATCACGAACACTAAAATAAAGCGAATGACTATCAGTGTCATTTCCTGAGCCTGCGAACGATATTTAACCGGCAGGCCTGCAGCGCCGGAATTTTTTATTTCTTGAATATCCATCTTTTTTATTATAACATAATCATGTTATATTATCAACTATAATTTGCCGAATTAATATTTTTTACGGCGCATTTAACAGACTGAAAATCGCGTAACTCGGCATTTTAATCACCGCGAATCAAGTTTCAAAACGTTTAAAAAGGATATTTTCAAATTTAACGTTCAATAAACGCCCGAATATAAATAAAGTATTTTTCATCCCCGCTCGAATAATTCCGGCGGAAGTCGTTTATTACTATCGGTACCGGTTCATTTTCCGCTTCGCTATCAGAAACGCAAATACGCTCGCCGCAGCTGATTATTTTATCGCATGCGGAGGCGGATAATTCTCCGGCAAGCAAACGCTCGCCATTTTTAACCGCTATCACGCTTTTAATTTTACGCGAATAAGACGGCGGAGGAGTATAACCGGACGATGCTCCGCCGATAAATGACGAAGCGTCTATACTGAATTCTACGACCGCCCCTTCCGGCGAAGCACTGATAAGGCGGGCGGCGAATATATCGCCGGCTTCCGCCCGCGCGAATGTAATTTCGCCGCTCGAACCGCTCACGGCATAAGGCACGCTGACCACCCGCTTTATTCCTGACTCAGCATTAGAGGGAATAAGAGTTATAAAAGCTTTAGTTATACTTTTAGAACGCGATAAAATCCGTTCAAGGGCCGTTAGCACATATTCTTCCGCCGAGGAAGCTTTGACTTCCCGCGTGTACAAACGCCTTAAAACGACAATCTCATCAGCTACGACAGCGGCGGAAACGCTTATTAATTCATATTCGAGTTTCACTCTAACGGGACGTTCATCAAAAAGCTTTATCTTCGATTTTATAGAATCTATAGTTTCACCGTCGAAATGCCCGGCGGCAAATATTGTGCCGCGAGAATTATCAGCGGAAAAATCTATATCAGGATAAACTAATTTAAGGCTTTCAACGGCCTTTTCAGGCGAAATATAATTCACTTTAAATAAGTGCGCGTTAATTTCTCTATAACGCGCCGCATCGGCGGCTTTAAAAACCGTTATCGTATTTTCTGTTTCACGGTTATAAGACAGACCGTAAGTTTTCAAAACAAGTTCAAGCGCTTCGTATGCGCTTACGTTTCGCAGCGCAAAAGATGCTTTTAATTCCGTCACGGCCGGATCCGCAAGAATATTTATTTTTAATTCGACTGAAATTTTTTTCAAAACATTTTTTAAAGGCTCTTCGTCACATTCAAGTTCAAAAGCGCCGGCGCCTGATAAAGACAATAAAAAAACAAACGCTAAAACAAATACAGCTAAAACAAAAACACGCGGCATAAAAATTAAAACGTTAATTAATTTTAAAAATCGTCTGAAAAAAAGGCTCATTGTTTTCTCCTCTTTTTTTAAAACTTTTTACTTTATTATTTTACCGCATACTTAACCCGATGTCAACACGGGCAGAATAAAATCAAACAATTAGCATATATCGCTTAAATGATTAATCCCTTTCAGCCAGACTTTTATGACCGATCGCCATTTCCGTCAAAAAGCTTTATTTTAAAGGGCTTACAATAAATTCTAATATTTTTATTTATGATTTACTTGACAAATCGGCATTAATCGTTTAAAATTAAATTAGAAACTAAATTACACGGAGGGAAACATTAATGAACAAGACCGAATTATTAAAAGAAGTCGCAACCAGGGCTGAGCTCACTCTTAAAGACGCTCAGAAAAGCCTCGACACAACCCTTCAAATCATCAAAGAAACATTGAAAAAAGGCGGCAAAATTACCTTAGTAGGCTTCGGAACTTTCTCGGTTTACACAAGAAAAGGCAGAAATGGACGTAACCCTCAAACCGGAAAAACTATGAAAATAGCTCCGAAAGCGGTAGCAAAATTCAAAGCCGGCAAAATGTTAAGCGATTTAGTTAAATCCGCTAAAGGCAAGAAAAAATAACC
Source organism: uncultured bacterium (assembly GCA_964421195.1). Lineage (GTDB taxonomy): Bacteria > Muiribacteriota > UBA9980 > UBA9980 > UBA9980 > UBA9980. Next base: position 4,836 of record CAYQWL010000009.1, on the reverse strand, counting down.
CGGCTGTAATGACTTAAAAAAGGTCAAGAGTTCCGGCATCATCTTCCCCGTCAGAAATTTCCGATTCCTGCCGGGGAATTATTTTATGCAATATAATATAATTAGGCTTGTCTTTACTCTGCGATATTTTATAAGAAATAAGGCCGCACGCGGAAAGCTCGTTTAAAGACATCAAAACGGTATTTATATCGTAACGGGTATTTTTGGTAATGGTGGTAAAAGCTATCCATGCAACGCCGCCTGGATGAGACATGCTGCATAACAGCATATAAACGATACGGCTGGTATCGCTCAAACTCCAGAAATAACCAAGTTTAAAAAATTTATTTGGAATTTTAGTATTCCCCAGGTCCTTTTCTTCCTCCGCTGAATTCAAATTAAAATTACTCGTCAATAGTTCGTCGCGCTCTTCGCTCCAGATTCCGATTTTCTTTAATTTCGCCGAATATTCTATTTTAGCCCATTCGTAAAAATTAATATGACAGGGTGGCACGGGAAAAAATCTTGCGTATCCCAATTTTAAAAGCCGCAGATTAAGATTATAAGTATGGCCGCGCGTATCTTTATAAAAAATAATCACGCGCTCGCGATTATAAGAATCTATTTCTCTCACCGGGCATTTTTCAATAAGCGTTTCACGCCCTTCAATAGCGTCTTTAACGAACGCAAGCGCTTCTTCAAAACAGGGAAGCCTGAAATCAGGGCAGTCGATTCCGAGCAACCTCATAAGCCGCCCTGAAGAAGCTTTCATCGTATCTGCATCCATCACTTTTTCAATATAAACTTTTTCGAGCGTCATTATATACCGCCATATTTATAATCGGACTTTACTCTTCATTCGTTATTTATTATTAGCTATTATCCGCCTTTATAAGCCTGCAATTTATCCTGAGAAAATACTGCCAGTTTTTAATATTTTAAAAACTTTCCTGTACAGCTTCGCCTGAATTATTCGCTTATAAACTTTTTATTTATTTATCTTTTTCTGCGCCTGCTTATTTTTATTGTGTTCAACGAAACTTTTAGAAAAATTATGATATCCATCAGGCCTCGCTACAAAAAAAAGATAGTCGGTTTTTTCAGGATTAAGCGCCGCCAGTAATGATTTTTTAGACGGCGAGCATATAGGCGTGGGAGGCAGTCCTTTATTTTTATATGTATTATAAAGTGAATCTATCTGCAGATCGGAATACAACAAACGGCTTTTACGGTTATCGCCAAGAGCATACTGAACAGTGGCGCATGATTCAAGCTTCATTTGCTTTTCAAGCCTGTTATAAAAAACCGAAGCTATTTTTGGCCGGTCTTCATCATGACGCGCTTCTTTTTCTATAATAGACGCCATTATCAAAACATCCTTAAACGGCCTGCCGTTTTTTTTGAGTTGTTCGTCCATATCACGCGGCAATTTATTTCTAAATTCCCTGACCATCATTTTTAAAATTTCATTTACTTTAGAACTTTTATTAAATATATAAGTATCAGGAAATAAAATGCCTTCGATCGTATCGAGCTTATAATCGATCATCTTCAAAAGCGCGGGATCATTGACGGCGGAATCGAATTTTTTTTCATCCGTAAGGTTATAACTAACCATTTTAGAACGCAATTCACTAACGCTGAACCCTTCGGGGACCGTGAAAGATATATTCTGCGTTTCACCGGATTTTAATTTTTTAACGATATACTCGATATTTTGATCGGCGCTGAATACATAATCGCCAGCTTTAAGGCTCGAACCTGCATCGTTAAGCTTGACATAAAGCCAGAAAGCAAATCTGCTTCTTATAATGCCTTTTTCTTCGAGAATACGTCCCATATCAGAAACGCTCGAACCTATACTGACGTTCTGGTAAAAAGGAGAAGACGCGACCGGCTGAAACAGAGATTTAAGGTAAAAATATCCTCCTGCGCCGGCGGCACAGATCAATATAAAAAAAATTATTATTATTTTGAATAAAGTTTTCAATTTTTTATTCCATTCTGTATAAATCTATGATTTACGCCTATTTATCTTATATTCATTTATTTTACGATACAGAGTCGCTCTTGATATTTGAAGGGCCGCCGCCGTTTTTTCAATATTCCAGCCAAGACGTGTAAGCGCGGCGGTTATCATTTCGTATTCAAGCTGCCTGAGCGGTTTTATTTCAAATTCTATTCCGCCCTGGCGGGAAATGGGCGAACCAGGATTAAGTATAGAATCTGGCAGATGCGAAAAAACGTATGGCGGCGCGCTCATGTGATAAAGCTCTCTTTCAAGCACCGCCTGAAGCTGACGAACGTTTCCAGGCCAGTTATAATTTTTAAGTCCGGCTATAAATTCAGGCTTAACAATAATTTCAGTTTCCAGACAACCTAAATGTTTTTTAGCTCCGGTTCCAATAAAATATTTCACCATTTCTTCTATGTCTTCAAGCCGTTCACGAAGCGGCGGTACCCTTATTTCAAAAACATTAAGCCTGTAATAAAGATCTTCGCGAAAAAAAGAATTTTCGACCTCTGACTGTATATTTTTATTTGTTGCGCAGATTATTCTTACATCGATTTTTTCGGGACGGGCGCCGCCTAATTTTACAATTTCACCGCTCGATATGGCGCGAAGCAATTTAACCTGAGCATCGGAAGGAAGGTCGGCAATCTCATCTAAAAATAGAGTACCGCCCGAAGCAATGCTGAATTTACCTGCCGCCCCCCGCATGGATGCACCGGTAAAAGCGCCGGGGATATAGCCGAAAAGTTCGGCTTCAATAAGTTCGCGCGGAATAGCTCCGCAATTGATTGAAACGAAAGGTTTATCGGCTCGTTTTGAACCGTTATGAATGGCGTGCGCGAAAAGTTCTTTACCGACGCCGCTTTCGCCCAGAATAAGAGTGGCCGCCGATGATCTGGCCGCCACTTTTGCGATCCTGATAGCGTTATTGATGGCATATGACCGGCCTATAATATTTGCAAAATTAAAACTCGCACTCCACTGACCGTTTTGCTCTGCCTCTTTCCGCATATCATCTCCCGAAGATGCCTTTAAATAAAAATATAAGCACAGGCAATAAAGCCCCTGCTTTCAAATTTTTATTTATTTATCGATTAAAGGCGGCACTCGGAGTTGAACCGAGGATGAAGGATTTGCAGTCCTCTGCCTTAGCCACTTGGCTATGCCGCCATAAATATGCCGTTTATATTTAAATAATGCCGAAGCGCAGAATCGAACTGCGGACACACGGATTTTCAGTCCGTTGCTCTACCGACTGAGCTACCTCGGCATCTTGGTTAAATAAAAAACGGAGCGGACGGGTTTCGCACCCGCGATCTCCGGCTTGACAGGCCGGCATGTTAACCGCTACACCACCGCTCCAGAGTGGGCGGTACAGGGCTCGAACCTGTGGCCCTCAGCTTGTAAGGCTGATGCTCTCCCAGCTGAGCTAACCGCCCGATAAATCTACCTTGTTAATTAAAGTAATGTTATTATATCACAATTCGAAACTAATGTCAAACCTTTTTTTTGCAGTTTTAGTCATTAAAAGTTAAATAATCAATTTTATAATTGTTTTTCTTTTTATAACATTTTTTTTCGCTTTTTTTCGCTTTTTTTCGCTTTTTTATTTCAAAATAAACTTTAAATTACTTTTCAATTGTTTTCGAATATATTTTTAGTTTTTATCCACTCCGGCGGAACCGGAGATCGAGAACTTAAAAAATATTATTAATTAAAGCGTTATAACTTTTTTGGCATGAAGCAGCACTTCAATAATATCATACATATTAGAAACAAAACCTATGTTTAGTTCGTCTCTTACTTTAAAATAGTTCATGGAAGTTCCGCAGCACATTATCGAAACCCCGCCGCGATCGAGTTCATGAAGAGCGCTCAGCACAGGCGAACCTTCAGCGGCAAGGAAAACCCCTCGATTAATCAATATTATATCGGATGGCCTTGTTTCTTTTTCCGACATAACGTAAAAAAACGATTTCATCAGAAGCTGTCCGAGCTGACTGTCTTCACCGCCTATATAATTTTTAGTTACAAATATGCAGCTACCCTCTATCTTTATATCGCCAAGCATTTTTTCTTCAAGCGCAGTCTGCTGTAAAAACGAGCTGTCTTTTAGTATCTCAATATAAAAAGAATCTATATTCAATTAAACCACTTTCCTCGCGCCATATAAACACGCCACAATTTTTATTATAATAAAAATTATTTATATTTTACGACAATAATCGAATTAAGTTTTTCAATATCATCAACGTTCATCGCAAAAATTGAATATATCGAATCAATTACCGCCGGTGAATTTTTAATATCACGCGTCAATTCATAAGCGTTTGATCCCTGCCAATCAGGCATTGCAAGCGCGGCATCGAGTAATTTGTTTATTATCCTTTTAATATTATCGTCAAATTTAATATAATAAAAATAAGACGCTTTCAATCGGTTTATAGAATTAAAATCAAGCGCACGCTGCATTTCACCTTTACATGCACCCGCCGATGAAGAAATTTTAAGCCTTACACCATCATATTCAACATTCAAGCCTGAAAGATATTTTTCAAGGATTTTAATTTGCGTTTCAGCGCTTTTATCAAGACCGGCAAATAAAAGCGCGCCGCAGCCGCCGGATAAACCTTCCGTTTCAGTTTCACGCGCCGAAATCGCCTCTCCGCTGGCGCCCACGACAAAGCCCGCGCCTTTAGTTCCCGCGTTGGCGAATACTTTAAGCGCTTTCGTTAATTCAGCGGGCATTTCAAATTTTTCCGCATATTTAACCGATACCTCAAAAAAATCAGCGGCATCGAAATCAAACAGGCATACCGCCATGGGCATATCCTGAGGCATAT
>CAYQWL010000008.1:22515-44728 GCA_964421195.1 uncultured bacterium | reverse complement strand
GGCGCCGGTCTTACATCGAATTCTGTTTCAGTTAAAGTGGATATCACGGCGCCGCAATTCAGTATAACATACGATCCTTCGACCATGCCGTTCGGAGCGAGTACCGTGCGTGTAACCATGACCGTTAATGAAGCCGTATCTACAAATGCGGCTGAAACTACGTTAAATATTATACCGCCTAACGGAGTGGGCATTCCGCTTACTTTAACTCCGATGCCGGCGGGCGCTTATGCTCAAACTTTCACCACATCTTTTACGGTTGGAAAAGACGCTTCGAATAAACCGACTATTAATGGAACGCCCACGCAGGACGGTTCCTTTACAATGATGGCTTTTGCGCGCGATCAGGCGAAACCGGGAGGAAATCCAGGCACGGTTATTACTCAGGGCTCATCGTTTACCATTAATGTAAGCGGGCCGAGTTCTTCAGGGGCCCGTGTAATAATTGCGAATGACGCGCAATATACTAACAGCCGTACGCTTAATTTCACCTGGCAGGGATTTTCACATTCGCTTGGAGTGGATAGACTTTCTAAATACTGGTATATCGCATCTCAAACTCCGCCGGCTAACGCCGATACTTCGGATACCGCCGGCTGGAAAGACGGCGGACCCGGCGCGAACGGAGGCGGTACCGGTTCGCTTTCGGCTACTGACGAAGGCACCTGGGAAGTATATGTTAAAGCGCAGGATAATCTTGGAAATTTTTCCACATCGGCAAAAGATTCAATTATAGTGGATAGCGTCGGGCCGAATCTGGTCGCCGGTTCACAGGTTCCTGCCGCCGGATTCGCTAACGGTACTGAACAGACGGAAATTTTATGCAGCATACACGATGCGATTTCCGGCGTAGATAGAAATACAGCCGTAATAACCGTTAATGGTACGCAGTACGGTGTGGGTGGTACGAGTGCGCCTGGAGCCAGTCCGGCAGTCAGTCTGGTTTCGACGGGTACTCCTGGCACTTATCAACTTATGTTCAAACCGCAAATTATAGGCTTAAAATATCCTCGCGGTACCGTTAATGTTTCCGTTACCGCGAACGATATGGTCGGCAATCCGCTTGGCGGAACGGCTAACTCGCCTGGCAGTCCCGCGACCTGGTCGTTTATCGTCAGCACTAATATCGACGCTCCGGCGCCTCATACGCCTCAGCCCGTCGCCGACCGTTATTATAATAGTAAAAGGCCTTCTATATCTTTACATTTAGACGACGGCGATTTTATCGATAGAAGTTCGCTTGTAGTTAATGTATCCAATGGTTCGTCATATATGACTTTTAATGTTGGGCCGAATCTTGTTTTAAACGATCCGCCGACCGGCGGCACCGATTCAGTAATGACGCTTACTCCGCCGACCGACTTCGTCGATGGTACCGTTACTGTTACGGTAAGCGCTAAAGACCGTATTGGAAATGTCATGACGCCTTATTCATGGTCGTTTCATGTCGATACTACGCCTCCGGCGCCGTCCTCCCCGTCGCCGGCTGATAATACAGTCGTAACTACCACGACGCCTATTATTTCACTTAAATTAGACGATGCCGGCGCCGGTCTTGATACTTCTACTGATTCAGTCAGACTCAGGATTAATTTTATATCGCTTGCCAATCCTTCGAATAGTTTTACCCGTGAATTCACCATCGACAGTGCAACGGAACCAGGCCTCACTTATAATGCTTCTACAAGAACATTAGTGTTCAATCCAACGCTTGCTAATAATTTTACGCTTGGCGTCGGATCGGTCGAAGCGATTCTTGTTACGGCCCGCGACCGGGCAGTTTCACCTCCGGACGGAACCGCGGCGCTCCCGAATGTTCTTACTGAAAATTATAAATGGTCTTTTTCGATTTCGACATCTGCGGGACCGATAGTTGCATTTGCTGAATCTACCCCAACGCCTCCGACTTCGCCGACCGTTTTTAATTTTACCAATATAGAACCGTTAGTTATTAGAACTACTCTTGTTGATGACGATTTAATCAATCATTCATCTTTGTTGATAGATTTTAATGGTAGAACTTTTCGTGATGGTGATGCACAGGTGAGCTGGCAGAGCGGTACAACAAACGAGATATTAATTCTTGATTTACGTAATGAAGGAACGCTTATTAAGCAGGGGACTAATGAAGTTATTTTACGCGCGGCAAACGATAGAACGGGAAGACCGCTTCAAAATGCCCCGGTCGAATTATCGTTTTTATATGATACGATAGGGCCGGTCGCCAATACGCCCAATCCTTCCGATGGCGGCATTATTTATGATTTAAATAATGGCGTCGTTAAATGTAAATTAACCGATAATTTTTCCGGTATAGCTCGCGCGGCGCTTCAGGTGCGTGATAACGGAACGCTTCTTAATACGTATGGAACTGATTCTACGCCTGTTAATTTAGTTTATGATTCAGCTAATAGTGAATTAATATTCAGAACGACCACGCCTTATGTGTCCGGGCATGGTTATCAATTTACCGTTGTTCCTCCGACTTCGGCAGGCGGAACTGACGGTACGGCGGATCGCGCCGGAAACGGGTTGGGCAAAACCAACGGCAGCACGGCTACTAATTCTTTCAGCTGGTCTCTGACGGCGGCGAGCACTTCTGATGTCGTGCTTTTAGTATCGCCTGAAAACGATACTTTTGTTAATGTTACAGATCCGAATTTTTGTTTTTCGTGGAAAGCTCATCATCACGCATCGATGTATCGTCTTGAAATTTCAGGAAATTTATCGTTCAGTGAACCACAGCGTTATGATACAACGGCGATTTCTTTTACCGACGACACTTTACAAAATCAGCTGCTCGAACACGGTAAAATATATTACTGGCAGGTATCTGCGTTAAACTCATCAGGGCAGACTTTTGGCACTTCAGAACGCCGTCAATTTACCGTCGATAAACTGCCGCCGCAGATGCCGAAAATTGTCGGTGTTGTCGATTACCTTGGCCTTAATCCCAAACATGAAAATACAGCTCCCTTATCGAATACTACTTATGTTAAACAGCGGCGTATAAGAATAAAAACGCTTCTATACGAAGGCGCGCCGAGTACCGTTGGATATACTATTTCCGCGGGATATCTTCAAATAGTTGACGGCGCTCTTTCTAAATATGTCGAGCTTGGAACTAAAAGCGATGTGCATGGTTACGATACCAATGAAGTCGATATAACTTTTCCTGACCAGGACGGCGAATATAGAGTGGTTACTTTCGTTAAAGACCGTGCGGGAAACACATCGACTCAATCGGAACAGGCACGCATATATCTTAACAGAAAAATTCCAAAAATTAATAGTATCATTTTAACTGATCCTTCACCAAATTCAAACGGTTATATAACGTCCGGGAAGGTTAAATTCGAAGTGGTTTTTAATACTCCTATCGATATGCTTCCTCTGGCCGATTATGTTACGCCGCCTTCGATTAAGTTCGATCCTCGTTCCGCCGATGGTACGACCGCTATTGAAATTACCGAACTTGCGGTCAGCGGAAAATCGGTTACCGGTTTTGGTTATATTCCTTATGGTCAGGGCACGCAATTCGATGGAATGGCGGATATTATTATAACTGGTTTTATGGATGCAGCCTGGAACGCTATGGATGGTGGAAGCGTTACTTATTATAAACATTTTGAAATAGATACCGCTCCCGGATTCGTCGTTAAAACTTTTCTTAATCCGATAGATGAAAAAAATGTGCTTATTAATATACAGGCGTCTGAAACTTTATTGTTCGCACCGGCGTGTTATATAACCGCGTCTAATGGAGATGTAAATCAAATGCCGGTGAATATTATGGCTAAAAATTTATATGCGACATCTACTACCGGAACGGTAGGCGAAAATAATATTAGAATTTCCGGGCTCGATACTCGTAACAATATAGGCTACTGGCCTCCGGCTGATGTTTTAAAAGACGGGAAATTCTTGATGGCGCAATGTAAAGCGAATCAGGGCAGCGTTATTGAATCGCGCGATATGGGCGTAAAAGTAGAAATTCCTGGACGCGCTATAACGGATAACGTTAATATGTATGTGTTTAATTATAAACTTGAATACGTAGGTAATGATTATCTCGCTAAACTGAGTTCCGGCGCATCTAAATCACCCGCGCGCATGGCGGCTGTCGATAATTTAAAATCGAGCGGCGAGACTCTTAAAATTAAAACCGAGAATAACAAGCTGATGATGGTAAGTTATAATTCTGAACGGCAGGCGGAAGTAAAAGTGCAGGATGCGCCGCCGGTAAAAAATTTGGAATCCGGCACGGCAAAGCAATCAGATGCTGAACTCGAACAGATATCGAGATTTTATGAAATATCTCCTGTCCGCGGCTTAAAAAAGGCCGGTAAAATATCTATTGATTGTGTGTTAAATCCTGAAGAAAAGACTGAAATTTCTAAAATGGCCGTATATTTTTCGACTGACGGCATATTATGGGAACGCGCAGGCGGAACATACGACGGTTCTAAATTTGTCGCTGATATGAAGTACACTGGCGTTTACGGCGTATTCGCCGATAAAAAAGAGCCTCGATTTTTAAAACCCGCGCTCGAAGGTAAAACCGTTCTTGATTCTTCGCGGCCTGAATTATTTACATTTGTTTCCGATTTTGGTTCGGGTATTGATCCTGATAGAATATCCGTTTTAATCGACGGAGTTACACATAAAGCTTCTTACGATGAAAAAGATAATAAAATTTATTATCTTGTTTATGATGAACTAAAAGCGGGCAATCATGATATAGTTTTTGAAGTCGCTGATCATTCGGGTAATGTGTCGCGTCAGGCTTTAACGGTAATAGCTCCTGCGGCTTCGCCGGATATTATTAACGCCATATCGTATCCTAATCCAGCCCGCAGGGGTTCTAACGCGACTATTTCTTTTACCGTCAACGGTACGCTCGGAAACGCGGTAGATGCTAAAATATATATTTATGATTCTAACGCTAATCGCGTTACTGAATTGATTCCAATGCAAAATGGCAATAATTTTAGAGCTGTATGGCTCGGCCTCACTAACGAAGATGGAAAAATTGTGGCTAACGGAGTATATTTCTATAAAATAAAGGTAAATTGTGCCGATAAGAATGTAGAAAAATATGGTAAGATAGCCGTGTTAAGATAAAATGCCGATAGAGGGTGTGGTTATATTGAGATTTAATAATAAGTATAAAAGAAAAGGCGTCGATAAGATGAAAAAAATATATCTGTTATTCTTTTTACTCGCTATATTCGCTATAAATGGCTGTGGCGGCGGCGTAATAGGTACGACCGGCTATCAGCGAGAATATACTCCGGCATATGTCGAATTACAGAAAGGCTGGGAAGAATTTAAACTCGGCCGTTATAATAATGCGATAGAATCATTTAATAACGTACTGGCTTATCAACATACATCCGAACAGGAAGTGGACGCTCATGTGGGTTTAGGTTATTCTAAAACCAGAATGACCGGTATCGCCGATGCTGAAGAGCATTTCAACAAGGCTAAAGATTACGATAAAGACGCTAAAATAGGAATGGCTGGTTTCTGGCTTTCGACGGCGAAAAAAGAAAATATGCAAAAAGCTATCGACCTCTTGACTACTATCGGACTTAATGCGCCGGATTATATTTATCAACCCGCGCATGAAGTAGGGTTGAACAATGCTAAGGCGCACGCTTTGATGGCTGCTCTTTATAATTACACGGGAGATATAGAACGCGCCGTCGCGCACGCTAAAAAAGCGAAAGAGCTCAATGTACCGCCTAAAGAGCCGCCATATACTTCCGTTACGCAAATTGTTACATGGGTAATAGGCGATGGCACTTACTAAATTTTTTTTATATTAACTCAAACTCTCTATCAATAATAATTTTTATTTTTATATAACGGCTGATGATCTTTTACCCGGCATATACAATGTGTCTGTTCATTTTTTATTTATATATGAAGCCTATTCTAAAAAGGCCGATTTTAAAAATCCATAACCTGTTTATAAGTGATTTTACGGCTGAGTTCAGTTTATTAATAATTTTTATAGCAGAGGTTCATATATATTTTATAAGACATATCATTAAAGCATGCTATGATAATTTTATCTACAGCCTTTCCTTCCGGCGATTTTAAAAAGTTTTTTATCTCATCAATGGCAATACCGGCGGCAGGTTCTTCCGGATAATTATAAACTCCGGTACTGATACACGGAAATGCCGCGGTCGATATTTTATTTTCATAAATCAATCGCAGACAATTTTTATAACAAGAAGCTAGAAGAACGCTTTCGCCTGAATTACCGCCGTTCCAGACGGGGCCGACGGTATGTATTACAAACTTCGCTTTTAAATCATACCCTTTAGTAATTTTAGCGCCGCCCGTTTCACAGCCATGAAGTTTTCGGCACTCATTCAATAATCCGGGGCCGGCCGCCCTGTGAATAGCGCCGTCCACGCCGCCGCCGCCCAGTAAACTGTTATTGGCCGCATTTACTATGGCTTCCACGTCAAGTCCGGTAATATCTCCTTTATATATTTCTATTCTTTTCATAATATTTCTTTTATATAATATATTTTTAGTTGTAGTAATTATTAATTATAAAATAACATTGCCGTCTAAAATAAATTTTTTTAAAGATTTTGATTCAGGTTTTATCAAATACGCGGGATTGATATAAAATGAGGTAACCATTAATTAACCGCCGTGAAAATAAAAACCCCCGACAATCTTTTGAAAGTCGAGGGGTTTTAAGGCTCCGGAAGTAGGATTCGAACCTACAGCCTGTCGGTTAACAGCCGAATGCTCTACCATTGAGCTATTCCGGAACGTTTGTCACTTAATGACATTATTAATTATACTATAATATTTTAAATATGTCAAGAATTTTTTTTAAATTATTAAAATTTTATTGATTAATTTTTGAATTTTTAATAATGTTATGTTATAATAGTGTAAAATATATATTTTACACTATTATATGTTTAAATAAATAATATTTATTTAAAGGTAATTTATTAGAAGCGCTTATTTTCATTTATATAAAGGTAGTATTAATTTTTATATTTTTTTTTCGATATATATAGATATAATAAGTTATAAAAATAAGCTGGCGTCTTTCAGAAAATTATAAAAATATCTGCCGGGCGTAAGGTAAAAAAATATAAAAGTCAGCGGGAGAAAAATTATGCAAAAAACTGCGGTTGTGACTGCTAATATTGCCGCTGCTGCGGCGGGCAGGGTTAATATTGATTATACGAATAAAATTAAAAATAACGATTCGGCATTTTTATGTGAAGATTCATCGATATCTTATGGCGTTAATATGAAAGGGCACACTACTTTTATGATTGGCGGGCCCGCCGATGCTTTTATAGAGGCGAACAGCCCTGAAGGGCTTTTAAAAGCCGTTAAGGGCGCGCGCGCTCTTGGCATTCCTTATTTTATACTCGGCGGCGGTTCGAATCTTTTAATTAACGATAAGGGAATTTCTGGAATCGTTATAAAGAATCGTTATAAAAATATAACCATTCTCGATGCTCAAAATTCGGGATATCTTCTTTCGTCTGACGGGCCCGTTGAAGGCGATGATTCAGTTTTTTTATTGATAGGTTCCGGCACTAAATTATCTGAAATCGTTAATTTTGCCTGTGATAATGCGTTAAGCGGGTGTGAGTTTCTTGCGGGTATTCCCGGAACGTTCGGCGGGGCGGTTTATGGAAATGCCGGCGCTTACGGAAAAAGTGTCGGTGATTTGCTGGTAATGGCAAAACTTATAGATTCGAGCAGTGCAATAAACTGCGTGGAACGTGATTATTTTAATTTTGGTTATCGTACCAGCAGGTTAAAATCGACCGAAGAATTGTTGCTTTCAGCTGTAATTAAACTTTGTCGTGGTGATGAAAAAAAGATTAAAACTGAAGTTGATAGTATAATAACTAACCGTCATTTGAAGCATCCGCCTGAATATTTAGGTTGCGCGGGATCGTTTTTTAAAAATATTGCTCCGGTTACGCCTAACGCGCGTAGAATAGCAGCCGGTTATTTTCTTGAGCTGGCGGGAGCTAAAGAAGTGAAATATGGTTGCGCGGAAGTGTATTCAAAACACGCTAATTTTATAATAAATCCCGGCGGTGCGACATGTGCCGATGTACGCGAACTGTCACGTGTTCTTAAATCGAAGGTACTCGAAAAATTTGGTTTGCTTCTCGAAGAAGAAGTAATATATATCGGCGGTTAGCGCGGTTATAAAACAGATTCTCAGGTATTTGTTATTATGATTTTTATAACTTTTTAATTGCCGTGTATAAAATATATCATTATCGGCGCGCCATTATGTGTGCCGTTATCGGCACGCCGCGGCGCATACCATTATGCATGCGCCGTCATGAATGGCTTTTATGCCAAGTTTTGTGCACTCGTTTATTAATTCATCGTTATAAGCGCCTGGTTGAAACCATACGATTTCAATTCCTTTATCTTTAACAGCGGACATCATTTTAAGCGATTTTGGGGCCGGTACGACAAAATTTAAAAATTTAACGTATTCGGGAAGTGAAGCTATGTTTGCGAAACAATCGATCCCTTCTATGGATTGTTTTGATGGATTGACGGGAAGAACTTTATAGCCTTTCGAAACGAGATTTTTAAGTATTATATTACCATATTTTTCCGGATTATCGCTTGCGCCTATAAGTCCGAATACACGCGCCGCAAGAAAAGTCTTAATTAATTCTTCATTCATTTTTATCCGTTCTCCTGTTATTATTTAAAATAATGTATTATGTTATTATAAATTAATATAATATTTTTATTTCCGGAGTTCTTTTTCAGGTTATTATTTAATTAATTCTACTTCTATGCTTGACGCTCTTTCGACTTCGAGCTTTATTTTTTTTGTATCTAAGGAACGTAAATATTTTTTAAGATTGGCCCATATTTCGTGAAAACCGAAATTATGCATTTCTTCTATCGCGTCATTTACCGTCCAGTCCTGAATAATTATTCTGTAAACCGCGCACATCGTTCCGGTTCTGTCAGAGCCGTGCTGGCAGTGGATAAAAATTGGCTGATATAAAGGATTAGTGACTAATTTTAAAAATTTTACGGTAAAATCGTCTTTAAAATTCCATGTATATATGCCCATTCTTTTATAATATAATCCTGTACCTTGAAGTAAAGCGCGGTCGGAATGAAAGGCGCGAAGGCTGAGCACGGTTTTGACTCCCATTTTTTTCAGCTCTAAAAAACCTTCACGCGTTGGCTGCTCTCCTCTGTATAAAACTTCCGATATTTTCGCGAAATTTTTAAGTCCTTTAATGTCATTATGAGGTACCGCAAATGATTTTAATGGAACTTTCGCGCTGCGAGCCGGTAGTTTTTTATCATTCAGGCATTTATCTATATTTTTATAAATTGTTTTATCGGATGCGCCGGTATTCGCGTTGAAATGCGCTCCGGGATCTTCGATAGGCTTTAAAACGCCTGAATATGACGCTGAACCGTTATAAAATAACGCCGCGGCGAATAAAGTAAAAATAAATATTTTAATAAAATTAATATTGATACGGATATATTTCACGTTCCTCTGGAATTATTTTTAATGGATTATACTGCGGCTATTCTTCGATATGCTCCTCTTCGCTTTCTTCGTTAAACGAAGGTTTTTTTTCGTTAAAAATGTTTTTTAATTCATTGCATTCTGGATAGACTTTTAACGCGGCCGCCTGCATATCGTGAGCTGATTTTTCATCGTCTGCCGCGCGGTAAGCTCTTATCATGGTTAAATACATGTTGCCGAGTCTTTTATCGATAGCGAGCGCCTGATTTATTTTCGTATTCATTTCTGAAACGTTTTGCCTTTCATATTGAGCGTAGAAAGCGTCTTCAATAGGTTGAAGTTTTAAAAACGAGGAGTAAAGATCGCCGCCGATACGCTTGAGCACGATTTGTTCATCATGGTCGATTTGTTTATTGTAATTATCGTAATCAAGGGAAATTTTATCGTCGAGCTTATATAATTCGAAAAAATCGCCATGTAATGAGCAGCGTGCTATTACTTCATAATTTTGAGAATCGTTGTTTTTTTCGATGCTTATAGTGATTTTTCCGCCCTGCGGGCATACAATTTTTTCTTTAAGCAGTTTTTTCGTTTCGAGAAGGTCGAAATCGACTTTATCAGGAAGCAGCATGTTCGGATATAACACCGGAAGCAAGCTTGCTGCTTTATATACCGCTCTGGTGTTTAAATAACACGTCCGCCGGCCGGCATTCATTTTTATATATCGTTTTTCCGATATAGAATTTATTTTTAGAGCGCCTTCGGTAGTTTTTATAAGATTGAATTCCTGCTTTATCGTTTCATCGTCCCCTTCGTATAAGCATGCAGCTTCACCATAATTATTAACCTTAATTGAACATTTATAATTTTTTATTATATTGCGGTCGATCATATAAAAATTGTTAATACATTCATCGCCAATTTCGGGCGTAACATATCTTTCGTAGCTTTTATCGCCTGCAAGCGTCGATTTTAAAAAATTTTCTATTATAGCGGAGGCGTTGTTTATTTCGCTGTTAGTAGTTAAAAATGCTTCTTTATATTCTATGGATGTTTCATCATTTTCTAAAGCGGTTTCGGCTGCCGCGGCGAAAATCCGGCCGGAAGCGAAAATCAGCATGGATAATGCAAATAAAAATAATAAAAAGATGCGCTGAGAATCGCAAAAATGCCAATTTAATGTAATGCGGCCGGGTTTTAAATGGAAGTTCTTTAAATTTAAATGTTTTATAAAAGAATAATCGAAAATCATTATTTTATTCAGGAAAAACAGAAGATAATCATTTTTTTTCATTTTCACACCTATTTTTTACCGTTGTTTATTCGGTTTTCATTAAAAAACTAATTATATCACAATTTTATGCCGATATCAAGATATTATGAGACTGAATTTTTCCTTTATATTTTTTATATTGATTTGTATATCGGCTGTTGAAATAATTTATCCGTTGTATTCGTTTGCGGATTCTTCAGTGTTTTATAAAATTTCAGGTTTCGTTCTATCGCAAAAAAGTTCAAGAGCGATCGAAGGCGTTGTTTTAACAAAGAATGGAAAAAAAATAAAAAAAAGAACCGGGTCATCAGGATATTATGAATTAAATTTAAAATCGGGAGATTATAAAATAATTTTTACGAAGAAAAATTTTGAAAATTATGAAATGATTTTAAGACATTCTGATTTTGACGTATTGCAACGTTCGATAGTTACCAATGTCGAAATGGTTCCAATCGAGAAATCATTGAATGTTAAAGGCCGTGTTATCGATAGGAATGATGGCAACGGCGTTAAATGTGAAATACGCATTAATGATGAAATAATTTTTTCCGATGAAAATGGATATTTTGAATGCCGTACTTATCCTGGAGATATTGAAATAAAGATTTTTAGCGATTCTCACAGAGAGTTTAAAAAGAAATACAAATATTCCGATTTTATACACTGTAAAGATGGAATAGAACTTTTTCTTCAAAAAAATACGCTGTTTTCATTCGCGGAAGGCCTGGTGCTCGACAAAAATAATAAAATGCCGATTTATGAAGCAATCGTTGAAATTGCCGGAAAAAGAGTCATGACGGATAATTATGGCCGTTTTTATATTGAACTCAACGAATCCGGCGTAAAAAAATTTATATGTATGAAAGAAGGATACGCAACTATAGTTAAAGATATTAATTTAAAGAATGGTATAAACAGAATAAAAATAAATTTAAATGTTAAAGAAAAAAGTTTGCTGCAGATGTTTAAGGAAAAATATGAAAAAGAAATGCCGTATTAAGCGCTTTTTGATGGGATTGTTTATATTAATATTTCTTGGAGCGGGTTGTACGCAAAAAGATCGCGATGTGTTCTGGACGGATAATAATTATGGCGATTCAGATACGATAAAAACGATTATCTCGTCTTTTAATGCCGGGCTTAATGGCCGTGATATAGGGAAAGTTTTGAACTGCATGGACGAATCCATTAATTTTCCCGATTCATTGAACCCATCTATTAAAGTTACTTATCGTACGCTTATGTATGATTATCTTGATTTTTTTGAAAAAACCGAATCGGTTAATTATGAATTTAACGAGCAATATATAACGATGAGCGAACATACCGCCAGAGTAACCATGAAGCTTCGTAAATGTTATAAAGCGGTTTCACCTTTTTCGCATACCGTTGATAATGTTGTTGACGAAACGGTTTTTGTATCTAAAACCGCTTCCGGCGAATGGAAGATCACCGGTATGAAAGAATTATTGCCGCCGCGAATATATTGATTTGAAAAATACGGTAAAATTATTTTAAACTTTAAAAACATTTTCGCGTGGCTGTTAAAAAAATGTATTATCTTTTATTTTATATATTTTTTAACCTTTGATTGCCTAAAATATCTTCATGGAGCGCGCGTAATAATTCAGCTACGCTCCATGCCTGACTTATACAGCCCGCGGGTCTTCGGGGCGCTTCAGCGTCAAATATTTCCGATATGCTCATAAGCCCCGCTTCTTTAAGATGCTCCGAAAAATTATCGATAAGTCCTGAGCAGAAGTCAAGTGTTTCGTCGTCATATTTATTAACGCGTAATTTAGCCGAAATAAAAGGGCCTGTTAAATAAGGCCATACAGTGCCCTGATGGTAAGCTTTATCGCGGGAAAGACGGCCGCCTTCATACCGGGGTTCATATTGCGTATCATGTTTGGCAAGAGTGCGCAGCCCGCGTTCGGTCAATAAATGCCTTTCTACTGTATTAACTACGTTCCGGGCTGTTTGGGCTTCGAGCGGCGTAAAAGGGAGACTGACGGCGAATATCTGGTTGGGCCTTATCTGATCTGAAATGTTTCTATTTTCTTTATTTACGTGTATTTCCGGCGTGTCGATAATGTCGTACAAACCTCCGTCAGGGTTAACGAAACGCGTTTCAAAATTTTTTTTAACTTCTTTTATTAAATAATCGTATTTATCAAATTTAGCCGGCTGCTTTTCTTTTTCGCCTTCTTTAATCGATATTTCTTCGAAAAATTTATAAATACATAAAGCATTATACCATAAAGCATTTATTTCGACCGCTTTGCCTGAACGGGGAGTTACAACGAGATCGTCGATTTTAGCGTCCATCCATGTGAGTTGAATGTCTTTGCAGCCCTGGCTTATGAGCGAATCAGCGGCGTCCATTTTTATATTAAAATCACAGCCTGATATGTAATTATCAATTATTTCTTCGATTACACGCAGGTTTTTTTGTATAAAAAGCCAGTCGCCGGTGTAAAGATAATATTTATATAAAGCGTGAACATACCATAGTGAAGCGTCGGCGGCATTATATTCGGGCGGCATGGCCGAATCGTCATTGAAACGGTTTGGCACCAGCCCGTTTTTAATATTTTCGGCGAAGGTAGTCAGTATATCCCGGCTGATTTCAAACCGGCCGGTTACAAGCGTAAGGCCGCCAAGCGATATCATGGTATCGCGGCCCCAGTCTGAAAACCAGTGGTAGCCCGCGATTATGCTTTTTTTACCGGTAGATGCCCTTCGCACTATAAAAGAATCGGCCGTAAAAGTTAACGTTCGGTATAAATCGGCCAGTGAGTTTTTTCGTTGCTTTACTCCGGTATGGCTCAATTTATTCGTTACGCCGGTAAAAAGCGCGGGGGCGCCGCAAATATTAGTAATTTCGAATATTTTTGCGGCGCGCTGTTTTTCTAATTTAGAAACGCTTGTTTCGTCGGCGTTTTCTTCGGTTGATGCGATTATAGAAACGCTGGCTCCCGGCGTGAGAGTTGTTTTGAAACGGCCGGGGCATAAAAGATCTTCAGAAAAATTTTCGCCGCGTTCAATTTCTTTTTTTAAGATAAATCCGCGGTTCCAGACTTCATTTCTTTTGAAAACCGCTTTATCGGAAGTTAAATACAGGCAACGCGTTTCGCCGCCGGAAGAATTAAATGTTATTTTTAAATGTCTGTTTAAATGGTTTATAGAATAATTAAAGCCAGGCGACCGGGAATCGGTGTTAGAATGGAAATTACGAAAAGTGACTAAAGGATATAATTTTAAATCGAAAGTCTGCGGCGCGCTTTCGAGAGTATATTTAATGACCGTCGTATTACGGCCGTAAAGCGTAAATATTTTTTTAGTAAAAATTATATCGTCATTAATTTTGTAAGTATAGACTGGATCCGGCGTCAATTCGAATTTGTCAAGATAAAGATGCCCGCGTGGTTGAATGATGCCGTTAGAGTAAAGATTACATGATAGAAAAAACTCCCGATCTTTTGTAGATAATTCTTCTTCAAGTTTTGAAAGCATGAGATAGCGATCGACCGGAGGATTGAATGCGGCGATTAAAAGGCCGTGATATTTACGCGTATTTGCTCCGCAGGCGCTTGATGACGCATATCCGCCGAGACCGTTCGGCACAAGCCATTCTTTTTCGCAAGCCTCGTGAAAATCGGTTAATAAATCGTTGCTGAACTTTATATTTATCATTTTTTATATTCTCCGATGTATTTAATAGATGCGTTATAAACGGCTAACGCCGAACTTTTAAGTAGTGGCGCGTCCGGCGGTTTTTATAAAAAGCCGACGCGTATTATTTATTTTGAGGCGCATATTTCTTCCATTGCGGATTTGACATACTGTATGTATTTGCCATATTTTGAGTTTCTATCAAGCGGTCGTGAGTCGATGGATGCGTTTGAAGTAATCTTAAAAAAGCCGGCGTTTTTTCTTTTTCATATTTCTTTTTTAATTTTTCAAAAAAAGCGACCCCGGCGTATGGATTATAACCGCTCATCGTCGCGTATTTAAAACCATATCTATCGGCTTCAAATTCGTTTGTCTGTGAGTATTTCATCGATAAAAAGAAATTAGCCACTTCTAATGCCTGTTTATTATTTTTTATGACGCCCGCTTTTGAGTTTCTAATGAAATAATCAATAAGCATAGCTTTTTCAAAAGCTTTTATCGAGTGGCGCGCAACCTGGTGTCCCATTTCATGGCCTAAAACGAAAGCGAGTTCTGAATCGGAAGAAAGAAAGTCGAGCATTTCCGATGTAACGTATATAGCGCCGCCTGGAACGGCGAAAGCGTTTACTTCCTTCATTTTTAATATTTTAAAAGAATAGCTCAGATCCCGCCGGTCGGATACCGCGGCTATTCTTTCTGCGACGCGATTCAGGCGGGCGTTTAAAGCCTGATCTTTATCGATGCCGTATAAAAGTTCAAGCGCGGCGCAGGTTTGAGCGCCGATAAGTTTTTCGGTTGATTGTTCGGCTTTGCGGAATAATTTTTTAAATATGTTTCCTCCGCCGCCGCTTCCTGATACTGCCGGCGGCGGGGTGGTCGGAGTATCGGCTATATATCCGCCTGTCGCGGCGAAATAAGGCGTATCCGTCTTTGCGTTTTTGTTAGATATGGATTTTTGCGTGGATTTTTCATTTAATTTGTTCCTATAACGTTTGTAGGCGAGTTGATATTCTTTATAATATCGTTCTTTTTTATCCGAACCGGCGGGCGCGTTTTTATATTTTTCATAAATTTCATTGGCCAGGGCTTTTAATTCTTTCGCGGAAGCGTTGTCTGCGTTAAAATTATCGTCTGATGGTGAATTTTTAGCAGATTTAAAATCTGATGATGAATTTTTATTATTTTTTGAAGCAGCCGGGTATTTTTCTCGTTTATAAGCCTTTAAATATTCATCATATAATCGTGATTTTTTTTCAGGGTCATTTTCTTTTTTATATTTTTCATATATTGTTTTTGAATCATTTTTTTCGGCAAAGGCTAACGATAGATCGCAAAAATTGAAGGCAAATAGTATAATTAAAACTGCCGTGGATAAGTTAAAAAATAAGTTTTGCTTGAAATTCATAATAACGCCTCCCCCGTTTGTTAATTTTTATATTATTTATGTTTTTATTGTATATATGAGTCATTAAAAAATTTATATAATAACCCTGTTATAGCCTTTCTTTGTTATCCTTTTTATTTAAGCAATATTTGTTCCATACGGTAAAACGTAACATAATATTATATATTATTTTATCACATACGAGTTTGAATAACACGAAAAATTTTTATTTAAATTTTATTAAAGTTGATATTAATTTTTCCAGAGGCCCAGGCCGTTTCGCCGCGCATATTTATACGCTTCTATAAATTTTTGTTGATATGTTACGTTTGGCGGTATTGTCAGTACCGAAGCATATCCGTTTTTTATTATTTCTTCATTAAGCATTCTGCCATCTATAAAAAATACATAACATAAAAGACGACCGTAACGGTCGCGTTTTTCAACATCGAATTCTATGGCGATTTCCATGCCGGGCTTAACTAAAGAAGCTGTAAATGCAGCCGATTTTTTGCCGTCTTTTAAAATTTCAGACATATTTTTTTTTTTTTGCTTAGAATCACGTTTCGCTTTTTTTCCCGCGAAACTTTCCGGAGTGTCTATACCGATAAGTCTTATATTTTCTTTATGTCCGTTGTAATTAACGGTTAAAGTATCGCCATCTACGATTTTTATTACCGTAATGATTTCTTTCGATATCTCAGTCTTTCCGGCGGTACTGCCGCCTTTAAGAACATCGGTATGAAAAAAAGAAAGCAATGAAACAAAAAATATTAAAAATATAGCATAATGATAAAATTTTATCGAAAAATATGCCGTCTTTTTAATATTTTTAAATTTTTTATTCAAAAAAATCCGCCTTTTATATTCTTTTTATTTAAAAGTTTTTTAAATAAGATTTATGAATAAAAAAGAAAGCTTAGAATCTGGCCGTTAATTTAATTTCAGGGCCTCTGTGTCCTGCTTTTATTACATTAGCTCCCGTTGTTTCCCTGAAGTATCGTTCTTTATAACCTAATTTCAGGTACCATTCGGCTTTTGAAGTAAGCTGCATCGGATTTTGCTTTATTTCGGGGCCTATTTCGACATAATCCGGTTCGCGGGGCGTAAAATGATATTCGATTCCCGCTTCGATATCGGCGGTTTTATAATTTTTCGCATCCGCGCCGTTTCCGGTTTTAACCGCGCCGCCGTAAAGCCACATGTAAAGTTTAAATTTATCGTCTATTTTACATTGCGTATGAACGCCGGCGACAGGAATGACGAGCTTTCTGAGATAATTATTGGACATTTTAAAGTCTCGATCCGTTAAATCGAGTGAAAATCTTATATACTTAGCTCCGTAAAGCATGTCTATGAATCCATTGCGGTCAGTAGCGGCTAATTCTCTCGCTATTAAAAGTTCGGTTTCGCTGAAACGCATATCGGCAAATATATTAGATACTCCGCCAGCGCCGAAAGCTACATTGTTAATAAGTACATTATTAGCCGCATAAGCTTTTATCAACGAATAATTTTTGATCATGCCGCCGCGTAAATAAACGTCTGAATAATAACCAGCATTATAAGCGTAAGAAAAAAGCGTGCTTCTTTCTTTTGAGAAATCAGCATTTTTTTTGAAGTCGCTTTTAAGGTCAAATCCTTTTTCAGCGAAGCCGATTGAGCCGGCTAATTCGCTCTGCCAGGCGCCGATTTCGAATTGATTTTCAGATTTTCGTTCTCTGGCTTCCGCCGTGATATTAAAAATCGGAATCATAAATATAAAAACAGCTGCTATTAATATTAATTGAAGAGATGACGAAAGAGAAGACTGACGTTTGATTTTTTTAATGTATGATTTTTTTAAGATAAAACTGCTTCGCTTATAACAGCGGCAGAATATTTCATTTTTTTTATCCGCCGGTTTCATAAATCTTTCCGTTCCTTTTATTTTAATATTTTATTAAACTTATTCTTTTTATATATCGGAAATAATATAATATAATTTAAATATTTTAACCAGCTGTTTGACTATATGATAACGGCGGTTATTATTAAAAAAATAAGTATATGGATATAGTTTAAATTGTAAATATCGGTTATTTTATTTTATTTTTGCTAAAAAAGATATTTTATATTTTTTTTATTTCACCCGATGGATAGGCGGCGGGTTCTGATAAATTTTCAGATTTTATAAGAATAAAACCGTTTTTGTCGAGTCCGTAAAAAATACCTTCGGCTATTTTTTCTCCGTCTTCGATTCGGTTGAAAAGTTCGATTTTTTCACCGGTGTATAAAAGCCGCGAATTATATTTCGAAAAAATTTCGTCATAATGGCCGTTATCGGCTTTTTTAAAATTATAATTTAAACGCGATAATATTTCGTTAGAAAGCGTTATTATATCCGATTCAAAATAATTTCGCGATGTGATTTCTTTTAAAGTAATTGGTTCTAATATAGCCGAATCGCGTAATTTATTTTTATTGATTTCATTGAATACATTTACTCCGATTCCTATTATAACCGGCGTTCCGGGCGAGCCGGCGATAGTTTGAAGTAAAATTCCGCATAATTTCTTGCCGTATGCCGTTATGTCGTTCGGCCATTTTATCTTTAAAATTTCCTTTCCACAGAATTGCTCGATGGCTTCCATAACGGAAAGTGATGAAATTATAACAACGGCGGTTAAATTTAACTGGCCGAGTTTTTGCATAAATAAAAGGGTCGAAAGATAAAGCCCGCCGTATCGTGAGTCCCAGACGCGCTCAAAACGGCCGTGCCCGGCGGTTTGAACGAAAGCAAGTTCGCTATAACCATGAAAGTTTAAAATTCCCGCGTCCGACGTTATATTTGATGTAAGCACGGCCTTTAAATCATCGTTTGTAGAACCGGTTTCTCTGAGTACAGTGAGCGCGAAGACGATATCATTCATTTATGAAAACGCCTTCATTTTTTTCTTTTATTTCTTTGCGGCGCAGCTGATATTTTTGATTGATATTATTATAAAGTTCTTTTTTCCCTTCGCCCGTTTCCGATGAAAATCTTATGATTTCAGTTTCGAACCCTTCGATTTTTAAGCTGTTTTTAAGTTCTAAAGTAGCGGCGCGCAGCTCATTTTTTTTAAGTTTGTCTGTTTTTGTAGCCACGATAATGAAATCTACTTTTTTAGTTTTAAGTATATCCAGGAGCATAATATCAAGCGATGTAAGGCCGCGTCTTATATCGAGTATCACGACGCCGAGTATTCGTGAAGCGCGCAGAGATATATATTCGTCTATAAGTTCAGCCCAGCGTTGCTGTTCGTCTTTCGAATAGCGGGCGTATCCATAACCCGGAAGATCGACGAAATAATATTTGTTGTCGATTGAAAAAAAATTTATTTCCCGTGTACAGCCGGGAGTCGCGCTTACACGCGCGAGCTTATTGATGCCTGTCAATCTGTTTAATAGCGATGATTTTCCTACGTTTGAACGGCCGAAAAAAGCGGCTTCAAAGTTATATTCACGCGGAAATTGTTCGATCGATCGCGCCGATAGTAAAAATTTAGCTTCGTTCGTTTGCGTCATAAAGTCTCCCATGCTTTAAAAATTATTCGATAATTATCAGAGCGTATGATTAAAAAAATTATTGACGGTAAGAGTAATAATTTTTTGGCATATTATTTATATGCGTTATATGCGGCAGGCCGCCCGTTTTAAGGGGCGGCGCCGTTTTTAAGAAATTTTAGCGCCGTCGCCGATAGGCGTAAGGCCTGTAAGCAGCGTCAAATCTTCGTTTAAAGATGCGGCAAGCACCATGCCTTCGGATATTCCGAATTTCATTTTGCGCGGTTTCAAATTATTTACAATGATTACTGATTTGCCCGCAAGCTCTTCTTTTTTATAATGACTTTTTATTCCGGCGAATATATTTTTAGTCGAGCCTCCGACTGAAACGGTTAAGCGCAGAAGCTTATCGGCGCCTTCTACGTCTTCGGCCGCGATAATTTTCGCGATTCTTAAATCTATTTTTTGAAAATCTTCTATTGAAATCTGATGAGCGGTTTCGTTAATTTCCGGGGCGGGCGAAGAATTAATTTTATCATGCTCCGCGTTTTTCGCTGCGTCATGTGTTTTTTTGCCGGCCGTTTCAATCTGAGCTTTAAAAGTTTTCTGGCTTTCTTTCGATTCGCCGATCATTCGATCTATGTTTTCCTGTTCGATTCTTACTGCGAGCGGTTTGAATTCGTTAATTTTCAAGCCCTTCAGTACGGTTGGAATATCCTGCCAGAAAAGATTTTTCAGGTTCAAAATTTTTTCGGCATCCGCCGTGTATTTAGGTAAAACAGGTTTTAAATAGATTACGAAAGTTTTAAAACAGTTCAATACCGATGATAAAACTTTATGGCATTCATCCGCGTTTTCTTTTAACAGCGCCCATGGTTTTTTTGTATCGACGTATTTATTGACTTCGTCGGCTAATTTAATGACCGCTGAAAGGACCTGAGAATATTCGCGATTTTCATAAAAATTTCCTATCGAATTTGAAGCGAGAACGCATTTATCGAAAATAGCTTTCCCGTCTTCGTCCATTTCACCTATAATTCCGTTAAAATTTTTATTAAGCATGCCTGAAACGCGAGAGGCAATATTGGTGATATTACCGACTAATTCAGAATTAACTTTAAATAAAAAATCTTTTATGGATAAATTTATATCTTCGATGCCGGAACCGAGTTTGGATGCATAATAATAACGAAGGTATTCGGGGTTTAAAAATTTCAGATAGGTTTTTGCATTGATAAACGTACCTTTAGATTTCGACATTTTTTCGTTATCGACTTTTAACATTCCGTGAACGAATACTTTAGCAGGAGTTTTAAATCCGGCGGTCATTAACATGGCGGGCCAGAAAAGCGTATGAAAATAAATAATATCTTTACCAATAAAGTGATAAATTTCGCTGTTTTTATCCTGCCACATTTCTTCAAATGTGCGTCCATGACCGGATGCCCAGTTTTTAAGAGAAGCCATGTAACCGACGGGCGCATCGAGCCATACATAAAAATATTTATTTTCGGAATCAGGTATTTTAAAACCAAAATAAGGTGCGTCGCGTGATATATCCCAATCACGCAGGCCTTCTTTAAACCATTCATTAAGCTTATTTGAAACTTCAGGTTGTAAATGACCTTCCGCGATCCATGCCCGCAGTTTTTCGCTCATTTCACTGAGTTTAAAGAAGTAATGCGTTGATTTTTTTATTACCGGCTTATTTTTGCAAAGCGAACAATAAGGGTCGATAACCTCGGTAACCGAATAAGTCGCCGAGCATGAATCGCACGAATCGCCGTATTGGTCCGGCGCTTTACATTTTGGGCAGACGCCTTTTATGAAACGATCCGGTAAAAACATTTTATCATGTTCACAATAAAATTGTTCTATCTGTGTTTCGGCGATTAATCCTTTTTCTTTCATCTTTAAATATATGAATTCGGAAAATTCACGATTTTCTTCGCTATGCGTTGTGTAAAAATTATCGAATTCAATGTGAAAATCGGCGAAATCTTTTGCGTGTTCGGCGTGGACTTTATTTATCATATCTTCGGGTGTAATTCCCGCATTACGGGCGGATATCATTACCGGCGTGCCGTGGGTATCGTCTCCGCAAAAATAAAAACATTCATTGCCTGCGAGTTTATGGTAACGAACGAATATATCGGTCTGGATATATTCTACGAGATGCCCTATATGAATACTTCCGTTTGCGTAAGGCAGTCCGGCCGTAACGATTATTTTTCTTTTTTCTGGTGTGGATTGCAAGATATATTCTCCTTTTTTATAATTTTAGTTTTTTAACTTTTTTAAGATTTACTTAATTATACATGATTACTATGGTTTATGTCAATTATTGAATTTTTTTTGGTATAATAGAGTTATTTATCGAATAAAAATTTTTCCGGATTAATCGAGCAAAATATATTTCGCATTCGATCGTTCAAATGACTCGTTTCTGAAAAATAATTAAGATAACGGCTATATGAATCGATTTTTAAAAGATTAATCATAAAGTCCGAACCGAATAGTATTCTGTTACAAACTATATCGGCCATTTCATGCGGCAATTTTTTTAAAAATATCTTTAATTTTTCGTAATAAACAGGGTCGCATCCGTTAAATGAAAGATCGGCGTAAACGAATTTATATCTATACATTAGCGAGCATATTTTATAGGTCCATTCTGAAAACATCCGGCCGTTTTTTCGTCCGAAATGCGCAAAATTGATTTTTAAACGTGGAAATTTATTAAGGGCTTTTTCCCAGCGTTCCGGTGAGCTGTATTTTTCACAGTCTATAGCGCCAAGCGTGGCATAGCCTTCATCATTGC
>CAYQWL010000008.1:0-22426 GCA_964421195.1 uncultured bacterium | reverse complement strand
TACCTTCTCGAGTTCTTCGTTATTATCGAGCGGCCAGGGGTCAAATCCGAGCGGCGGATATAATTTTATTCCCGCGAAGCTGCCGCAGCCGAGATCGGAAATACGGCCGCCGAAGCGTGCCGATTCAGCAGAGGCGTTTTTATAGCCAGGCTTAAATTTATCGAAATATTGTGATAAAATAGATATTAATTTTTTTTTTGAAAGATTGGCGGTATTAATACCCAGAAATGGATACATTTCGAAAAATGTAAATTCGCTTTTTTCATGATATTTTTTGATGCCGTTAAAAAGATCGATGATTTGTTCGGTAACGGGCTTTCTGGCCGGCGAATCATAATAAACGCCCGCCGCGCCGGTTTTGCCGCCGCCAAAATCCATTATCAGAGGAGTTAAAATAGCTTTTTGATAGAGGTTTTTGCCTATTTTTAGCCCGCCGCGCTGAAAGTCGAGCATCGGCGGATTAAAACCATAGCGGCCGAGAAGGCAATTTTCCATCATTAAAAATACTGTGCCGGTGTCGTTTTCCATAACGGCCAGAAGGTTTTTGGCTTCTTTATAAGAACCGGCCATTTCAAATAGTTCCCGTATGATTTTTATTTTTGTGAGCGATTTTATCGAACGCATAATTTCGCCGAACGTTACCTCGCGCAACGCGCGTGCGCAGCGGTTAATAAAAGCCATCATGCATGGGTGGCTTAAATTCATTGCATGGCAGTGAATATCGTAAAATATGGCCTGTTCCCGGTTCTGCGGCTGGTCGTTTATGCCTTCGGAATGATTTATGTTTTCGTTTTTCATTTATCATCGCCTTTTTTGATTAAAAGATCGTTTCGCAAAGGGAGCAAAGCGCAATTTTCATCAGTTAGAACGAGCGTTTCGCCAGGTATGCGCTCGCGGGAAAAAGTGTGATATAAAAGATTTTCGAGTGCATCGGATAAATAATATATGGCCGCAGTAAATCCCGTTACGACGGCTATCAGATAGCCGTATCCCATGAAATTCTGTCCGTAAGCGTATGCGCCGGCGAGGTTGAGTATGAAATTGGCGGTAAAAAAAATGGCCGATGCTTTTAAAGTATAACCGGCAAAATCGAAATACATTAAAATAATAAGCGTGAGCATAAAAAATGCGTGTATGAGGGCCGCGAAGGTGAATATGCACCAGTTGAGCTGGAATTCCGGCGGAATTTTAAGCGTTTCGAGAATTTGACGGGAAAAAACTATGAATATAAAGGCAAGCGGTAATGCGGTTTTGAGTATTGACCATGCGCCTTTTATTATAGAAATTTTCATGAGCATGAGATTTGAATTAATTGAATCGAGACTTTCTTTTTCGACGATTGATTTATAAAAATTTCTGAATTTAACGTAAAAATCTGTTTCTACTGATAAAGTAAAAATGGCCATTACGGGAATTAATATAACGATTAAAATTAAGTTTATTCTATCGTAAACGGAATTTTCGTATAATAAAGCGGAAATTTGATTTCCATTCATATACCAGAATATTATTTTATCGATCCATACTCCGGCGTTAAAGAAAAATCCGACGCCTATAAGCGGCAGGTATTTTTTGATTTTTAGATAATCTAATTCCGGCCGGCTTTTATGTTTTTTACTTTTGAATTCGGTTAATATTTGTCTGTGCATGGCGAAGAAAATATAGGCTATACCGCTGCAGAAGCCGATCAGATAGAAGTTCGAACCGAAATGTGTTCCGAGCGTTATCGATACTGCCGCGGATATAATGAAACCGAGCGCGAAGCGGTAGGTGATGCTTTTAAAATCCCGGCAGGCGGTAAGAACGATAAGCTGTATCCATATAAGGCCGGTTAAAACAAATAGTATTACGGCCGTGAGGGAATATATGAATCCGCTTTTTGTTTCGCCATAGAGTATGACTGCCGCCAGAGAGAGAAATGGGGCTAAAAGGCCGGCTGCGCCGAGATAAACGCCGGGAATCATTTCAAATCGCGCTTCATATATATAATCGGCTATAATTCGTGTCGCGCCGAGTTGAAACGCGCCCGATATTATCTGTGAAAAAGCGAACGCATAAATTACGCTTACCTGAAAAAGGCGGTTAGTTTCCGCGTCCGAAGCGACGAAAAAACTTACGGCCAGAAATGAAAGCAATGAATATATCCATGGGCCCGACGATATTACGGCGGCATATGAATAAGCCTTTAGCCGGCTGACAAATGAATCGTCTTTGAGTAAATTTTGAAGTTTAAAACCTATTCCCGCCATGTCTGGTTCTCCGGATTTTTAATTTTTGAATCGAGCAGTTTAAAATAAAGCTTTCTATATTGCGCCGTTAAATTTTTTTTCTGATAGTAGCGCCGTACGCGGCGCTGACCGGTTATGGCCATCTCACGCCATAAGGCCGGATTTTTCAGAATGTCTATTACGGCATTCGCCGTTTCTTCAGGCGCTTTTATAGCGGTTATCGTTCCGCATCGGCCGGGCGAAGCATCCTGTGAAGAATCTCCATAAAGCATTTCGCGGCATGCGCCTACGTTAGTAGCTACTACGGGTATTCCCGCAATAAGCGCTTCGAGAATAACGAGCGGCTGCACTTCGGTAATAGAAGTTAAAACCAGAACGTCGATGATTTTATAATAGTCCGTGGTATCGGCCGGGCCCGTGAATTTGATTTTATGCGTCATATCAAGCGAATTGACAAGATTTTTAACCTGCCTGGCATAATCGGCGTCTTCGTCGTCCGGCCCGATTACATAAAATTCGGCGTCAGGCAGGGCGTCGTTTATTATTTTAGCGGCTTTTATAAAAGTTTCGACGTCTTTAACCGGAACCACGCGTCCTACGAATCCTATTTTAAATACCGCGTCGCTTCCGCCGAAACGGCCTTTGAGATTTTCGTATTTATTTATGTCTATGCCGTTAGGAATAAGCCGTATTGTTTTTTCATTGGCTCCCAGTGCGATTTGCATTTTTTTATTTTCGGAATAAAGAGATATGATTTCGTCGGCGAATTTATATGTTATTTTTGATAAAAAATCGAAAATTTTGATCCAGAAATCTTTAATTTTACCGAGCTGTGCCTGGAGTTTAAACGATGCGGCACCTTCGTCGAGCATCCATGATGATTCGGCCACTTCAATTTTACGCTCTACCGTGTATATTCCATGTTCGGTTAATATAAGCGGAGAAGAAGTTTTTATTTTTGCCGTTACGGCATATAATCCCGCATAGCCTGTTGAAACCGGGTGATAAATAGAGGCTTTTAATAGCGGGGCGCTTAATATTTGCAGCAATGGAAGATGCGTTGTACGAAAAGTCCAGTAGTAATCTATGAAAGAAGTGGACAGGCCGCATTGCTTATATAACCTGGTTATCATGTCGAACGATTCTCTGGAATATAGTAATTGTTCGCCTGTAACTTTTAAATGCCTTATTTCTGCCGCGCCGGTTGTTCGTTTATTTTCAAAACTTTCCGGCGATAAGCGTTCTAAAATTTTAGCGAAACGTGAGTGATCGTTTTTTTTAATTTCCTGATGAAACGAGTAAAAATCAATTGCTCCGCTCATTATTCCGCTTTTTTTATCGGAAGTTATTACCGCTTCGTGAACGGGTATTTCGAGATACTCCGTTACGTTAGACGGTAGAGAGTATTTAAATTCACGAAAATGATCGGCTTTAGAAGATATATGGACTACGCCGAATGTAAAGTTCGGGAAATCTTTAATCAGGTTATGAGTCCATGCCGAAACCCCGCCGGTTATGTATGGGTAAGTTCCTTCGCATATAATACAGATATCAACCATTGTTTTATCCCAATTCGTTTATTATTTCGAGCGCTTTTTCGCCCCCGTTTTTTTGAAGTATATTATAAAAATTGAATTTATCTTCGAACGTTATTTTTTTAATTATAATTTTATAAAATGACATGTTTGTATTATTTTTTAAATAAATAGGCCCGTAATCTTCGTTTGAAATATCGCCGGCTTCTTTAAGTGCGTTTATAAAAGCCGCGGCCGTTAAAAAGGCGAAATCGTCGTTTTTGAATTCGGGCCAGAATGCAGCTGAGGAAATTGCGGAGACGTTGTTTTTGACTATGTAATAAATAGCGTCTTTTACCGCGTAATAGATCGGTCCTTCCGGATGACGTTTAATTCCAACTTCATTCAGGCCGTTTTCGGCGTTATTGCCGAAAAAGAAAGCCGCTATAGCTTTAAGCGATTCCATATCGCCGGTTTCTTTTAAAAGCCCTGTATATAAAATTTCACGCCCGTTCGACGCGCCTCGTATGAAGTGGGCGGCCGCTTCTGGAATGTTTTTTAACGCCGATATTATGGTTCGTCTGATAATGGAGCGGTAAAGTCTGCAGTTATGCAATTCGATTGCCGAAGCGTATTCGTGTATGAAATCTATTACGCCTTTATATGGCGCGTTACATGCGGCGCCGGCAATTAGATCCATGCCGCGGTATTCGAATATCGCTTTTATTACCTTTTTATAAAAATCGTAACCGCCGCAGCGTTCATCGAATTCGGGCCCTTTCGCGCTTTTTTTTAGATAGGCTTCGCAGAAAAGCCTGAAATCATCAGCGCCGCCGAGGCATTTAGAAAAAAGTGTTTCGAGCCTGGCTGGTTGAAGATATTTTACGAGTAGCGGAATGATGCTGTATTTAATCGTATCCGCCGCGCCGGTCATATATGTGCGTAACATGCGGTCGATAAATTCTTCGTCGATTAAATAATTAAAATTATTGCGGTATAAAATTTCGAGCGCCATATTTTTTATTCCGTTATCGATATATTCCGAATGGCATTTTATTATGAATTGCGCGCAGGTGCGTGTTTTAATGGCGGCGGCACCCGCGAGCGCCAGATATTCCAAAAGTGAATTTTTGTTATGGCGTGTTTTAGCGGCCGCATCAATGATAATTTCATTCAGGATTTTCCGGTTCACGTTTAAAATAGCGCAGTAAACAGAAAATTTAGTCTCTGGTTTATGCCTGGTGTCCGTGAAGAAAAGTTCAAGACACTGGATTATATAACGTTTTTCTCCCGATTCAATTAATTTGGCCGCGCATTTTTCCAGTAGAGCATTTTCTTGCATTTCCGGCCGCCTGATCAGTTCTGATAAAAAATCATAAGCTGAGGTTGTTTTGAAACGCAGTACGGCGTTTCCAATTATAGCGCATATTTCGGCGCCGCGGGTGAAGGCATTTTCTCTGTATATTCCGATAAGACTTTTTTCGTCTATTAAAAGATGAGCGTATTCGCAGGCGCGCTTCAGGACCGCCATGCCGTCGGGCCGGTTAAAGCTTTTAACGATAATGTCCGTTAGTCCTTTTATTATTTTTTTATCGTTAGAGGCGTTGATGCATGCGTATTTAATTGCGGCAGAAAATTCCCTGAGTTCTTCCGGAGCCGGGAAGCTGGCGAAAAATAGCGTCCTGATTTCATCGTTTAAAGACGCATAAGGATTTTCTATAAGTGAATCGAGCGCCGCGAGACGAATCTCATGTGTGTTTTGCGGCTGGAGCATATTTTTATAATCTTCGGCGGTAAACAGAAGCGTGTTTTTTTTTACCGCCGCTGCGGCTTCATTTCTAACAGACGGGCTGGCGTCGCGCAATAGTTCGATCAGATATTTTTTACCTTTCTTTTTTTTACCGGCCGTTATTAATTTTATAAATAACGATTTGATATATTCGTTTGCATTTTTTATTTCAGCGAACAGAAAATCGATGGTCTCTTCGTCTTTGATGTTAAGAAATATGCTGGTGGAAAAATTTCGAATCAGCGTATCGCTTGAATTTATATCGGCGAGAAGTTTTATTATTTCTTCTTTATTCATTGTATGGCTCCGTGTTCGCTTCGCCGCCGAAGTATCTTACAGATTTTTCAAAATCGATTAATTCGGGTCTTTTTTTTAATATGTCAGCGGTAAGATATTTTTGAATTCTGCCGCATGCTTTGCGTAGTTTTTCGATATCGCCAAGCCTGTAATTTATTTCGCATAAAAGCGTTATAAGTGATATTTTTATGGTTTCGCCGCATTCTGAAATTCGAGGTCCGTTGATTATCGATTCTACGATCTGAAGAGCCTCGCCGTACATTGCTTTTTTGTAATATTCTTCGGCGAGCAGCGTGCGCGCTTCTATGTAATTTTCATTTTCGGATATGGCGGAATTTAATAATTCGTGTATTCGTCCGGCGAGTCTTTTGCCTTCTATTCCATCGGTAAGGCCGCTCGTTAAATATTTAGAGATTAAAACTGCTAAATTATAATGTAATTCATAAATTTTGCCGTATCCTTCGTTTTCGGAGACTGTAATTTCTTCTTCCATATTTTTTATACGCTCTTTAAAATCATTTTCTATATTTAACAGCGCGGAGGCGGCCATAAATTTTATTTCTACGTTTGAATCAGAAAGAGCTTTTTTTAAAAGCGCTATTGATTTCGTAGTTTTTAGTTTATGTAGAACCACTATCGACTTTCGTTTTATTTCGAGATTATCGCCCGATAAAAGATCGATTATGGGTATTGCGTCGGCGGCGAGTTCGGGACGGAAACAGCGGCCAGGTTTAAAATTTATATCTGTATTTTCGCTGATGTTTATGTGCTCCGTCAGTTCTTTTTCGATTGTGGCCGATCCGGATTGGCTCCGGGAATCGTTTTTGGTGATTAGATTCCGGGTGATGCCGGATAATGGATACCATAGAAACGGAAGCGAGGCTATTAAAGAAACGGTGAAGTAAAATTCTCTGTCATTGATTTTAACGGCTGTTTTATGATAAAAATGTAGTATATATATAGCGGAAGCGAATTGAAATATAAAAAAAAACAAAGGCGCGCCGGCGGCGGCGCAAAGCACCGCGGCTGTTCCCTGAAGCGTGAGAAGCGGTATTTCGATTGAAGATAATGAGTTGCGGTCGATCGTTTTCATCTTATTTCGTTTTATCCGTTTTAATTTATTAAAAATTTTATTTTTTATGAAATAAAACTTTATAATTATAATCGAGCCCTATGCCGTCTGAAGCGAGTGCGGCGTTTTTTATAAAAGCGGGCAGCGCGGCATTTATTCGTTTAATTAATATAAGAACTCCCTTTTCGTCGGTTGAAGGCAGCAGGCAGGCGAGTAAATTTTCGTCCTTGAATCGTGAAACTATATCGACGTCGCGTACAATGGTTTTTAAGAAAATGGAAAGCAATCTTAAAATTTCCGGCCGTCTTGCATCCGATAAAGATTCGTAATTGGTTATTTTGACTATAAGCGTCGATAGGTCGAAATTATAGCGTTGAGCGCGTTTGTATTCCTCGGACATTCTTTTTTTGAAGTAATCATATTTATAAGCTAAGGTTAGATCGTCTTCGATATTTCTGGATTTTATTTCACTCATCTGCCGGGATTTGCTGAGCGCTGTTTCAGTCCAGCTGGCTATAAGTTCGAGTATATTTATAGTCTCAAGATTCATTCGAGTAAATTCAAGGTCGTAAAGAACAATAAAGCCATAAAAAGTGCCGCTTGATTTTAATTTGATCGGGCAGGATATTTTGACGTCTGATTTTATTATATGCTTCATATTTTTATCCATTATATCGAGGATGGTATATGTTTTTTCATTTAAGTAAGATTCGGATATTATCGGATCGTCGTTGATATTAGCCGCCGGCTCGAAGCTGTCTTTAAGGCTGTCGTGTATTCTTTCCGCTGCGATTATCAGTTTTGTGCCTTCGGCTATTTTATATAAAACAAAGGCTTTTGAATCGCTGAATTTAGCCACCAGATCGCAAAGCGATAAAACGAGCTCGTTTTCGTCGAACGAAGCGAGCGAACTTGCCGCGCTATAAACGGTTTTAATAGTGGTCGAAGTTTCGAATATTTTCAGGGCGTTTTTGCGGTCTTCTTCGTTCATGCCAAGATTGATTTCTTTTATTTCGTTGAGTTGCTTTTCGAGCGCCGCTGTTTTTTGTTTTTGTGTTGTAAGTTCGCAGTCGTAACTTTCACGTAAAAGGGATAAATAATAACCGATTATTACAAAAAGCGCCGCTAATTTCGCTCCGGCGCCTGCCGGCAGAGTCGTGCCAGCTTCTCCGCGAAACCATATTACCGCAAGATATATTATGGCCGTAATAACGGCCGTAATTATGCCATAAGGATATTTTTGACGCGGCACCACGAATAAAATTATGAGCCAGAAAGGATGAAACGAAACGTTTAAAAATCCTATGTCTGAACTAAAAAAATTATAATTAATTAATAAAATAGCGCCCGTTAAAATAAGGGGCTCGAAAATATAATGTATGTTTTTTGAATTGAAAAATGATTTAGTAATTGTGGTCATTATAAATTAGTGATTGTAATATAAGAATGATAAAAAGTCAAGAAAAAGAATGTGAATGCATTATATTACTTATGTAAAAAGCCGCTTTTCTGGCTGTGAAAATTAATTCAGATGCGCAGACGGGTTTTTCTATGTAAGCAAATATGTCTGTTTCGCATGATTTGTTGAAAAATTCATCCATCGGAATGCTTGAAATGCATATTATAGGAGTGCGTGAGCGTAGAGAATCTTCGAATGATCTTATTTTAGCGGTAAAAACATTGATATCAGATCCGCCGCAAAAAGCGGGAGCGAATATTATGGCGAGTTCACGGTTTAAAATATGGTTTAATGCGTCATCGTAAGAAGCGAGCGTAAAGGGTTCGAACCCCGCCGCGCTGAGCATTGCGGTAATATGGCATTCGGCGGGCATGTCCCGGTCGATTATTAATACTTTCATGATTACTTATTATATCATGTAAATCAGAATTTACGCAATTTTTATTTTAAAAAATTTTTAATCATAGAATGTTTTTTAAACGATTTAAAAAATATTTAGTTGAATTTTTATGATAATTTTGTTAAAATATTTTTCGACTTAATAATTAACTAAAAATAATTCGAAAAAGTAAATCTTTTAAGAACTATTATTCTGGAGGAGAAGAACGATGACTGAAATAGTTGAAATTAAAGCTCGTGAAATATTAGATTCAAGAGGAAACCCCACGGTAGAAGTGGATGTATTATTGAGTTCGGGTGAAATCGGCCGCGCCGCAGTTCCTTCAGGAGCTTCGACGGGTGTAAATGAAGCGCTTGAACTTCGTGACGGAGATAAATCTCGTTATTCAGGAAAAGGCGTTAAGAATGCGGTAAAAAATGTAAACGAAGTTATCGCTCCTGAGATTATCGGGCTCGATGAGACCATCCCACTTTTAATCGATAAAACGATGCTTGAAGCGGATGGTACGCCTAATAAAAGTAAGCTTGGCGCCAATGCTATTCTTGGAGTTTCGCTTGCCTGTGCGCGTGCGGCCGCTAATTATTTTGGGCTTCCGCTTTATCAGTACATAGGCGGTATCAATGCCAAAGAACTTCCCGTTCCAATGATGAACGTGATGAACGGCGGCGCTCATGCCGATAATAACGTAGATATTCAGGAATTTATGATAATGCCCGCCGGTGCGTCCACCTATGCCGAAGCTCTTAGAATGGGCGCTGAAACTTTTCATAATTTGAAATCGATTCTTAAGTCCAGAAAATATGCTACCAGCGTCGGCGATGAAGGCGGTTTTGCGCCCAATCTTCCTGATAATGAAGAGGCCGTTAAAGTTATTGTGGAAGCTATAGAAAAAGCCGGATATAAACCCGGAAAAGATATATATATTGCTTTAGATGCGGCCGCTTCGAGTTTTTACGATGAAAAGACTAAAAAATATACGCTCAATTATAAATCCAGCAACAAAGAAGAAAAAACTACAGACGATATGATCGCTTATTATGAAATGCTTATTAATAAGTATCCGATAATTTCAATTGAAGACGGTCTTGCTGAAGATGATTGGGACGGTTTTAAAAAGATGACCGCTAAATTTGGCGATAAAGTTCAAATAGTCGGCGATGATCTTTTAGTTACTAACGTAAAATATATAAAAAAAGCGATAGATGAAAAAGCCTGCAATGCGGTTTTAATTAAACTCAACCAGATTGGATCGCTTACCGAAACGCTCGATGCTATCGAAATGGCTAAACGCGCAGGATTTACCGCAGTGGTTTCACATCGTTCAGGCGAAACTGCCGATACGACTATAGCCGATCTTTCGGTCGCGGTCAATGCGGGTCAGATTAAAACCGGTTCGCTCTGCCGCACCGATAGAATCGCGAAATATAACCAGCTGCTGAGAATTGAAGAAGAGCTTGGCGCTGTAGCGGCATATCGCGGTCTTGGAGTATTTTATAATTTAAAAAAATAAAGATCGGCAGAGGTATTATTATATAAAATAGCCGGCGGCATGGAATAGCATGATGCCGCCGGCATGGTGTTGTAATAAAATTTTAATAATGTTGTACGGGTAAGGTGATTTTTTGATAGCAAGCCCTCTGATGATTCAGAATATTAATAAAATCAGTATTTTTAGCGCACTTACCGAGCTTGAAATAAAAGAACTTTTAAATTATGCGTCTTATGAAGAATATAAGGAAAATCAGCTTATATTTAATGAAAACGATCCCGGTTCTTCGCTTTATATTGTAATAAACGGTAAGGTTAAAATTTTCAGGGTGCTTTCTGATAATACCATTCATGAAATATCTAATTTTAGCGATAACGAAGTGTTCGGTGAAATGTCATTTATGGACAGTCATGTTCGCAGCGCTAATGCTCAGGCATTGTGTGAAACGAGTTTAGTCAAGCTTTCGTCTGATAGTTTTGAACATTTTTCACAGGCTTTTCCGGCGGCGGCTTTCAGGTTTCATAAAAATTTAATAACTGAAATTCAGCAGCGCCTTAGAAAAACTAATGATCGTTATTCTTATCATATAATATGGGGCAAAACTATGAAAACTGCCCTTGCGAAAAATTATGAAGAGCTTTTACAGTCGAATATTGAACTTTCCGCGAGCCATAATTTTTTATATAATGTCATAAACAGTTCGGGCGATATTATATTCGCGCTCGATGATAAATTAGCTGTCATTTTATTTAATGCTGGCGCTGAAAAAGCTTTGAAGCATAAAAGCGATGAATATGCAGGCCGGCCAGCCGAAGGACTTTTTTATTCAGCAGCGGAATTTCGTGAATTTATAAAAAACATTAGCGAGCGTAAGTCTCTTGAAGATATCGAAATTAATCTTAAAACGCGAAGCGGTTTAAAGATAGTGGCGGCCGTTTCGGCGTTTATTCTTTCGCCCGACACGGGCGCCGGAGTTTTTGGTGAAGGAATTGTAGTTGTCGCCCGTGATATTACGCAAAAAAAAGCCCTTGAAAATCAGTATATACATAATGAAAAAATGATATTTTTAGGCCGTGCCGTATCTGAGATAATACATGATATAAAAAATCCGTTGACTATAATTCAATTATCGAAAGATTCGCTTCGGTTGAGATTGGAAGATTATTGTTCCGTGAACGGCTCTCTCGATAAAGAAATGGCTTCCGGATTCGATAAAATCGATGAATCCGTTGAAAGAATACAGCATATTATAATAAATACGCTCGAATATTCCAGGGCAGTGCCAGGAAAAAAGTGTAGAATCGATTTAGCCGAAGTTGCCGCTAAATCAATTGAATTATCAAAAATTCATTTTAAAAAAAGCGGCGGCGCTGGCATTACTTTGAATGTGCCGAAAAGTCCTGTTTTTATAGAGGGTAATTTTCAACAAATAGAACAGGTGTTCGTGAATCTTATAATTAATGCCATACAGGCATTAAAAGAAGAAGAAACCGGACTTATCGAAGTTACGGTCGAATTATCCGGCGCTTTCGCGCAGGTGGCTGTCAAAGATAACGGTTGCGGTATAAGCGAAGAAAATCTTTTGCGCATTTTTGAACCTTTTTTTACTATTAAACAGGATTATAAAGGAACCGGCCTCGGGCTTTCTATATGTCAGGCTATAGTTTTACAGCATAATGGCCGTATTGACGTTGAAAATATTGCATCCGGCGGTTCTATATTTATAGTTAAAATTCCGGCCGCTTGATGTCGAAAATCGATAGTCCGCTACTGCTACTGCTAACGACTAACGACTAACGACTAACGACTAACGACTGATGACCGATGACCGGTTATTTCTAAAAAATCAAGTTAAGCAATGTTGCTTAACTTGATTTTTATATTTCTCAATTCTCAATATTTTAATATTAATCAAGAAAAAATTATAATTTTTCTCGTCTTTTTTCCGATTATAAATTTATGAAAGTAAAAAGCATTTTTTTAATTTTATTATTATTTATTTTTGGTGTAATCAATGTAATATTTTTATCGTCGGGCATGGTGATATGCTATGCCAGTTCAGATTGTGAGACGGGCGGCCCTGCAAAAGAAATCATTGCGCCCGGCGTTTCATATACTAAAAACGTAATACTGAGCGGAGGAAAAAAACAGGAGATATATGTTCTTGAATTCGATTTGCATAAAAGCGAATTTGAACTTGAATCTGTTTTTGGGCAGGATTGTATGTATAAAAAAGAGACCGTTTCGTCCATGGCGCGTCGTAAAAATGCTATAGCCGCTATTAATGGAGCTTTTTTTTCGCGTGCCGGAGCTCCGCTTGGAATGCTTGTGCATCAGGGTAAGATCGTAAAAGAACCGATTCTTGGCCGTACGGTATTTGGCGTGACTACCGATAATCAGTTTTTCTTTGATAATCCTCGTTTTGACGCTCGTTTTTTTTATAAAAAATTATGCGGCGATAAAATGTCTTATATTGAGTTAGATGGCATTAATCGTGCTCCTCGTGAAGATGAAGTCATAATATTTACATCTGAGTATGGTAATAAAACCAGAACTTCTATTGATAATTGCATCGAAATAATAGTCGTAAATGAAAAAGTGGCGGCTATTGGTTCGGGTAATTCCGTTATACCGCCAGAAGGCTATGTAATTCATGCGCGCGGCTTTATGGCGGTTGAATTAGAAAATGCGGTGATAGGCGATACCGCTTATATGGAGTTATATGTAAACCCGGTATGGGAAAAAGCGAAATTCGCCGTCGGGGGCGGCCCCCGTCTTTTAAGCGCCGGAAAAGTCGCGGTTGAAGGCAAAGCGGAAAAATTTAAGTCTGATGTAATTTCGGGAAGGGCGCCTCGCACCGCGGTCGGTGTTACGGCTGATAATAAAATATTAATGGTATGTGTCGATGGAAGGCGAAAAAGTTCAGCTGGTATGACCTTAAAAGAGCTTGCCAATTATATGAAAAAAATCGGTGCGGTTGATGCCATGAATTTAGACGGCGGCGGTTCGACTACTTTTTTTTTAATGGGCCGTGTTTTGAACTTTCCTTCTGACGGGCGTGAAAGACCGGTGTCACAGGCGCTGGTTATAAAGCCGAAAGAAGGTTTGATGAATAAAATGGCTTCAGGCGTAACGGGTTTTAGCGATATAAAATAATGTCTAACAAATAGTTTAAGTTAGAAAGGTGAATATGATTATTAAAATCCAAAAAATGATAAAGCTGATGAATTATTTATATTTTTTTATATTGATAGCGGCGCTTTATTTTGTTTTTGGTTTTTTGCCGGCTTTTGCGTATGCCGTTGAAACCGGGTCAGCGGCCGAAGGCTGCGATATTATAAAGCTTGAAGAGATTGAAGTTGGAATGAAGGGTATCGGGCGTACCGTGGTTTCCGGTTCGACTATCGAAGAATTCGATGTCGAAGTGCTCGGTATTTTAAAAAACAATAAACTTGATGAGGCGTTACAGATATCCGGTTCTTCTATTTTAGTGCGTGTATCGGGCGATGTTATTATGAAATCAGGCGGTATAGCCGCCGGCATGAGCGGTTCTCCGGTTTATATAAACGGCCGGCTTGCGGGTGCGATAGCATCGGGCTGGATAATGACCGATCATACAATTGGACTTATGACGCCGATAGAAGAAATGCTCGGCCTTTTCAAATATATGAAACGCGATAAAAATGAATTTGACGTTAATAGCCTTATCGATCGCGGAGCTTTGCTGTTTGAACGCAGTCCTGTTTTTGCCCCTGAATACAGGGGCGTAATGGTAATCAGCGGCGCGGATTATGAATCCGGCGAACTTGAAAGTTATGAGCGCGCTGGATATATGGTATTTAAGACGGCGGCTACGCCGGTTATAGCGTCAGGGCTTAACGAACGTAATTTTGGAAGGCTGAAAGAAGCGGTTAAACGAAGCGGCGCGTCTATAGATCTTATTAATTCACGCGGAAATTTGAAAAACGTTTCAGGCGATTTTGAAATTCCCGATTTAAAGCCCGGCCATGCCGTAGCTCTTCAGCTCGTTAGAGGTGATATAAATATAACCGCCATAGGAACGCTTACTTATTTAAAAGATAATAAATTTCTTGCATTTGCTCATTCATTTATAAAAAAAGGAAATTGCAGCTTTTTTTTTACGCCCGCTAATATTTATTATTGTTTTTATTCTCATGAAATGCCTTTTAAGATAGGCGCGCCGGGCAAACTTACCGGAAGCGTTATGGTGGACCGGAATGAAGGCGTAGCCGGCCTGATAGGAGTAATGCCGGAAGTTGCGACCGTGAGGGCGGTGGTTAATGATCTTGATAATGGTATTAAAAGGGAATTTTGTTCTCAAATTATTAAAGATCCTCTTATGTTTCCACAACTTTTACAGGCCGTTTTAACTCAGGCGGTCGATGAAGGAATAAATCGGCAGGGTGAAGGGTTTGCTCGAATAACTTATAATATAAATGGCCGTGGTGAAAAAAGCGGCGAATTTTTGATATCACGCCGTAATTATTATTATGATATTTACGATATAGCGAGCGTTGCAATCGAGGAAGCTCTTGATGTCAGCGGCGTTGTAGTTTCTAACAGGTTTGAAAAAGCTGCGATTTATGATGTCGATATTTGTTTTGAAATAAGTTCGCGCAGTCCCTGTGCGAAAATTATTCAGGCGTCGATCGATTCTTCTAAATTCGAAAGGGGCGATACTATAGAAGTGAGCGTAACGGTCGAAGGAGATTATAAAAAGCCTTTTGTCGAAACGTTTGCCGTGCCTCTGCCTTTAAATATGGAAGAAGGCGAATATAACTTAAAAATATCTAATTCTGATTATATAGCTTCGATTACATCCGGTGAAGATTTTGAATTGAGTTCGCGCGATTCCGGTGACTCGCTTGAATTAAATGCCCGTAAAGATTTCGTTTCGTTTAAAGATCTTATAAATGCTCTGAATGGCAAAGAAAAAAATAATCAAATAAAAATTGAATTCGAACCGGTGTTCGTTTCTGATTCGGATGTTCACAATGGCAACGAGGCGTCTGAAAAATCGGGAATAAAAAAAGAGTATTTTAAGCGTCGTGAAATTCCAACGTTGGATTTTGAAGGTAATAAAAAAAGCCGCGGCGGAGATCGTGATGAAACTTCCGCCGACGGCCGGTATTCTAAAAAAGTTTCATTCAATAAACTTGCAAATAAGCCGGCCGCGAATTCGAACGTAAAAAAAATTACGGCTTCATGGCATGCGAAGAGTTCAGCCGGTAAAATAAAAGCGGCTGGCGCTCGAATGGCGGAAATGATATCGAAATTAAAATCAGCTTATTATTCCGATAATCCGGTTCCATTTGATAAAAATTATAAATTTTATAAAAATTTTGAATATTTATTTTATCCTTTTAATGCGCAATTTCAAATAATTATAGGCGGCGGTTCTTCTGACGGGCGGGATGGCGAAAATCAAAATTTTGACGATATATAAATAATTAATGTTTTATTATGCCGCGCAGTTAAATTTTTAATCTTGAAATTTTTGTGAACGGCGTTTGAAAAATATTAAAAGCTTATGAAAGACGTGAATGATGATGTATAATTTTATATTCACTCAAATCCGTGAAATGATTAAAGGCCTTGGCGAAATGACTCTTATGATGATGAGCGCTTTTTCTTTTATAATTCGCGGGAAGATAAATTTAAAAGATCTTATTAATCAGATGTCTTCTATTGGAGTGGATTCGTTGTTTATGGTTTCGATAACCGGTCTTTCAACCGGCATGGTTCTCGTCGTTCAAATGGGAAATCAGATGGTGAAAATGGGAGCGGAATCTTATGTGGGCGGTATAGTAGCTCTGGCGCTTGCTCGTGAATTGGCGCCCAATTTGACCGCTATAGTGGTTGCCGGCCGTATCGGCTCGGCTATGGCTGCTGAAATTGGCACGATGGCTGTAACTGAACAGATCGACGCTCTTCACACACTTGCCGTCAGTCCGATTAAATATCTTTTTGTACCCCGGCTCCTTGCAGCCGCGCTTATGCTGCCGATATTAACGATATTTACCAATGCAATAGGCATTGCGGGCGGTTCATTCGTTTCAGTTATGCAGGTTAATATATCGCTTGTCACTTTTAAAGAGTCTATTTTATCGACCCTTATGGTGCGCGATATCATGGGAGGATTGGCAAAATCTTTTATATTTGGTTTGATAATAGGAATGGTAGGCTGTTATAAAGGTTTTAAAACGTACGGCGGCGCGGAAGGCGTTGGAAAATCTACTACCAGTGCCGTAGTTTTAGCTATTATGTTGATTCTCGTAGCTAATTATTTTTTATCTGTACTCGTCGTAAATGTAAACGACACTTTTTTTGCGCAATGATATGAAACGGTGGTTTAAATGAAAATAAACGAATCTGCATGCGGCGCTTGCAATATAGAAAAAGGCGAGATTATAATTTCGGTTAATAATCTTTTTAAATCTTTTGGAGATAAAAAGGTTTTAAAGGGGCTTAGCGTCGATGTGAAAAAAGGCGAGATACTCGTGATTATAGGTCCGTCAGGGTGCGGAAAGTCTGTTCTGCTAAAACATATAATGGGTTTGTTGTCGCCTGATTCCGGAACTATACATTACGCCGGAAGCGAGATAACTAAATTTAGCGAGGCGGAGTTTAACGTGATGAGAAAACGTTTTGGAATGCTTTTCCAGGGCGCCGCTTTATTCGATTCGCTTACCGTCGGCGAAAATATTTCGTTTGCTCTGCGTGAGCATACCGAACTTTCAAAAAGCGCGATTGATAAGATAGTAAATGAAAAACTCGAATTAGTCGGATTGCCTGGCATTGCTGATTTAAAGCCTGCTCAGCTTTCGGGCGGCATGAAAAAAAGAGTCGGCCTTGCGCGCGCTATAGCTATGGATCCCGATGTTTTGTTATATGACGAGCCGACTACCGGATTAGATCCGGTTATGGTGACTATCATCGATAAGCTGACAGTGGATATGAATAAAAAATTAGGCTGTACTACTATATTAGTCACGCATGATATGAAATCGGCGTTTCGTATAGCCGATAGAATTGCCATGCATTTTAACGGCCGGATAATTGAAACAGGAACGCGAGATGAGATAATGAATTCTAATAACCCCGTCGTTAAACAATTTATCGACGGCAGTGAAGAAGGTCCCATTACGTTGACACATGCTACGGTAGAAAAATAAAATGTAAATAAAAAAATATATAACTGGTTTTTAAG
This sequence comes from uncultured bacterium, assembly GCA_964421195.1. GTDB lineage: Bacteria > Muiribacteriota > UBA9980 > UBA9980 > UBA9980 > UBA9980. The sequence continues at coordinate 4,947 of CAYQWL010000008.1, read as the reverse complement.
TTATTGTGAGAGGATGAAAACGATGCAATTTACGTCTGCGATGAGAGTTGGAATAGTGGTCTTTTCGGGCCTTATTTTTCTTGCGGCCGCGGTTTTTGTGATAGGCGATATTCAGTTTTTGAATAAAAGGTATAGTATTACGGTTAAATTTAATCATGTTGACGGCTTGCTCGAAGGCGCAAAGGTTACTTTTGCCGGGGTAAAGGTGGGTAAGGTAGAGCGCATCGATATAAAAAAAGGTATAGTTTATGTTAAACTTTCGATTAACGATAAAATTAAATTGCCTAAATGCACTCGTTTTACAATTGATACTGCCGGACTTATGGGAGAAAAATATCTCGGCATGGATATAGCGGAGTGTGATACCGCAAAAAGCGAGGAATATTTTAAAGATAATGAAGAAGCTAAAGGTATAGAACCTTTGAGATTGTCGCAATTATTTGGCGAAGGCGAGAAAATTATGCAAAAAGTATCGAAAAGTATAGAATCGGTAAATAAAGTTATAGGTGATGAAGACGTTATTGATTCATCCAGGCATATGATAATTAACGCTTATGAAGTTACTGTTTCAGTAAAGAATTTTATGGCTTCTCTCGAAGACCGCATTGATGGTATTCAGGATAATATAGAAGAATTATTGAGGGATTTTGGCGATGTTGGAGAGGCGTTTGCCGGCGTTATTGAAGATAATAAAATTAATATAACCGAGCTCATACAAAATTATCGCGACGCCGGAGATGAGTTCAATCAATTAATCAGCGATAATAAAAAAAGCGTTTCGGAACTTATCGGTAATATGAATAAAACTACTTCAAATTTAAATAAGCTTATCAGCCGTATTGAAGACGAAGGCAGAAGCGCCGATAAAATAAAAGAAATGCTTGAAAATTTTAGAAAAACATCTAAAAATGTAGAAGAAGCAAGTTCATCGGTAAAAAATTTTTTAACCGATCGTACCTTAGAAAACGAACTCAAGGGTTCTTTGAAATCGGTGGCAAGCGTGGCTAAAAAAGCAGACAGCCTTTTATCTACTTTGAAAGGCGGCGCCATGAAGCTTATTTATACCATGCGTATCGATAAAAATGATAAAAAATCTCATAACGACATGGCGATTCAAATAAAAACGAACGGTGATAAATCTTTTCTTGTCGGCGTAAGAAATATTGGTAATGGTAATCAATTAGACGCTCAATTTCGTCAAAATGGAAAGGGCCGGCTTGTTAAACGGATGGGGATTATTAAATCTAAGGTCGGTTTCGGGCTGGATTATAGATGGAAAAAGAATGTTTTATATTCCGTTGATATTATAGATACTCATGATACTCAGGTTGAAACTACTTCAGTTTATAAATTGAAAAATAATATTTCTCTTCAGTCGAAGGTGGAAAACGCTTTGAAGAAGAAAGAAAGAAATTATAATGTCGGTATTCAATACGCCTTTTAGGCGCATAAAAATTACTCTCTTTCATTTGAAAGGTTTTATCGTTAAATTAAAAAACGCGGCGCGTATTTTTATCGCCGCGTTTGTGGGTTTGATGATTTTTGCATTTTTTATATCGAAAATTTTTTTTAAAAACTTATTTAATTCGGTTAAATCTTTTGTGCCGGTATCGTTAAAACCCTATACATCTATTGCTGTTAAGATATTGTTTATTGTAAGCGCCGCGTTGTTTTTTACAATAACCGTAAAAACATATTTTTTTCAAAAAATAATGGTTTCTGAAATGCTAAAATTACTTGGAAATACTGGCGGTGCGGCTAAAGTTGAACTCGGCCTTTCTAATTTTTCCCATGATTCCGTTACTATAAAAGATCTGTCGCGCTTTACGCCTTATTTTGAGATGCGCGCGAAAGAGATAGATGTTACATATGATTTTATAGAAAGTATGAAAGAACATGCGCTTATAAAAATATTAAATTTTAAAAATCCGGCCGTTAAAATAACTGATTTAAAATTATTGACCGATATGATGTTTTTAAATACGGCTTCGAATTTTAATAATTTTGATTTTCTTCTTTCTCTTCCAAAGATAAGCATTATACAGGGTGAATTTTCTATCGCCGATGGAGCTTATATAATGAATGGAGTTAATTGTGAAATCACTCCGCTTACCGATCATATCGTTTTTATAAAAGCACTGGCCGGATTTAAAAATTCTAAATGCCGTATGGAATTAATAATTACTTTAAATTTTGAAAATTTGAGCGTTAAATATAGCGGCAGATTGTTATCAATGGGGCTCGATAAATTTGACTTTTTTCTAAATACCGTTTTTGGCGGAAATTACGTTAAAAAAGTTATAGGTGCGGCGGATTGTGAATTTAGCGGAGTTTATTTTCATGCGCCGCGTAAAACGTCTTCAAAATTAAAATTGAGGCCATCAGAAGGCGGATGTAACTTTTCGTTAGCTCGCGGATTGCATAAACCTTTTATATTGAACGGCGCTGAAGTTGATATATCTTTAACTACGGAAAATTTTAGCATATCCAATTATGAAGTTAGCGTTAAAAATGCGGAATTAAATTATGACGGGCATCCGGGAATTTTAAATTGTGATTTAAATGGATCGGGTTATGAATTAGATTTGAGCGTTGCGCGTTTCGAATGTCCTGATTATGAAGCGTTGACTGGAAATTCACTGCCTGCTTATTTAAAAAATATGGGTATTAAATGCGCGCTTGGTTTAAAGTGTAAAAATGGCATGCTGGATATACGCTTAATTCCTGAAACTTTTACTTTATTTAAAATTAAAAAAAATTTTGAGTTGAAAGCGGAAGCCTGCGAATTTTTATATACAGCCAGTCTGTTATCGCCGGATAAAGGCCGTTTAAAAGGTTCTCTGGCGCTTAATTTTAATAATGGTTTGTTCAGCCGTAATTTTAAAATTTTTTCCCCGGATATGAAGATATATAATTATGAAATTAGCGGGGCCGCGGCAGGGCGGTTTGAAATTAAAGATTCCGGTCAGTGCGCTTTGACCATGCGTTTTGCCGATAATTTTCGCTCATCCGCGTCCGGGGCGTCTGAGTTTAAATTGACTGTTGATCTAAAAAAATATAAATTTGACGCTTTTATTGGAGGCCTCACTGATGAAAAAATTCGTCTGGCGGTTCTCGGAATTTTTGGCCGCGAACGAGCGCCGATTTTAATTAAACCGTCTTCGGGCCGCATCTACGCTTTTAATATTAAAGGAGATTTTGAATCGGATCGCATGATTTCTCATTATGAATTAAAACAGGCGGAAACGCCGCGTAAAATAAAAAAACGTTCTAATAAAGAGGTTAATGATAATTTTGCATTATTGCTTTCTGGCGGTTTTACGTTTTCGACTTCCGGCGGCGCGGCGTTTAATTTTGATTCCGTGGGCGATTCTGCAGCGCTTTTTGATTTAATAGATATCGAAGAAATTTATAGTAATAAATTATCCCGGATGATACGCAAAAAGATGTTTGGTGAAACTATTTTTATAAATCTATGCGGTGAAATAGGAAAATTATCTTTATTTACGCTTTCTTCCGGCGCATTTAAACTCGATTATAAATTTGACGGTCGAATCAGTTTCGAATATAGACCTGCGGATTATATCAAATATAGAGGAATATATTATTTGAATGAGCTTAGATTGAAATCTACCGTCGCTTTTGATACCGGTAAATTACCGCCGTCTTTTGCGGATCCGTTTAAATATCTCGGAATTAATGAATTTAACATAGATTATAATGAAGGCTTTTTAACCGTGGTGTCTTCAGAAGGAAAGAAAAGCGGCGCTTTGTATTTCGAACTTAAAACATCCGGACGTGGCGGGGGGCAAAACGCTAAAATAAAATTGCATAATTTTATAGTTGAAGGGCGGGGCTTTTCATATAACGGTATCGCTGAAATCGATTTTAATACATTTAATTATGTATTAAAGGGCAGTCTGGCATTAAACGCTCCTTTCGTGGAAAATTCCCGGTTAAAAATGGTTTTCGGCGACTGTATTATAGAATTGTCCGGTTCATTGAAAGATTTGTTAGAAGGAGAAAAAGCAAAGATTAAAGGTTCATTGAAAACGACCCCTTTTCTTTCGTCTTTTTTTATTTCAACTGATTTTAAAGCGGAATTCGGTGATTATGTAAATTTGATTTTTGATTCGTTAAAGATAAACGGAGTTGACGGTAAAACTATTGTTGAAGCGGCGGTGCAGAACAAACGAGACAGCTTAACCGGTGATGTTTATTATTATGTGACTTATAAAAGTTCCGGATTATTAAAAAAATATTTAGTATCGCAGTGCGCTTCTTTAAGCCCGGAAAACATATCTTTGTGGAATTCTTTCTCCGTGATTAAATTCGAAACGATAAAAAAACATATTGATACTGCCGCGTCATTTATTGCAGGCATATCCCTTGCCGGAAATTTTACGTTTAAAAACTTTACTCCGTTTAATCATGAATTTGAAGTTGGTTTTGAACTGACTAACGGCGTTAATTTTGCAGCGTCTTTTGTGTATGATGAAAAGAACGGAAATTATATGGCTAAACTTATGAATTACTGTTATAACGGCGTTACATATAAAGGGGCATGTTTTTCAGGAGTGGATGGCGCAAATGCTTATGTGCGGCTGAAAGATATAAAATTAAATCTATCAGACGCGCTTGAATTTATTACTGGAGAAAAAAATAATATTGCGGGTTCGATTAATTTTAGCTCAAATATATCTTATTCGGCGTCGAAATTAAAATTTAAATCTACCGTTATTGTAAATAATTCTAAGATAGATTTTGATAAACTGGAAAAAATGCTTTTAAAAAGCGTAAAAAAATCGGCAGGGGATTTAGTGGAACTCGATACCGAAATCATAATTGAAGAAAATAATTATTTTCATAATTCTTTAATTAATGCGCTTGCCGAAGGCCGTATTTATATAAAAGGATCTCCAGATTCACCGATTCTATCGGGTAACA
>CAYQWL010000007.1:17525-44878 GCA_964421195.1 uncultured bacterium | reverse complement strand
GGCAGATATTTTAAAAACTCAAATAGACCTTAAAATAGCTGAAATTAGAAAAAATTCGTCAGGCGCTTCCGCGATAACGGGCCGTGTTATTAAAAAACCTTCTTCGAGCGGTGAGATAATATCCGGTATAAGCGGCGCGCTTGTATCGATCAGTCCGTCAGGCGCTTCGGCGCAAACTGATGTTTCTGGATTTTTTCGGGTGAATGGCCCGTTCGCCGAAGGCTCATATCGGATTGAAGCTTCTAAATCCGGTTATGAATTTGAAGATAACGATATTTACATAGGCGCTAACGATTACGGCTTTGAATTTGGCGGGCTTAATTTTGAATTAACTCCTGTCGTTATTAAAAAACAACTCGTTTCAATTTCTATATCACCGGCCGGCGCGCGTTTGTTTACGGGCGAAAGTTATTCGCTTTCGTCGGTTAATGCAATCGCTAATTATTCCGACGGCACGAGCGCGCCCATAACTCCTTTGTGGAACGTTAAAAGCGGCGGCGGAGAAATATATTCCGGCAGTTATTATGCCCCGCAGCAGGCGGCGAATGTAATATTAAGCGCGTCTTACACCGAAGAACAAATAACTAAAATCGTAGATTTTACGGTTGAAGTTCAACAGCGCATTACGCTCGATTCGCTGTCGTTAAGTAAAGAAAGAGATGCGATTTTATCCGGTGAAACTTACGATCTTGCTTTAATTAAAGCTACGGCTAACTATTCCGACGGCACGGGCAAAGAAGTTGCCGTATCATGGCAGGCTCTTACAGGCGGCGTTATAGATGGTTCAAAATTTATACCTCCGGTTATCGATACTGATTCCGTTTATCTGCTCGAAGCTTCTTATAGCGAGGCAGATGGAACCGTAAGCGCGCAATTCGTCATTACCGTCACTCAAAAAATTGAACTGAAAGGTATTTTTCTCAGTTTACATGTCGATACAATAGAAGTGAATACATCGTACGATTTATCTTCGATTAAAGCTTACGCGGTTTATTCTAATTTAACCACTAAAGAAGTTAGCGTAATATGGAGTATAGATCATTCCGATGGTTCGCTCGTTAATAATGTTTATACCGCGCCATCATATTCCGGCTATTTTCCTCTGACCGCTACATATAATGAAGCGGGCGCATCGGTTTATACCAATTTTATCTTTAGCGTAACCAATAAAAAAGCTACGCTTGTGCCGGCAGCTAAAATTATTTCAGAGAATACGATTCAGCTTGATTTTAGCGAAGCGGTTACTGTAAGTAGTTTTGACGCGTCTAAAGTAAAGTTGAATTCAACGGCCCTTGGCCCTTACGATATCATTGAAACTCGCGCGCAATATCCGAATACGGTTTTATTTTTGGTTTTATCCGCTGATTTCAGCGTTGAAGTTCAAAAAAATGGTATAATTGCATCTGAAATATCAGGACTGGAGCTTCTTTCCGGCTGCGGAATTAAATCGGCCGCTTCGGGAGCGGAAGCGGCGACGTCTGGAAATATAAATATTTTAAAAGACGAAACGGTCCAGCCGCTTTCGTCGGAATTACTTTCTAAATTGATGTTCAGCGCCGGGCAGTCTTTTATTCTATCAGTTTCGGCTATTAAATATTCTGAAATGGGACAGCTCGAATTTTATGCCGGCGTTTCAGAACCCGGTCCTGAAACGCTTCCTTTAGCGTCTGAAACAGCTTCGGTTAAAGAACATCTGGCAAACGACATTATATTATCCGAATTTAACGCGCCTGAAGGCGGCAGTATTTATTATCGGTTTAAAGACAGGGCGGGCAATATATCGTCATGGGTTTCATACGGAGTTATACCAGTTTCTCCCGCGGCTGAAAATTTATCGTGGAGTAATGCCGTACGTGGTTTTAAAGTTATTAATTCATCGGTAGCGGCAGAAGGAGACAGAATTTTTGTTTATTATATCGCGCCGTCGGCATCTATGGTTTATAAAGGACAATCAGCGCCGGCGCCCGCTGGAGGATTTGCTCCTGGAACGCAGGTAGTGATTTCCGATACGCCGTTTGAATCGGGCGGTACTATTTTATATTCTATAATGTCATCTTTAAATGTCGAATCTAAAATAATTTCTGATGGAATTATACCTGCGCCGCCAGTCGAAATAACGGCGTCTCTTCGTCTGCGTCACGCTCTTCCTGATTATTGCCTGGCAAATATAAGCGGCACATCCGCTGTAACTTTAACTGATGATCTTCGCGTAATTATAGAAAGCAACGATGTGCCGGCGCAGGTCTATCCGCTTGGCCGGCTTCGTAAAAATACGGTTATCGCGATGAACGAAACCGCGCCCGCCGGTTCTTATATTACGCCTGAAAGTAAAAGTATCGATGGTTTATATGAATTTTCGGCTTCAAACGGCGGAACGTTGAAATTTTCTTATGTGATTGGCGACACCGGCGCCGGTGCGGGTAACGAATCAGAATTCGTTACGAGCGTTCCCGGAAATATTATTTCAGGCCCGGCTCCGATTAATTATATTTCATGGGATAACGCAGTTAAATCGTTGAAAATAATTAATTCTAATTTTGGGTTTAAAGGCGATATTATTAAAGTTTACGAAATAACTTCCACGGGCGAAGTAAAATATATAGGCTCGACCGAAGAGGCGCCGGAAGGCGGTTTCACGCTCGATGCGGTATATTATGTGGGCGGAAACGAAGTGGCGTCAGGAAGCAGTATAGCTTATGCTATTTTATCCGTGGATAAAAATGAAGGCGTTATTACAAGACCGTAGTATTTATAAATAAATTAGCGATGAAATTCACATAAATAAACTCTTTATTTAATACTTAAAAATTAAAGAACTAAAATAAAAGGCGTAATTAAGAACGAAAAAAGTTAAAGAATCGAAATAAAAATATGGGTTTTATAAAAAAAAATATTATCAAACCGGCGGCAGTTTCGACTTGCGAAAACGTTATTTATGATGATTCTTTCGGACGCGGCCGGGATTTCAGGGTTGTTATATTATTATTAATAGCGCTGTCCTGGGGATTTAATTATGTAATTGTAAAAAATGTTTATACTCAAATCACTCCTTTTTCTTATTGCGCATCGCGTTTTCTGGCGGCCGGTTTTCTTTTAATGGCGCTGGCTTATTTTCGTTCTGGTTCTAAAATCTTTATAACCGATAAACGAGATCTTATAATGCTTGCGTTAATTTCATTCGGCGGTTTCGGCGCGAGCAATTTGTTGATGTCGATAGCATTAAAATATACTTTTGCTTCTACTACTTCTATAATATTATCGACTTCTCCGCTTTTAACTCTTATAATAGCGCCTATTTTTAAAATAGACAGTTTTAGCGTTAAAAAATTTGCCGCTATTTTACTTTCTCTTGCCGGCGTTTATTATATTTTTATCGACAGGCAGGCCGCCGCGGCCGCCGGGCCGAATTATTATTATGGCATGGCGCTTGCTTTTATCGCCACTATAGCCTGGTCGGTTTATTCTATTTTTTCTAAACCTTTGCTGGTAAAATATTCGCCGTTAATTTTAACCGCGAATGCAGTTTTGATATCTTCGTTTATGATGCTGCCGTTTTCATTCGGCGAATTGATTTCGACGCGATGGTTTTCGCTTCCGCCTTTCGTTTATGCGTCTTTTATATTTTCGATATTATTTTCGACGGTTTTGCCCATGATATTCTGGAATAAATGTATTAAAAGCGCCGGGCCGGTAACTACCATGACATTCAGTAACCTGACGCCCGTATTCGCTATGATTGCGGGTTATTTGCTTTTAAACGAGCCGGTCAATTCGAATCAAATAATAGGATCAGCTATAGTTATAGGTTCGATCGTTCTGGCTTACTTTTAATGAATTATAATTTTCGCGGTTATTTATCTTTACTTCGGTGATTTGTGATTATCCATAATTATTTATAAGGAGATATTATGCAAAAATATAAAATTATTTTTCCTTCTAATATAAATTATTCGTGTATTTGCTGTGGCGCGTGCTGCGCGAAATGGCAGATACCGGTCAGTGAAGAGGAAGCCGGGCGTTTTAATGAAACCAACTGGCGCGTTTCATTTGAAAAAGCGGGAATGCCTGAAGCTGAAAAGGCGGAAGGCGGAGTTCAAGAAGCGCGCGAAGATATGAAAATAGATATTAAAAAGAAAGATTATTTACGCTTTGAATCAGAACTTATGTATAATATAAAAATGCGTTCTGATGGAAGCTGCATATTTTTAAAAAAAGATAATACCTGCTTTATGCACGCTGAAAAAGGATTTGATTATAAATCTTTTACCTGTAAAAGTTTTCCGGTTAAATTATTATATCTTCCTGGAAACGTAGTGCAGGTCAATTATTCATTTTTCTGTCCGGGCGTTTATGAAAGTAACGATTCAGCTTATAATATTGAAATTATTGAAAAAATGATAGAATGTGATAACGATAAAACTTTCGCTTCAGAAAAACTTGAATTTGACAGAGGGCTTGAAATTGAATACACTGATATGCTTGCAATAAATCATTTTATATCCGATTTTTTATTCGATAAAAAAAATGCGAGTCATTTAAACGATATTAATTACACTCGTGATGACGAACTATGGAATGATTACGGCTCGGCTTTAAATTTAGACAAACGAATGGCTGTCGCGCTTTATGTAGTTTTTTTTCTTTCAAAACTTGCTTTAAAGTTAAAGGAAGAGCATGGAGAAGATTATTTAATAAAATTTCGCGAAGAAATTTCGAATAAAACGATATTAAAAAAACTTCTCGAAAAATGTGGTGATATTTATGATAAAAGTGTTTCTAAAAATTACGGCCGGTTGGTATTAATGGCTTTTATAAGTCTTCATCAGGTGGGCCGTAAGGGCATTACTGGAGTGCGAAAAGCTTTTACCATATTATTTAATATGCTTAAATGTTCGACGGGGCTCGGTGGTTTTAAGTCGCCTGAAGACGGTTTTAATTTTAGTTTTAAAAGGCATTCGGCGGTAACTCTTAATATAGACGATCCTGAAATCAGCGCGGCAATCGAAAAATTCACGAGTCATTTTATTTTCAGAAAACGAGCTTTTTACTCTGACGGGCTGCTTAAAGAATACCAGTATTTAATTTTATTTTATGCATTAATTAAATGGTATGCAAAAGCTTTCGCCGCTGGAAGAAACGATTCCCGCGCGAACGCCGGCGATGTTAAACGCGCCGTTGCGCTTATTGAAAAAGGATATTCGAACCATTCGCTTTTATTGAACGTGCTTGAAACTAATAAAAATTATGAAAATATATTCAAACCGCTTTTCGAAAACTATTCTATGATTAAAACCGTAATTAATTAACCCGAAAAATACGATTATTTTATAAAGTAAAAGAACGGCATAATAAACTTTTTATAAATTAAGAGTTTATTATGCCGCCGGATAATTTATTGATGATAAATAAATTATTTATTATTAACCGGTTAAGTTAGCCTTCACGAAAACATACGCCATAGCCGCCAAGCGGATAGTCCCATTCGAGCCCGCATTTATCGCATACGATCCGGCAGCTGCCGCATTCATAGCATCCTTCGAAGGCGAATATAACTTCGCCTTTTTCATTGAGTTTATAATTTTCTACCGGGCATACAGTAACGCAGTATTTTTCCGCGCAGTTTTTGCATATTTCAGGTTTTATTTTAATATGCGGCTTCGCCGTGTCAACTTTAAATTTGACGAGTCCGACTTTATCTTCGATAGTTAATTTTTTCATTGTTTTTTCCTCCATAACCGTTAATTCCAGATAAAAGAACGGAAACTCTTATAAGCGTCGCCGATCACTTGAGTGACCGACACTCTATTCCAGGCTTTTTTGAACATTAATTTCTGCCTTTCACCTTTTGATAATTCATCGACGGTAAAGTAATCTTTAGCTAATTCTATAGCCAGATCGAGATAGTTAGTGAATAGATGCGGTGATGAATGAAGAAAGGCTGGCAGACGTTCATACTTTTTGAGGTCTTTAATAACTATGGAGTCCTGAAGGTATTCGGCATATTTCATAAGCGACCGCGCCGAAAAATCTCCGCGGCCGCGCGCCTGCATAACGGTTTTTGCGGCGATAATTCCGGATTCCATTGCCAGATTGGAGCCTTCGTGATAAAGCGAAGTATTTACAAATGAAGCGGCGTCGCCGCAAACTAATATATTATCATTAAATACATGAGGCATCCCGCGATATCCGCCTTCGGGAAGAAGATGCGCGGAATATTCGACCGGTTCGGCGTCTTTGATGAGCGGCCGTACATAGGGATGCTGCATAAACTTATCGAGCAGTTCGTAAGGACGCAGGTTGTGCTTGCAGGCCCCGTCGAGAGCGACGCCCAGGCCTATTGATATGGATTCTCGATTAGTGTAAATAAAACCCGAACCGAGAATATTATTGGTGACCGCGCCGAAAAATTCATAAGCCGCGCCGTCGTCATCGGATTCAAGTGAAAACCTTTCGCATATTTTTTCACGAGGCAGTCCAAGCACCATTTTTACGCCAAGAACGAAATTTTCAGGTTTAAATTCCGAACGCAGGCCGGCTTTTTTTGATCGAAACGAGCGCGCAGTACTGTAAAATTATTATTATAAGGCGGCCGGCTGAAGTCGTTAAAACTTGTTTCGACGCCAAGCGCGTCTTTTTCATTTATGGCTAAAAATTTTCTTTTTGTAACAGGCCTTTCTATCGGGGCTTTTTCACGAAAATCCGGTATCAATTTAACGAGCGCGTTGGTGAACAAAATACCGCCCATTACATTTTTTGAACCTGGATATTCGCCGCGCTCGAAAACGATAGTTTCGACTCCCGCTTTTGCAAGCGTATAAGCGCAGGCAATACCGGCGGGACCGCCGCCGACGACTACAACATCGACTTTTTCTGCCATCTATTACCTCTTTTCTAACCGTTAATCAATTTTTTAATTTCAGAACTTAATTCAGGCACGATCTGAAATAAATCGCCTATTATTCCATAATCGGCTATTTTAAATATATTGGCTTCGGGATCTTTATTTATGGCGATTATACATTTTGCGCTCTGCATTCCGACCGTATGCTGAATGGCTCCAGAAATGCCGCAAGCTATATAGATTTTAGGATTAACGATTTTACCGGTCTGGCCTACCTGATCGTGATGTTCGCGCCAGCCCGCATCGACGGCCGCGCGTGAGGCGCCCACGACGCCGTTTAAAACTGAAGCGAGTTCTTCGAGCGGTTTGAAATTTTCTTTCGATCCCACTCCGCGGCCTCCGGCGACTATTATATCAGCTTCGCTTAAATCAATTTTTTTCGAAGCATCGGCGATTATTTTTAATATTTTAATCGCGTTATCAGTAACTGGCGAATATTCTACGGTTTCGAACGCGGCGCATGCGCCGGCTGCGGCTTCGCTTACTTCTACGACGTTAGGACGTAAAGTAGCTATACCGGAAGTTTGATTGTCGAATTTGAGATGCGCGCGTACTTTTCCGGCATACATCGGATGAACGGCGATAAACTCGCCGTCTTCGGAGGCTGAAAAACTTATGGCTTCGCTTATTAACGCGGCGCCGGTAAGACTGGCTAATACTTTTGCCGTTTCGGACGAATTAAGCGTGTGTGAAAATGCGATAAGAGCAGGATTTGCTTTTTCAACTATAGATTTAACCGCGCGCGCGAAATTTTCTTTGGTAAATACTGAAAAAGAGTCGTTTTCGATTATATATGTTTTTGACAGGTTTAGTCTTTCGATTTCAGAGCATAATTGCGATTTTTCAGCCGGCATGCACAGGAGAGCGCCGGCCATAGCCGATCCGGGTGCGGCACTTTTAACCGCGGATATTACTTCTAATGTATTTTTTTTAATTTTTCCGCCGGAGTGTTCTATATATATTAAAACGGTTTTTGATTCGAGTTTCATTTTATAAACTCCTTTTATAAAACTTTCGCTTCGCTTCTTAAAAGCGAAACTAATTCTTTGACATTTTGAGGGAATTCGCCTTTAATAATTTTTCCTGCCGGCCGCGGCGGCGGCGAGCTGAATTTAATTATCTTTATTTTTGGACTTATAGCTTCGTTTTTTTTATTTATGATTTCTTTTTTTTTGGCGGCCATTATTCCCTTTAATGAAGGATAACGCGGTTCATTAAGGCCTTTTTGAGCGCTAAAAAGCGCGGGCAGCGACGTTACTACGCTTTCACGGCCGCTTTCGCCTTCGCGTTCGCATTCGGCGTTTTTCATATCAGGTGAAACCGTTAATTTAACTATCGAATTAATAACCGGTATGTTCAGCATTCCTGCAAGTAAAGTCGGAACGGCGGCATAATCTTCATCAACGGCCTTCATTCCGGAAAGTATTATGTCGTAAGGCATGCCGGAAATATTCTGGCAGATAGCATTGGCCGTTAAATAAGGGCAGGATGCGTTCATTCCTGTGGAATCTATAAGGACGGCGTCCGTCGCGCCCATGGCGAGGCCTTTACGAAGCGTCTCGGCCGTTTCTTTTAAAGCTGCATTTCCGAAGCTTATAAGCGTTATTTTCGAGCCCGGAAACTTTTCTGATAATTTAATTGCCTCTTCGATGGCATATTCATCGTAAGGATTGATTATATATTTAAGATCGCCGGTTTCGATAGCGGTATTATCTGAATTGAGTTTTATCTTTGATTCCGTATCCGGCGTCTGTTTAACAAGAACAAGAATGTTCATAAAAATACCTTCCTTATGATTGAGTTACTTTTTCAGGTTATATTATATATAAAACGCGTATTTAATGTCAAGAATTTTTCCTTACGGGATTTTTAAAAAAAATCCTTTTATATGGCGTTTTTTTCGTTTTTACGGCAGGTTCATTTTATTAAATGCAGCCAATCGCCAAGTAAAAAATATCCACGGTTAATCAGAAGTTGAACACGTCCCATTATAGTTGTGCCGAATTGCGCGCCAAAGGTTATCATTAAAAATATTATTCCGATTTTTGACCCCGTGCCAAATATAATTCCTTTATGTTCGGTAGAAAAGAAGAAATAAATAAGGCTGCAAACTACTCCGGCGATAATTACAAAATTATTGAAGTTAGCGTATGTAAGAGGTAAGACGGGCAAAATAGTCGCATTTATCTGCGGTACGATATCCGTCTGAATGCTTGCCATCGCGCTTGCGCCCGCGCCAAAACCGACGACGTAAGATATCGGAATGCGTGAAAGGACCGATAAACCTGGAATGAGCATGGTGAGCATTAATAAACCCATTATAGTCGGTATTAAAACTATAAACTCCGAATAATCGCCGTTCGTTATTCCGCGTTGAATCGGCACAAAGACGTTAGGATACATAACATTGTTATAGGCCACCGAAAGAAGATAACCGGCGGAAGTGCCGACGAACATATATTCGGCGGCTTTATAAAAAAAATTATCTTTATAAAGAAAACTGTAAATAGCTAATGTAAGAATAGCCGATATATTTATTCCGATAATAATGCTTAAAGTACTATTTCCAATTGTGATATCAGACATTTTAATTCCTCCGTTCTTATTGATTGCCGCGTTTTTTTTCATATAAATATGAAACATTAGCGATGATAATAAAGATCATTATTATTAAATGCACTATCGATTGCACATCGGCTATTTTATGCACTTCTTTTGAAAGCAGGTTGGCTTTTTTATTGGTATCCGTATCGGTATATTCAATTGCTTTAAGAAGTTCGGCCGCGGTTTTGAAACCGTCGAGAAGTGCTGTAAGCTGTCCTGAATTCATATATTGATAAAATTGCGGCGCCGAAACGGAAGTGCATCCTCCGGCCACCGGAATATTATACTGCTGGCGGGCGAATGGAAGCCATATATCGAGCAAGCCGTTATTGCCGCCGGTAAGTGCGAATATCATTTTAATATCCGCTAATTTATTTACTCCGTTCATTATTTCGAAGCTATTTATTGGATCACCATTTTTATCGGTAGTAAATATTTCTTTAATCGCCTTGCTCATATTGATTATAACTGTGAAACCGCCTGCTTTATAACCAATGTTTATGTAATCTTTACCGTAAATTATTTTACGGCCTGGATTATCTTTTTCAAATTTATCGATAACTTCTTTTACCGTTTGATCAGCAAGGCCCGGCCCCTGGTCCCAGAAACCCATAATAATGACTTTAGCGCGTCTTTGAAATAATCGATATAAAATGCCATAAGACATGGGTTTGAGTTCAGGTTCGCCGGAAGCGGCGTAATCAAAGGACACTATAACATTTTCATTCTCATTTATTGAATCGAGCGCCTTTAAAAATTTATCGGCGTTTTTTGATATATTTATATCGAGATACATTGGATTAACGAGAGTTATAATTACCGCTATGGCTATGAATAAAAATATTATTCGCCTATCGAGATTTTTTATGAATAAAAGTATTTTTTCCATATTACTCACCGCCCAGATATCTTGTTTCGAGTCCAAGGATTATTTTAAGGCATGCGGCCGTTGCGCCTACTGCCGCGCCAAGCGTAATGGCGCGAGAACCGGCCATATTAACCGTGCTTAAAATCCATTCGGATATTCCGGCGAATCCCGGCCAGATCGAAGTGCCTATGGGAACCCGGCCGAGCATTACTATAAACGCGGTTACTAAAAGAATCGTGGCTTCGAACGATTTTGCCCGAAATGCGCGGAAAGCCGCTGACGCTACGAAAAAAGCGAGAAGCGAAAACATCGTTGATTGCATTGGTTTTATCATATATTCAAATACATATGCGCATTTATTTTTAAATAATCCGGCAAATTTTTCAAAAAAAGTGCGTTCGCGAACCTGTAAATCGATTTTTATCGTTTTCATTTCTTTTTTATTTAAATAATTTGCCGTTAATGTTACTTTTCCTATAAAATCAGAAGCGGGTGGAGTATATGCGTTTAAAGTAATGCTACCCGTATCGGCCGACCATGATTCAATTTTAATATTTTCTATCTTTCTATTTTCATTTTTATAATTTATTGCAATGGTCGATAAGTCAAAGTTCTGTCCTGGCAAGCTGTAAAAAACAGGTCTGGATGAATAAACGCCGCCGATTAATCCAAAAGAAGCGGTAGCTATAAGGCTTATTATTAGAAGGGCACAATAAATTTTATCAGGATGATTTCTCGATATTTTGATGAAATTGACTCTTAATAAATTTCCGACCCCAAGCAGCATTGCAAATGCGGCGATGATGCTGTTCCATTTCGCGAGTTTTTCATAATATGTATTAACCGCCGTGCCCTCCGCCGAGAAGAAGCCTATTATAGCGAATACACCGCAGAAAAAACATATTATAAGCGGAAGCGTTTTTCTTAAAAACATTTATTTATTACCTCCATAAATTTCAGTGCTTTTTCAAATTTTTATTTAAATCATTTATTATTTTAAATTATAAATTATTATTATTTATAATTTTTTAATTTTTTAATTAACCTGTAGCAGATGATTTACGTTGTTTATTTTTCAATTTATTTATTAATGTGATAATTAATATACAAACTATATATTTATTTTAAGTTATTTAGTCTGGAAAACGGCTTTATAAGCTCCGAGGCTTGATGCCGTTCCCGGGCTTATTACAGCTATTGTTTCGAGTACGACGCCTATAATAATAATCATCATTATGGCCAATTTTGCGATATCCTGTCCCCTGAGCGTTCCGACGTCTTTAGGTTTACGCGAAAGATAAGCGCTGGCCGCGAAAAGCTCTTCGCCTATAAGACAGTAATCGCAGGCTGCCACGAAAAATGGTATCTGTGAAAATTCACTTGTGCCGGCTATTTGAATTGCGCCGATGCTGTTTCCGGTTTCGGCGTAAATAAGCGATTCCGCCATAAAGTGTCCAAGATAAAAATTGGCCGCCGGTTTTTCACGGAGCATTATGCCGTCAACGCCGGAAACGAAACCGAATTGATCGTCGGTTATATATTTGATATTT
Source organism: uncultured bacterium (assembly GCA_964421195.1). Lineage (GTDB taxonomy): Bacteria > Muiribacteriota > UBA9980 > UBA9980 > UBA9980 > UBA9980. The sequence goes on along the minus strand of CAYQWL010000007.1, from coordinate 32,955 downwards.
TCGGCGTTATAAGCGTCGGGCTTTCCGGCTTCGAGATAAGATTCTTTAACGACCTCGCGCGCTGTGTTCATAACAAGAGAACGGCAGCAGGGCACAAGAAGCGATGTTTCATATTCAGCGGTTTTACGGGCTACATAAGAAAGTATGGATATCGAAGCGATAGTAGAAATCGCGGACATATCGGATAATCCGGTTAAATATAATACTGGTTTTCCCATTTCGGTAGATCTGCCTATAGCTTCATCGATAGCGTTAAGGCCGCCGATTCTTCTTATAAAATATTGCTTGCCTGAAATTGCTTTATTGATGGATAATAATATAATAATAGCAAGTATGACAGCCATATACAGAACAATAAGCCTTTCTTCGAGATAATTTTTACGGATATTTAGTTCGATTGAAAAATTTTCAACCGTTCCTTCATGGTTATAAGATGCTGTAAGATTAACTATGCCTTTAAAAGTAGTTGAAGGCGGAGTATATGTATTTAAATTGATGCTGCCGGTATCCGCCGACCATGATTCTACTTTTACAGGCTGAGAAGCGCCTTTATCGTTTACCGCATTAAGAACAACCGAAGACAGGTCAAAACTTTCACCGGGAGTTATGAAAAAAGAATTTTTAGAAGCTATAATCTTAAAGGCCGATTTTGTATTATTTACGGCCGGCGCGTTTGTATTCGGCGCTGAAGCAGCGGTTTCGGGGGCCGGCGCAGGAATTTTTATTTCCGCCGCAGGCTGAACTGGCTGCGCCTGAGTTTCTAAAGTGCCGGCATTTTTTATTTCACCTGAAATTTCAATGCTTGCTTCGCCGGTAACGGCTGATGCCGGTAAAGATTTCTGTGTTTGAGGGTTTTGAACGTTTACTGCCCCGGATTGGATTTCTACTCCCGCCGTTTGCGCTATAGCCGCACGCACGGAGGTTTGAACGATAAAAATAAAAATTAAAAAAAACAAAAACCTTAAATAAAAGGTCTTTCGCTTCGATTGAAACGACATTAAATTACCTCCCCTATTTTTTTATGTTATTAATTAAATTAGTAAATTTGGGCCACTTAAGAATTATTCTGTATTTTGAATAATTATTTAAAATTAAACAAAAAATAGTTATAATTAAATTTTTGAGAATATTTATATCATATAAATGATAATTTGTAAAGTAAAAAACTTTAATAAAAAACTTTAATATGTTTTTATATTGCTTAATATCTGTATATCATTGTGCGTATCTACCATTAATGGTATTTTTTTGCTATATTTATATGCAGATAATAAGCAGGTGTGAATATGTGAACAAAGTACTTAGAATACTTTTATGTTATTTATATGGGACATGGTATGTGATAACATGATATGTGATATGTTTTTTATGCCTTATATTATGGTTATAATAAATGAGTCCATTCTAAAAAGGTCATTTTTTTCAAAAATTGCAACGTGTTTTTAAGGATTTTCAAGTTCAATTATAGACATTTTTGTAGTTTTTATAGCGGACTCATAAATGATGTAAAATATTTTAATGATTAACGTGAGTAAAAATAATAATTAATTTTAGCAAAGCAATCTGTAAAAATTTGGTGACAGAATGGATGTTAATTTATTAAAGCAAAAACTCGGCAGTGAAAAAATCGATGAACGATTATCAGGACTTCGCGAGGCGATAGCGGAATCGGAAGCGCTTGCTGTATATGTTATTAAAGATTATATAAAAGTTGAAAAAAGCGATACGGTTCTGGCGGCTATGCTTATAGCGTGCGCAAAAATAGGCGGTTCGGCGGAAATTGATTTTATCGGTTCTTTTCTGGAGCATTCCGACTTTAAAGTTCAAAAATATGCTTTTCAATCGTTACTTTTAATCGATTCAGACGAAGCCGGGCCATATATTATAAAAACGCTTACGGTAAAAGAACCGCGTTTAAAACAGATGGCGGTAAAGGCTGTAAGGAATTCCGGAAAGCCGAAATGTCTGGCTGCTATAGAGTTAATGCTTATATCCGATGTTGAATGGCAAAGGATTTCCGCGCTTGAAGTTCTTGAAATGCTTAATAACATTCTTTATGAAAACGAACTTATTGATATACTTGTAAAAGCGGTTTGTGCCTCAAAAAAAGAATGCCGTCATGAAAGCCTTGAAAAACTTAAAAAAATATATGAAACCGGTTCGGAGTATGCGGCTATATGTATAAAAAAATTAACCGCGTTGAACGTTGCGCCGGATGTCAGGCGGGCGGTACTTGACGCGATAAATGACGGTACGTTAGCTGAAGCGGAATTAGATATAAAATTTGATCCGGCCGGCGTTAAAATAGCTTCAAATGAAAATACGGCCGGTTCTGAAGCAGTAAACGTAACGAATGAAAGGAAACAGCCGGTTGCTTTTAACGAAAATCGTTCGTCTGAAGATGAAATTATTAACGATTTTTCTCATTATATAGATGATGTGGTTAAAAAACGGCCGTCACGTAATATAATAGTATCATCGCCGCAAATTCAAAAAATAAATTATTCGAAAATACTTTTTTATATATTATATTCTTTAAAACATATATTATTTTTTCCTTTTAAGTTTGTATATGAGCATAAATATAAATTTGGCGCTTTGATTTTAACGTTCGTTTTTTTATATGTATATATTTTTCCTGAATTTATTCTTGGCAGCGGATATTTTTCCGAATTAAAGCCGGCGAGCCTGTCGAGTCTCGACGAGCAACTCAGGCAAAAAGGATATATTCTTAACCATGATGCGGCAGGCGCATTCCTTGCATTTTCACATAAATACTGGTTAAATACTGCAAAAATTATAGATAACTATATGGGCACTTCAGTAATATTTTCAGCTTATGAAATTAATTTAAAAAATTCTGAAATTTTTGAAGGCAGAGTTTTCTGGAATGAATTTGGCGTCGTTACCGATATTAACGCTATTCGAAATTTAACTGAAACTTCAATGGCCGATGAAGAAGAACTTGTCGTTATGAAAAGCAGTTTTGCTTATCTTTCGAATGCACGCAACGGGTTAAAAGTGTTAACCGTTCAGGATGGAAATTATTCTAATAAAAGACAATTTTTATTTAAACAAAATGTTGAAATAAGTAATATAACAAATTCTGCTCTGGCCGTTAATTTATTAAAAGTTGAAACTAAAAAAGGTGAAAATTTAAGGAATGTTTCGCTTAATGTCGATTCTGGAAGTATCGACCCGCCGGATTTTCCGGTAGAATATATTCCGTACATAGAAGCCGACGAGCCGTTCGTGCCCATGCTGGTTGAAAAAGTGAGAAATTTAGGCTTTGTAGGACCGGAAAAGATAGCCAGGCTGGAGGATATTTATTATAATACAACGGATTATTTTAAGAGAAAGTTATATTCAGGTTATGAAGAAGAAGAGGATTCAGGCCGTATTATCAGAGGTTCGGAAACCGATGAAATAAATGAAATCGATGAAATAAATGAAACCGAAAAAATTGGTGAAATAAATAAAACGAATGAAACTAATCTGGTAAATGTTATAAGTACAATCGCAAAAATGCCAGTAATAATTTCGACTGACAATTTTTTTTATGATTATTCGTTAAACGTTATGGAATTTATTACCCAATTTAAAACAGGCGCGGTTTTATTCGGAGATATTATTTTAAAAAGCGCCGATGCCGTTAATGCAGGATTTAAAAATGAAATATTAAATAATTATTTACGCGTCATGATATTTAAAGATTTTACATCTGCAGCCGCATATAAGTCAATTTATGCCGCCGGTCCGGCGCCGGCATTAATTTCAGAAAAACTAAAAATTCAAAATACTAATGTATTTTCTACGCCTGCCGTTCCGGTAAATATAGAGCCATTATTGAAGAAAAATTCGTTAAAAAACGAAGGCGTCTGGACAAGCGCCGAGATATCTTTATCGACGCTGGAACAGCCGCTGGCGTTTAAGACTAAATTACGAGTTGACGTTAAAAGAACGTTTGCGGTTATGCATTTTTTATGTATAGAGCTGGCAAAAATTAATTTAGCGCTTATGCCGGGTACGAATGAACCAGTATCTTCGATAGGCTTGAAAGGTAAAGGCGTAATCCCCCGCGACGCTGAAACTTATCAGAATTTAATATGCGCATTTAACGGCGGGTTTCGTACAAAACACGGCAAATGGGGTTTTATAGCGGACGGGGTTTCTTATATGCCGCCCGTTAAAGGTATTGCAACGATTATGGTTGATGCGGACGGCGGGATAAAGATGGGAACATGGGGTGGTCCGGGATTTGAAACGACTGAAAATATAATTCATTTAAGGCAAAATCTTCCGCCCATACTTGAAAATAATGTAGTGAACATGAAACACGATTATTGGGGCGCATCGATAGATAATAAAACCCGCGTGTGGCGTTCGGCGCTTGGAATAACCCGTGACGGCAAATGGCTTGTCTATGGAGCGGGGAATTCTCTCGGCCACGATACTCTCGCGGCGGGTATGTCGCTGGCTGGATGCGATTATGCCATGCAGCTCGATATAAATGATTATCATACTTATTTATACACTTACAGACATAACGGTATGGATAAAAAAGGGAATTTAAAATTAAAGGCCTCGCGGCTCAGCGATGAAATGTCGGGTGAAACGCAGAGATGTCTGGCGCCATATACCCGTGATTTTTTTTATGTAACTTTTAAAAGCCTTAAAAATACTATTATTAATTAATTATTTTAATTATTTTATTCATTCCGAATAAATTATACTTTATGTTTTATTATTTATGAGTTCATTCTAATCTAAAAAGGTTAATTTTTAGAAAATTCACAATGTGTTTGTAAGTAATTTTACGATCGTTTTCTGGTATTTTTAAGTTTTTATAACGGACTCATTTGCGGTTCAATTATTTATTGTAACTATTGAAAAATTATGTTATAATAACCATTATGATAAATAGTTTAAGTGATTTTATTAATTTATTAAAAGCGAGAAATGAATTAATCGAAATAGAAGAAAAAATAGATCCTATTTTAGAAGCTTCTGAAATAGCCGGCCGAATGGTAAAACGTGAAGGGCCGGCGGTTTTATTTAAAAATATAGCCGGATGCCGCATTCCGCTTTTAATGAACGCATTCGCTTCCAGAAGCCGGATGCTTGCTTCATTGAACGTTAATGCTTTTGAAGATATAAGCGGCCGTATTGAAAAGCTTTTAAAACCTCCCGAATACGGAGGTTTCATTAATAAAATATCCGAATTGCCGCGGCTTTTAGAGGCATCTAACGCTCTGCCGCGCATTATTTCAAAAGAAAAGGCCCCCTGCCGTCAGGTAATAATAAAAGAAGCTGATAAGCCGGATATCGGTATTTTTCCGATAATTAAATGCTGGCCGGGCGATGGCGGCCGTTTTATTACTTTTCCTCTTGTAATAACTAAAAATCCGGTGACTGGAATTCAAAATATCGGCATGTATCGTATGCAGGTAATTTCCGGAGATAAAACCGCCATGCACTGGCACAGGCATAAAGACGGAGCTTATACCGCCGAGCTTTACAGGCGGAGCGGCAGGCTTAAAGTGCCGGTATCGGTAGCGATCGGAGCTGATCCGGCGGTTATGTATAGCGCGGTTGCGCCGCTTCCTTACGGAGTCGATGAAATATTGTTTGCGGGTTTTTTACGTAATTCTCCGGTGGAACTCGTTAAAAGCGAATTATCAGATATATTAGTCCCGGCTAATGCCGAAATAATTCTTGAAGGCGAGGTCGATCTTGGCGAAATGGTCAAAGAAGGGCCTTTTGGAGATCATACGGGTTATTATTCTCCACAGGATGATTATCCGGCCTTTAATATAAAGTGCATTACCATGCGTAAAAATCCGATTTTTATAGAGACGCTTGTCGGAATACCACCGATGGAAGATTATTTTCTGGGCCTGGCTACCGAACGGATATTTTTACCTCTTCTTAAATTGCAATGTCCCGAAATAATCGATATAAGATTTCCGGCGGCCGGTGTTTTTCATAATCTTGCATTAGTTAAAATAAAAAAAATGTATCATGGCCAGCTACACAAACTCGCCTCTTTTTTCTGGGGACTGAATCAGCTCATGTTTACTAAAAATATAGTTTTTTATGATGAAACTACCGACATTCATGATAATGAAGATGTATTATTTACATTATTATCGAATACTGATTTTAAAAGAGATGTTTTTTCTTTCGACGGTCCGCTCGATATTCTTGATCATGCGAGCGCGATCGAAGGGTTTGGCCCGAAAGTAGCCATAGATGCGACGCATAAAAATAATATGCCGGGAGTTCGCAAATGGCCGGCATTGGTTAAAATGAGTGAAAGCGTCCGAAAAATAGTTGATGAAAAATGGGAAAGATTATCTGGCATAAAATAAAAATACTATTTGAACTCGTTAAATTCGAGCACACTCTATTCGCGCTGCCTTTTGCGTTTATGGGAATGCTTATAGGTTCGGCGGGCCGTCCCGGCGCGCCGAAAATACTTTTAATTATCGCGGCTATGACGGGCGCGCGTACGGCGGCGATGGCTTTTAATCGTATCGCCGATGCCGCTATAGATGCGCGTAATCCACGCACGAGCGGGCGCGCGCTTCCCACCGGGCTTATATCGTTTAAAATTGTATGGTTTTTAATATTTATATCTATTACCGTATTTTTTACCGCGGCTTATATGCTTAATAAGGTATGCTTTTATCTCGCTCCACTTGCCCTTTTTTTACTTTTTTTTTATTCATATACAAAGCGTTTTACTTCGTTATCGCATTTCGTGCTTGGCCTGGTTCTCGCTATAGCTCCTGCCGCGGGATATCTGGCGGTAAATACCGTTTTAACGCCGGCTCCATTAGTATTATCCGCGTCGGTGCTGGCGTGGGCCGCCGGTTTCGATATTATTTACGCGTGTCAGGATATTGATTTTGATAGAAAAGAACAATTATTTTCGCTTCCCGCCTCGGCCGGCGCGGATAAAGCGCTTATGTATTCGAGGCTGCTTCATTTTTTTACGGTTTGCGGTTTTTTATTTTGCGGCGTTTTTATTAAAGCGCATTTTATATATTATGTGTTTGTATTTATCTGCGCCGCGCTTCTTGTTTACGAGCATTCGCTTTTAAAAGGCGGAGAACTTAAAAATATAAATACCGCTTTTTTTAAAGTGAACGGACTTGTATCCATGACCATGTTTATCGCTGTTTTATTAAATTATCGGATGTGATATAAAAATGAAAAAAAAAATAGAATTAAAATCAAAAAAAATAGAAAAAGAAAAAATTGATCGTATAAATAAAAATAAATTTTCGCCCGTTTTGACGGTTAAAAATCAAATAAAACCCGTTGATAAAAAGTTATGCCTTATAAAGGAAAAAGTTTATTCGAATAAAAGAATTGATACGGATGACGCTCTTTATTTATATGGTTCTAATGATATTATAGCTATCGGAGAAATGGCATCGCATCGTTTGAAAAATTCAACGTTATTTTATAATGAAGTATATTATTCTCATAATATCAATGTAAACCCCACCAATATATGCGAATTAAGATGTAATTTATGCGCTTTTTCAAAAGATTTCGGCGCCGAAGGCGCTTATGCTCGATCGGCTGACGAGATGATAGATGAAATTTGCGCGGCTTATGAAGCTTGCGGTGACGGATATATTGAAATTCATATTGTCGGAGGATTGACACCGGTTTATAATCTTGATTTTTATGAAAATTTTCTGCGTCGTATAAAAAAATGCGGAACGAAAATTACTATTCAGGCATTTACGGCCGTTGAAATAGATTATTTAGCGTCTAATGCCAGAATAAGCATAGAAGAAACGCTTGTGCGTTTAAAATCGGCGGGGCTCGATGCAGTGGCTGGAGGCGGCGCTGAGATTTTTAACGATGCGGTTCGTTCGATTATTTGCGAAAAGAAGATAAAATCGGCCGTATGGCTCGATATAATGAAAAAAGCCCATGAGCTCGGCATTCCATCTAATGTTACCATGCTTTACGGTCATATCGAAACCGATGCCGACCGGGTGGAGCATCTAAGAAAAATAAGAGAGCTTCAGGACGAAACGGGCGGGTTTAAAAGTTTCGTTCCGCTCGCTTTTTTCGGCGAAAAAACGGCGGTCCGCAACACTCGATATAACAGCGGTTTTGATGATTTAAAAAATATAGCTATAGGCCGTATATTTCTTGATAATTTTTTGAGCGTAAAAGCTCTGCATAATATGCTTGGTTTGAAATTCGCTCAGGCGGCGCTTTATTTTGGCGCAAACGATCTCGGCGGCACTTCCTTTAAGGAAAGAATAGCGCGCGCCGCGGGCGCCTTTTCGGTTGAAGTTATCGGTGAAGACGATTTGATTAAAATAATAAAAAATGCAGGTAAGACAGCAGTTAAAACCGATTCGACTTATAAATTAAAAATTATGAAAGAAATAAAATAATGCTTTTAAAAATAGGTTTTATTCAATATTTGAACTCGCTGCCGTTTTATCATTCTTTCGACCGCCGTCCCCTTGAAAAAGCCCTTCAGGGGCCTGGGGTTGAATCTAAATTGGCGGCTCGAAACAATGCTGGCGGTTGCAAAGAATGTGAGGCAGTTGAAATTATTTACGCTCCGCCTTCGAAAATCAATAATTTATTAATTTCAGGCGGTGTAGATATAGCGTTTATATCATCTTACGAATATATTAAAAATCGTAATAGTCTTTGCATGCCTGGCGATTTCGGGATTGCCGCTCATAATGAAGTTATGTCGGTCGTATTGGTTTCGAAAAAAGATATCAATTCGCTTGAAAATTCGGTAATTTTGCTTTCAGATGAATCTGCTTCCGCCGCACAGCTTCTTAAAATTTTATTATCTGATTTTTATTGTCTTACCCGCATTAAATTCAAAACGGGAAAGTTAAGAGCAAAAGACGTTAATAATACTTTCGAACGCGGCGATATAGATGCCGTGCTTATGATAGGCGATGAAGCTTTAAGATATTACGATTATAATTTATGCGATAGATATGTTTTATATGACCTGTGTGGTTTGTGGCATAAATTTACCGGATTGCCTTTTGTCTTCGGAGTTCTTGCAGTGAAAGAAAAATTTTATGCTCATGCCGGTAACGCTAAATTATGTGATTTATTTTTAAAAATTCTTGAATCTAAAATTATTTATTTTAAATCAAACTTAGATATTTTTGCTGAATATGCTTCTCAAAAAGCTGGAATTTGTTTTCAAACCATGAAAAAATATTATTCTATTCTCGAATATGAACTTTGTAATCAGCATATCGATGCTTTACGGGAATATGAAAAAAGATCAAAAAAATAAAATATAAAAGAAGTGATTTTTATGAGTAATCGATTCAGCATAGCTGAATGCATTAAATTATATGATGAAGGAAATTTATATAAATTAGCCGGAGCAGCAGACTTCGTAAGGCGCATAGTGCATAAAGGCGCATCAGATATAGTTACTTTCGTTCTCGATAGAAACGTAACTTATACTAATATTTGCGATTGTAAATGCCGTTTTTGCGCATTTTATAAATCTAAAAAATCTATTGAGTCGTTCGTATTATCGGATGATGAAATTTTAAAGAAAATCGAAGAATTGTCGGAACTTGGCGGAAGTCAGATAATGCTGCAGGGAGGTTTAAATCCTGAACTACAGATAAATTATTATATTAATTTGTTAAAAAAGATAAAATCCCGCTTTCCGAAAATTACGCTTCATTCTTTTTCGCCGCCTGAAATAGATCATATAGCTAAAGGCGCCGGAAAAAGCGTTGATTATGTATTAAAAACTCTTCAGCAGGCAGGCCTGGATTCGCTGCCCGGCGGCGGCGGTGAAATATTGGTCGATCGTATTAGAGCGCGTATATCTCCGAATAAGATAAATTCCCGCAGGTGGCTTCAAATAATGCGTGCCGCGCATAAAATAGGCATGAAAACAACGGCTACGATGATGTTTGGAGTAGGAGAAACTATCGAAGAACGTTTTAAAAGCATGAAAAAAGTCAGGGATCTGCAGGACGAAACGGGCGGGTTCAGGGCCTTTATTCCATGGCCGTTTTCGCCGTCCCGCACCGGTCTTTCGATGCTCGAACCGGCTGACGGCATTGCGTATTTAAAAACCGTAGCATGCGCAAGATTATTTTTTGATAATATTAAAAATATACATAGCGGATGGGTAACAGAAGGAATGAGGCTCGGCCAGCTTGCATTAAAATTTGGAGCAAACGATTTTGGCGGTATTTTAATGGAAGAAAAGGTTGTTAGAGCGACGGGCGTTGTTCATGAAACAAGCGTCGTACAATTATATAAAATAGCTATGAATGCAGGTTATAAGCTGATGCGTCGTAATACTAATTATGATATGCTCGAACTTATAGATGCTTCACATCCACTGGTGAACAATACAATAATTTAATACATTAAATTCCGGGGCAAATTCTGCAATAAGTTCTACAATGAATTTTCACAGCGGCTCTAATGTCCGATAATTAATTTTATGTAAACTTGACTATGGATAAATTTTCAAAAACTATAAAAGCGATGTTTGATTCAATATACTGGCGTTATGATTTTATGAATCATTTATTGTCATGCGGGTTTGATATTTATTGGCGCGCCGCGTTTATCGACGATGTTTTTAGAAGTCTGTTTTTAATATTTAAAAATTCGGGCAGGCGGCCGTATTGTTCGAAAAACGCCTGCATTAATGTGGCCGATATTGCGTCGGGCACCGGAGATGTTATTATTAGATTTATAAATATGCTTCGTAATTCTAAACCTGGCCGTTTGCTTATGAAAGATTATAATTTTAATATTTATTGTTATGATTTTTCATATAAAATGTTAAAAAAAGCGAAGGAGAAGATAGAAAATGGTGTTCTGGCCGATAAACCGGATAAAATTAAAGTTTATTACGTTGTTTGCGATGCATGTAATTCATGTTTTAAAGATTCATCATTTGATACGGCGTTTTTAGCGTTTGGACTGCGTAATTTTTTTCGTCCCCGTCATTTTATTGCAATTGAGTTAAAGCGTGTTCTTAAAAAAAATAGATCGATCGCTGCCATTCTGGAATTTAATAATATTTTTAATTTAAGAATTTTTTCGTTTTTTCAATTTTATTATAATTATTTAATTAAAATTATAGCCTTTTTTTGGGGCGCGAATGCGTCGGCTTATAAGTATTTAGTGGAATCGATTAAAAATATGGCTTCTGATGATGAATATATTAAAATAATTAAAAAATCAGGTTTTAAAACGATAAAATATGCTCGAATTTTTCCTTATATCGTATCGAGATATATTGCTATAATTAATAATGGTTGACTTTAATAAAATTTTAAAATATAATATATCCATAATTTTTAATTTTTATTATGATTTATGTAAATCAAAATATAATATAAATCAAAATCAAAATAATAATAATAAAATAATAAAGATATAATAAATATATTGTATATGGAATCAACGATAAAAATTTTAAAATAATAAAGGTGAAAGATGAAAATTATAGTCGCCCATACTGGCGCGTCAGGTTCGATTTATTGTATAAAATTTTTAAAGTGGCTTACTATAAGAAGAAATATTAAAGTTTTATTTACGGCGACTGACGAAGGCTATAAAATTTTAGAAGATGAAACAAAGGTTGGACGAAGTGAATTAAAAAAATATGTTTATCAAATTTATGATAACAATGATTTGCGCGCTGATATTTCATCAGGTACGTCCGATGTTGACGCTATGGTTATAGTGCCTGCGAGTATGAACACCGTGGCGAAGATTGCATGCGGCATAGCCGATAATTTAATAACAAGGGCGGCTTCTAATATAATAAAGCTGAGGCGCAAATTAGTCATTGTTGCGCGTGAAATGCCTTTATCTACGATACACCTTGAAAATCTCACCAGATTATCGAAAGCTGGCGCGGATATTATGCCCGCCGCGCCTCCTTTTTATCATAATCCCAGAACGATCGATGATATGGCGTTACCTATAGTTTATTATATAAACGAACTGCTCGGTATAGAAAATAATATTAATTTTAAATGGCAGGGCGGCGTTAATTTACCGCAATAAATAATAAAAGATATGAAAACAGAAGAAGATATTAATTTAATAAGGATAATGCTTGAAAATAAAGAGCGTGAATATTTATCTGAACATGCTCAGCTGTCTTCGAAAACGCGTGGCCGTGAGAAAAAAGAAGCAGAATGTATTTATCGTACGTGCTATCAAAAAGACCGAGATAAGATACTTCATTCAAAATCATTTCGGCGTTTAAAAGATAAAACGCAGGTTTATATAAGACAGAGCACCGATCATATAAGAGTCAGGCTCACTCATACGCTTGAAGTTATGCAAATAGCGCGGACGATTGCAAGGGCGTTACGGCTTAATGAAGACCTTGTAGAGGCGACGGCCTTAGGGCATGACCTGGGGCATACTCCCTTCGGTCATACAGGCGAGAGCGTTTTAAACGGTATTTTAAAAAACGGATTCAGGCACAGCGTTCAATCGTTGCGTGTTGTCGATAAACTCGAACGTAACGGCAGCGAATTAAATTTATGTTATGAAGTAAGAGAGGGTATCGTTAAACATTCTAAAAAACGTTGTGGTTTATTTACGGCGTTTTCCGATGAATTTCCATCTACTCTCGAAGCGATGGCGGTTAAAATTTCTGATGGTATTGCTTATATCAATCATGATTTAGATGATGCGTTGTCGTTCGGACTTCTTACCGAAGCTAAGATCCCATCCGAATTTTTTACGAAACTTGGCCGTACAAATGCCGCGCGTATAGATAAAATGGTAACGGATGTTATCATTAATAGCTCAGGTAAAAAAGAAATAATAATGTCTGAAAATATATTAAAAATAACCAATGCGCTTCGTGATTATCTTTTTGAAAATGTATATTTAAAAGAAGATGAATTTGATGATGCCAAAAAAGCGCGTGAAATAATTCATTATTTATTTGAATTTTATAAAGCTAATCAGGATATTTTATTTGCCGAACATAAAAAAGTCGATGAAAATGATTCATTAGAAACTACGATAGCCGATTATATTTCATCGATGACCGATAGATATGCGGTTAACACATACAATAAATTAATTAATATAAACGGATATAAACGGCTATAGATGGTTGATTATAAATACAATTGTTCGAGCGGATTATTTTTATGGAGGAATGAATTTTTATGGCGTTATTAATAAAAAGAAACAATGGCAGAGCATTTTCGGCGATCGAAATGATGATAGTAGTAGCGATTATAGGAATATTAATTTCAATTGCTGTTATGAATTTTAATAAAATAAAAGAAGATGTAAAGAAAAAAGCATGTATTGCTAATATGGGTACCATACATAATGCGGTAAGGATGTATTATATGGAAAATCCGGTTGTTAGCGATAATTTTGATTTAACATTAAAAGTTTTAATGGCGGGAAATTATTTAAAAACTGAACCGCGGTGCCCTAATGCGTCTAACGTAACTACATCTGAAGCTTTTTATGCAATCGAAGATGTTCCAGGCAAAAAAATAGATATCAAATGTGTTAATAAAAATTCTAAATTAGCGCATGGCTCATTTTTAAAATTAACAGATCAGGGGCAAAAACCTTCAAGCGGCACGACGCCGAAGCCATAAACCGGACAGCGAATGCATCAATCTGTAAAAAGCTTTTATAATAAGTCTTTTCAAAAAAATCAAACAGGCATTTTTTATCTTTGAAAAACGATAATGTATTTTCAATGATTTTATTAATATTTTGTATGACGAGAAGAAAATGTATGATACAAATGTAATTGTATGTGCAATATAATCATGATGTTATTATACACCAATTATATATTGATGTACGAACCGATATTTTTTATTATGTAAACTTGAAAAAATCATTCCGTTAATTTCAAATTTTTGTTTTGATATCCGATAATTAAAGTTATGTAAACTTGAAAAAATCATAATGTTGTGTTAAATTGTTACTCTGATAATTTATAATATGAAAACCTGATTCACTCTTGGTGCTGAGAATATTTTATTAATAATTTATTATACAACATATAAAAAAATTACTTTTGATGATATCATTACTGAGATAGAAAAATATTTTTTTGTAAAATAAGGAGAAATTATGAAGCTAAAAAAAATGAATCATTTATTATTTTTAATAATTTTATTATTATTTTTTAGTACACTTTTTTTTATTTTTAATTATCGAAACGTTATTGCAGGTCAAACCGATAAAATTAAAGTTTTTTTTAATGATCCGCCCGATACTAAGAATATTGATATAGAACTGGCTAATTTTATAGATAGTGCAAAAACTTCTGTTAATGCGCATTTTTATCAGATTAACCGGCAGTGTATTATTGATGCATTTATTAGAGCGGCTCGCAGACTGGGTGGAAAAAATGTTAAAATTATTACTGAATCAAAGTATTATACCAATAAAAAATTTGTTGCCTTTTATGCTCGGCTTGAAGCGGCAGGTATTACAATTATAACCGATCAATCAGATGGTTCTAAGGGGAGTGGTGAAAGTCATAATAAATTTTGTATAATTGATTCAAAAAAAGTATGGACCGGTTCTTATAATGCTACTGATAATAATACTATTAAAGATCATAATAATGCTTTAATTCTCGATTCCAGTGAGGCTGCTAAAATATATAATGAAGAATTTTCGATGATGTATGACAGCCTGCAGTTTGGTTCAAAAAAAAGCCGTGTAAGAGCTAAACATAAATTTCAAATCGATTCCATTGAAGTTGAAATTTATTTTTCGCCGGCTGATGATGTTAATGGTATAATCGCTGAACAAATCCGGAAAGCAGTTAATTGTATTTCCTTCGTTATTTTTGCTTTTACCGACGATAATATTGAAGAAGCTCTTATATCAAAACATAAGTCAGGTATTACCGTCAAAGGCATGTGCGACGATCTTTCAGCTGGCGGAAAATCCAGTGGTTACTATGCTCTTATTGCTAATAATATGAATATAAAAAAAGATTCTAATCCGCGATCTCAATTACATCATAAATTTATAGTGTTTGATCATGAATCTGATACTGCCGCCGTTGTAATTACCGGTTCACATAATTATACTAAAGCTGCAAATACTAAAAATGATGAAAATATAGTATTGATTCATGATAAATACTATGCGCAGTTATATTATAATGAATTTGCAAAACTTTTTGGTGTACCGTTAATTAAAATGAATTCTATTCAAACGACGAATTCAAAAAGTATTCCGGCCAATAATACTAACCCCAAAAAAAATAATATGAATGCTATGGCATTGTCAACAACTGAAATAATTACTAATCAAAAAAGTAATATAAAGGAAAATATAAATAAAATAAATCAGACTCAAGAAATTGTTATTCAAAAAAAATAAAGATAAATACAATATGATCAAT
>CAYQWL010000007.1:5692-17425 GCA_964421195.1 uncultured bacterium | reverse complement strand
TTTTTATGTTGTTTAAAATTTGCCGATAATGTATCTTATGTAAACCAAAGTATAAAACTTTATATGAACTCAAGTTTTCAAGCATAACTTCTATCATTTTATGATTCTTTTAATTTATCTCGTAAACGCGGGTCAAGCGCAAAATATACGAGATCGATAATAAAGTTAATTAATATAAAAATAACAGCGCAAAATAACACCATTGATTGAATAACTGGAAAGTCTCTATTGCCGATACCGTCTTTAAAAATATATAGTCCGATGCCAGGCCAGCCGAATATTGTTTCAGTTATGACAGATCCGTTAAGGTATGAGCCGAAATCCAATCCAATTACTGTAATTATAGGCGCGAGCGAATTAATAAAAATGTGCCATACATTAACATGCGCTCTTGATAATCCCTTTGATTTAGCGAGTTTTACAAATTCCTGCTTTTTGATATCGAGAACCGTTGAACGTGTTATTCGCGCAATATAAGCGGCGCTTTGAGTTCCAAGCGCAATAGTCGGCAGGATTAAGTTATAAAAACTATCGAATCCGGTAATTGATTTAATAATTTTAAATTTAAGAGTAAAAATTGTATATAAAATAACGCCAAGAACGAATACTGGCGTTGAAATACCAAGAAGTATAAAATATCTACTGATTTTATCTATATAAGAATCTTTATATAGCGCCGAAAAAAAGCCTACGGCTATTCCGATGACAGACGCAAACATCATGGCTGATAATGCAAGAATAAGAGTATTGGGAAATCTTTGCTTTATAACATCCATGACATTTAAGTTAGTTACATAAGATTTACCAAGGTCTAAAGAAATAAGACGTTTGAGATAAGAAAAATATTGAATTATAAAAGGCTGGTCGAGCATTAATTTTTCACGAATATTTTTGATTATTTCTGGAGACGCATTTTCGCCTACGATTGAAAGTACAGGATCGCCCGGAATTAAAAAAATTAAGGCCGAAGTAATAAAAGTAACTATTAGTAATGTTATGATACAATAAACTAAACGTTCTATAATAAAATTAATCATAAATATTAAAATGCCTATTCATAAATTATATTGTAAAAATTATTTATTGATTTTTATATTAACGAAATTTTCCATAGAATATATTTTTGGAATATCATAACCTTCAATATATTTTTGACTTGCCGCATATTCTATTTCATGCCACAGAAATACCCAGGGCGCTTTTTCAACGATATTTTTTTGAAGCTCGCGAGCGAGTTTTTTATATTCGTTAATATCTGAAGTCGCTTCGAGCTTATTCATACTTTCATCAAGCGCCGCATCGGAAAAAAACGAACGGTTTCCACCAACGCCTTTATTTTTAGAATGAAATAAAGGGATTAAAAAATTGTGGGCATCAGGAAAATCCGCAGACCAATTAAGATAATAAGCTGATAAATTGCCTTTAACTATTTCTGACTTTAAAGCGGCCCATTCCATTTTTTTTAAATTAATAGTTATTCCAATTTTAGAAAGATCTTCTTTAATAAGCTGCATAAGATCTTCAGCTTCATTACTTGATTTATAATAAATATCGAATTTTAAATTTTCAGGCTTTTCTAAAGCAAGTAATTCTTTTGCTTTGATAAGATCATATTTATAACTTTCAAGCGAAGAATCATAAGCGCCAAGCGCCGGCGGAAACGGACCGCGTGCAACTACCATGGTACCTTTCATAAGCGAATTGATAAGTTCTTCTTTATTAATAGCCATATTAATGGCTTTTCGAATGTTTTCCGTAAAATTAGTTTTATTGAGATTAAAGGCGATGTAGTACACATTTAGTTTTGGTTGTTTATGTATGTTATATTTAATGCTATTAGCTTCATTGACAAATCTATTGACATTAATAGTGCTTAAATTCAGTATATCAATATTGCCGAGTTCGAATTCTGAAATTTGCGTCATTTGATCATGAATTATTTTATAAACGATTTTATCGATAAATACATTTGATGTATTATGATAGAATGGATTTTTACGCAATGTAAGTTTAGAGCCGTCACTTTTTTGATCAAATATAAAAGGACCGGTTCCAATTATATTTCCGTTGTTATTAAGTGTAATCGAAGCGGGCACCATTGTTAAGTTATATAAAAATGGTGAAAAAGGTTCTTTAATTTTAAGGATAATCTCATAATCGCCGTTTACAACGATACCACTGATTTCATCTTTTGTTTTATCGATAAATTCATCGTATCCAGTAAGTTTGTCAAAAATATTGGCACGCGGACTTACCGTTTCGGGATTAACTACTCGTTGAAAAGAATCTTTAACTATTTTTGCATTTAAAATTGTTTTGCCGTCAGAAAAAAGTACTCCCTGTTTTAGTATAAATTTAAATTCAGTACAGTCTGTATTAACTTCATAAGTATCTGCAAGTTCACATGAAATATTAAGGTTATTGTCTAAATTAATTAGTTTTTCATAAATTTTTGAAAGAACCTGTCCTGATGTAACATCGCTCGATAATGCGGGATCGGTTGCGGTAAGGTCTGAAGGAATCGCAAGAGTAATGGTTTTTAAAGATGTTTCTAAATTAATGGTTGATTTATTAATATCATTATCATTAGAACATGAACAACCAGTTATTATAAAAGAAACATAATTAAAAAATAAAAACAATAATAAAACTAAAAAACAAAAACGATTTTTATTTATTTTAATTGATATCAAATGTTCACCTCAATGAAATTATTTTTTTAAACTGAGTTCTTCTAATTTTTTTATGGCTTTATCATAATACATGTCATCTTTAGGTGTGGTTTGTATGATATTTGTAAAACAATATTTAGCGTCTTCGGGCTTTGCAAGTTTTAAATATACTTCACCAAGAAAGTAAAAACTTTCACTATCCGGATTTTCATAACCAACCGCTTTAAGCAGCATGACCTGCGCTTCATTATATAATTCTTTACGATAATAAATAATTCCAAGTTTTGAATAAGCATAAGCGAAATTAGGATTTAATGAAAGACTGTTAAGTAATGATTCGATAGCTTCGTCATATTGTTCTTTAACTTCATAGCATGTGCCGAGTTGAAAATGTGCGAGTGACGAAGTGGCGTCAATTAAAAGTCCTTTTTGAAATATTTTGATAGCTTCATCAAACATTCCTTTTCGAATATAAACGTCACCCAATCCAAAGTATGCAAGAGAATCTTTATAATTCCATTCTTCATAAACACTTGTTAATCTTGAATCGGGTACGGAAATAATCGCCTGTTGTAACGCCTGGACAGCTTCATCAAGTTGATTCATTCGCACATGGCACAGTCCAAGAGCATACCATGCAATAGCATTATTTGAATTGATAGTGGAAGCAGTTGAAAATTCATTTGCGGCATCTTTAAAACTGCCTATTTGAGCCAATATCGATCCTAAGCTGTAATGCGCCCATTCATTATTAGGTTCCATTGCAACTAAGGCTTGAGCCTGTTCTAAAGCGCTCTGTATTTCTTCGGTTGAAACACGGTTGTTTTCATTTTGCTGTTGAATTTGTCTTATTTTAATTTGTTCTTTTTCTCCTGCTTCTTCTTCTGTTTTTGAATCGTTTTCAACAACTTCTGCTTTATCTTTTATTGGAACTAAAGTTTTTACTTTTTTAAGTGATTTTCGTAGTTTAATTGTAGTTTTATAAGCCTCTCGTCCAAGTATAAGCGAATGGTCTTCATTATTATATTTTATTGAATCATCATCTTTTTCTCTGTCAAATATAATTGATTTTATTTTATGATTAGAAATATCAAACATGATGATATAATCAGCCAGCTTGTTAAAATTAATTTTTTTAGATAATTCTTCATCTATATCGGGAAGGGCGATGCCGAATTTTTTAACGAAGTATGGTGAAATATCTTTAATTGAATTAATAACAACTGTTTTTTCAGATACTTTTTCTCTGAGAATTTCAATATTTTGTTCGGCAAGTTTATGTATATCATGACCGGCCGGAAACATATCGAGTAAAAGTTCATATTCTTCAAGTGCTTCACGGTATTTTTGCGATTCAAAATATGCGCGAGCCAGATTAAGATGTAAATACTCGTCATCCTGACCTGCTTCTATTATTCTTGCCCAGCTTTCTATAGCGTCGTCAAGGCGGCCAAGATTAGCATTGGCGACACCGATAAGATTATAAATAAACAGATTAGACGGATTAATCTCTTTTGCGGTATTAAGAATTTCAAGAGCTTCTCGATATTTTTTTTGCTGGATTAGTGCCTTACCAAGATTACTGAGCGCAAATTCATCTTTAGAATTAAGATTAAGGGATTGTTCCCAGCATTCAACCGCATTGCTAATCTTATTAAGATACATATAAGCTAACCCTAAATAATTAAAAGCATGGTGAAATCTTGGATTAATTTCTATCGATTTACGGTAATAATAAATTGCAAGTTCTAAAACGGCCCGATCTACATAGATATTGCCAAGATAAAAATATATTAAATAATTATTTTTATCGATATCGAGCGCGCGGTCAAATAAATTATAAGCATCTTCAAGTTTTTGATTGACGCTAAAATTTATTCCCTGTTCGAGGTAACGTGCTACTATCAATGATACTTCTTTTTTTGACAATTTTTTTTGTTTGTTAAGCTCTGTAATACTTGAAGCCGAATCGCTGATGATATCTTCGAAATTTAAATATTGTGGAAGATTATTAGCACATGGTGAAAAATCGACCGGTTCATGAAGCTTAATTAATTTTGACGGTCTTATATAAAGGCAATAACTATAAGTGGAAATATTTTCTTTTGAATCAGTATTGCTGTCTTCATTGAGTTTTACGGCCATAATTTTAGTTAAATATTCAAGTTTCAAAGTACGTGAATCAATACAGGCGACATAAGACGAAGTTCGATAAATAGTATCGAGCGGAACCGTTATAATTTTATTATTGCATTGTTTTATAAAATCTTCTACGGAAGTTTTTATTACAAATATTTCCTTCATTATTACCCCACTTCATTAAATTATATCAAACTTTTTTTAATTTAGCTAATTCAGAATATAGCATTTCATTAACAAGTTTTGGATTGGCTTTTCCCTTAGTTTTCTTCATGGCCTGGCCAATCATAAAGCCGGCTGCTGCTTCACGACCTTCAAGAAAATCATTGACTGACTTTGAATTTTCACTTATTACTTCTTTGATAATGTTTAAAATCATACTGCTATCACTAATTTGAATCAATCCAGCCTTTTTGATAATAATATCTACGTCATCACCGGTGTCGAAGATTTTATCAATAATAGTTTTAGCTATTTTGCCCGAAATAGTTTGATCGTCTATTAATTTTATTATTTGTAAAAGATGAGCTGGTTTTATTTTTGTCATGAAAATATCATCGGTTCCAGCTTCATTCATTTTTTTTGATATATCGCCAAGCAACCAATTGGTTATAGCTTTATAATTATTAGAATTTTTTGAACATTCATCAAAAAAAGAAGCGAGCGATGGATTACAGGAAATAAGTGCGGCATCGTAATCATTTAATTTCATTATATCGGTATAGCGTTTATATTTAGCATCTGCCAATTCAGGCAATGAAGCTTTAATAGACATTATTTTATCTTCGCTTATATGGTATGGCGGAAGATCCGGTTCAGGAAAATAACGATAATCAAAGGCTTCTTCTTTTTTTCGCATCGATAAAGTAACGCCTTTTCCTTCGTCATAAAGTCTTGTTTCCTGAATTATTTTAACGCCTTTATCGTATAATCCGGCTTGTCTTTCAATTTCATATTCAATCGCTTTTTGAACGCCTCTAAATGAATTCATATTTTTAATTTCTACTTTGACGCCTAATTTGATTTCACCTGCAGGCCTGATTGATATATTCGCATCGCATCGTAATGAACCATCTTCCATGTTGCAATCAGATACGTTAATGTATTTAAGTATTATTTTAAGTTTTTCAAGATATTCTCGTGCTTCTATTGCACTTCTAATATCTGGTTCGGAGACTATTTCAAGTAAAGGAACGCCAGCCCGGTTATAATCCACTAATGAACATCCATTTAAAGCGTCATGAATATTTTTACCGGCATCTTCTTCCATATGAATACGTGTTATGCCAATTTTTTTATTTTTTTTTTCAATGGAGCTCGAATCGTTAATTATGATAAAACCATGTTCACAAACAGGCATATCAAACTGAGATACCTGATATCCTTTTGGAAGATCGGGATAAAAATAATTTTTTCGATCAAATTTGGTATATGAAGCAATTTGACAATTAAGAGCCAGCCCGGTTTTTATGGCTCGTTCAAGCACTTCTTTATTAAGAACCGGAAGAACTCCCGGCTGTCCGCTGCATACTTCACATACGCGGTTGTTTGGTTCATTTCCAATATGTTTTGCGCTGCAACCGCAAAATATTTTAGTTTCAGTATTTAATTGTACATGTACTTCAAGCCCTATAACGGCTTCGTATTTCATAGTTATTGTCTCCCAGAGAGTAACAACATATTTTTAAAATATTAAATTATATTAAAATAAATAACCGGTATTTTTTGTGTACTGGTTTGTTATTCGATATCAGCAAAGCACAAATGATGCGTGGTATTTTTTTGAAATTCATGCGCAACGGCAAGAAGCAGTTTTTCCTGAAAATGATTTGCTGAAAGTTGAAGTCCTACAGGCATTCCACCGCTAAAACCACATGGAATCGAAATGGCAGGTATCGAGGCTAAATTAGCAGATATAGTAAATATATCTGACAAATACATTGCAAGCGGGTCGTTTATTTTTTCACCGAATTTAAAGGCTGTAGAAGGCGTAACTGGAGATAAAATAATATCGGCCTGTTGAAATGCAGTATTATAATCTTCTTTAATTTTAGTGCGGGCTTTTTGGGCTGTTTTATAGTAAGCATCATAGTATCCGGAACTCAAAGCGTAAGTTCCAAGTATTATTCTTCGTTTTACCTCGGCGCCAAACCCGATTTTACGTGTTTGCATGTACATATCTTTTAAATTTTCAAATTCAGACGCTCTGAAACCATATTTAACGCCGTCAAAACGCGCTAAGTTTGAAGACGCTTCTGCCGTTGCAATAAGGTAATAAACAGGTACTGCATAATTAGTGTGCGGAAGTTTAACCTGTACTATCGAAGCACCGGCTTTTTTAAACCACTCTATAGTTTCTTCTACAGCCGCCGTTACTCCAGTTTCAATGCCAGTGCTGAAATGTTCATCAACTATTCCAATTTTAAGATTTTTGATATCGTATCCGTCCTGTAAAAATTTATAGAATCCGGTATCACCCGTTTTATTTGAAGTTGAATCCCTGTGATCGTATCCGCATATTACATCGAGCGCGCATGCCATATCGACTGCGTCCCGGGTGAATGGTCCGATTTGATCGAGCGAACTTGCAAAAGCTATTAATCCATAACGAGAAACTCTTCCATAAGTTGGTTTCATACCACAAACGCCACATAATGCAGCTGGCTGTCTGATCGAGCCTCCGGTATCTGAGCCAAGCGCCATATATGATAACCCGGCTGCAACAGCAACGGCAGATCCGCCTGAAGAACCGCCCGGAACACATGAAGTATTCCATGGATTAAGCGTCGGACCGAATGCTGAATTTTCGGTAGAGGACCCCATTGCGAATTCATCCATGTTAGTTTTACCAACAATAACAGCGCCGGCTGATTTTAATTTTTTGACCACCGAAGCATCGTAAAATGGAATATAATTATTTAATATCTTTGATCCAGCGGTTGTTTTTACGCCTTTAACCACTATATTATCTTTTAAAGAAACTGGAATATTTGTCCATATATTATCATAATAATTATAGTTACTTAAACTATAGCCAGTTGAACTGGAAGAATTTTTAAAAATTTCAGAATCATTGACATTATCAACATTATTATTATTTTGTATATTTTTGTCATGTTTATCTGTAATATTATTAATAATTGAAATAAAAGCATTTAATTTTTTATTTTTTTCGATGCGTTCATTAATGTGCATTCGTAATTCTAACGGTGAAATTTCTTTGCTGTCAAGCATACGACGAATTTCATGAGCCGGTTTATAATGTAACGGCAACTGGTTGTAATTATCGTATTTTAAATATTTATTATTCATTATTTAATAAGTCTCTCCAGATATAATTTTGTCTGTTATACATGCACATCGGCAGCGCCTGTTATAATTTTATATAATAAAATTATTCTTGTGTTTCGATAATAGCGGGAACTTTATAATTATTTTTGTCGGTATCGGGCGCATTACATAATATTGAATCAATCGGTCTCGAAGATAATGTATTATCTTCACGAAGGACATTATCTTCAACAAGCGCATGATTGGTTGGCTCAACACCGCTAAGATCTAACTTGCGAATTTGATTAAAATATTCGAGTAATGATGAAATTTGTTCGCTATATTCTTCTTTTTCTTTATTTTTTAAGTCGAGCATTGATAGATTGGCTATTTTTGTGATTTCTTCTTTTGATATCATTAATGTCCGCCTTTGGTTGTATGTGAATAATAATATTTTGTAATTAAATCTGCTATTAAAGCTATTTTTTTATTGGGGTCGTTTTTAATTACCCGGCCATCAGCACCTACAAATGCATGTATAGTCCGGCCGTTCGTGCATAATTTCATTTCGGGCAATTTATATGCTGAATAAGTAAATATTATTTTCACTTCATTAAATTCTTCGATTGTAGATCGTATCACAACTTCATCATCGTATTTGAATGGAGCGATATATCTCGCTGAAGCTTCAATTACTGGAAGCATAACACCTTGAGATTCGAGTAAAGAATATGGATGGCCAAGCTGCCGTAAAGCTTCGGTCCTTGCAACTTCGAACCAGGTAAAATAATTAGCATAATAAACAATACCCATATTATCGGTTTCACTGTATCGAACTCGTAAATATGTATCGAATCTTATTGAAGATATATTGAAATCAAACTTTATTTTAGTAGTCATCTACCTGTGTAACCCTGATTACTTCTTCGATTGTAGTTATGCCTTCTATAACTTTATAAATTCCGTCTTCTCTTAGTGTTTTCATGCCATTTTTACGGGCTTCTTTTTTTATGACTGATGTAGGCGCGCGATTAACGATTGCCTCATGAATTTTTTCATTTGGTACCAATAATTCGTTTATTGTAGTTCGGCCTTTAAAGCCTGTATGTTTGCAAAAAGCGCAGCCAGCTCCGCGGTATAACTCGAAATTATCAGGCAGATTCGCATCGACAAGCTGATTAATTTTATCGATGAATTGCGGCGAAGGCACATAAGCTGTTTTACATGCGCTGCATATTTTTCGAATGAGTCGTTGAGCCATAACGCATATTACCGATGAGGATATTAAAAATGGTTCTATTTTCATATCAATAAGGCGCGTAACCGCTCCTGAAGCATCGTTAGTATGAAGCGTGGAAAAAACTAAATGTCCGGTTAAAGCAGCGCGAATAGCGATTTCAGCGGTTTCGTGATCGCGTATTTCACCGACCATTACAATATCAGGATCCTGACGTAATATTGAGCGAAGCCCGCCTGCAAAGGTGAAACCGGCTTTAACGTTAACCTGGGCCTGATTAATAACGCTAAGCTCATATTCGACCGGATCTTCTATGGTTACAATGTTTTTATCGACTGAGTTTATTTTATCGAGTGATGCGTAAAGCGTGGTGGACTTACCGGAGCCGGTCGGTCCCGTTACGAGTATTATGCCGTTAGGCTTTCTAATTACCATTTTAAATTTTTCAAGAACTTCTGGCGCAAAGCCGAGGTCTTCAAGCGGTATCATTATACCTGTTTTATCGAGTATTCTCAAAACTATCTTTTCGCCGTGAACGCATGGAAAAGAAGAAATTCGCAAATCGATACTGCGGTTCTGAAATTTCATTTCAGCGCGGCCGTCTTGCGGAATGCGTTTTTCAGAAATATCCATATTAGCCATAACTTTTATACGGGAAATAACAGCGGGTTCGAGCGCTTTGCTTAATGTCATGACCTCGTGAAGAATACCGTCAATACGGTAGCGGGTTCTTAAATTTTTATCGGAAGGTTCTATATGAATATCTGATGCGCCATCTGCTATAGCTTTTAAAATAATTAAATTAACTAATTTTATAACCGGCGCCGAATTATCTGATGTGCCTTCGATATTCGTGAGAGATTCGGGTATTCCTTGAAGCTTATTGGCGATTTGCTGAAGCTCGTTTAAATCGGCGTCATTTTCAGCGGTTATATCGGGTTTTGTACTTTTTTTTACGTTGTAATATAATTCGAGAGATTTAGCGATTTCTTCGCGGGTAGAAACAAGCGGTTTAATATCGCAGCCTGTAGTATATTTTAAAGAATCTATAACAAAACTGTCAAGCGGATCGAGCATGGCTATAGTCAAAGTATTTTTAACTTTCAATAAAGGAATTAAATTATACTTGGATGCAATATCGTAAGGGACGAATTTAACGATTTCGGGGTCTATTACATAGTTCGTTAAATTGGCATAGGGAATTCCGAGCTTGCTTTCGAAGAAATTAATTAAATCCTGCTGTGAAATATAATTTTTAGAAATTAGAATATAGCCGAGCGTCTGCCCTGTTTTTCGCTGTTCTTTAAGCGATTCTTCGAGCTGTTTTTCGGTTATTAAATTTGCGTTAATTAAAATCTGACCGAGCAGTTTTTTTTCGACTCTGGCCATATAAGCTACCTCACTTTTTTTCTTTTATATAAGTTTTGCTTATTTTATCCAGAATGCCGTTTACGAATTCTCCTGACTTTTCAGTGCTGTAGGTTTTTGCCATTTCAACGGCTTCGTTTATGGTAACATTTTTAGGAACGTCTTTTTCATAGAGCATTTCGAAGATAGATATTCTTAAAATATTGCGGTCTAAAGTCGCCATACGACCGATAGTCCAGTTTTCGGCCGATTTAACTATCAGTTCATCTACTTCTTCGAGCGCCTTAACCACGCCGAAAGCGAGTCTGGTAGCATAATTAACTACATCGACTTCGTATTCGTCCATAAACAGTGTGTAATGAATAATGTCTTCCATTTTTTCATAGGTTTTAAGGTCATACTGATACATAAATGTGAGGGCGAGTACCCTCGCGTTGCGTCTTCTTCCCATAATAAACCTTCCTGATAACAGTTATTTAATAATCGCCAGTTTGCCTGTTTTTTGAACGCCGGAAGAAAATTTGACCCTGTAAATCAATGCAGCGTTAGCGAGACGTGAATTGCGGGCGCCATAATCGCCGAGCGAGGCGAGGCTAAAAAATACTTCGGCATTATTACCATTTAGTTGATGATTTTCACATATATCGAGCATTTTATCGCCCGACACGTCATAAATAGAAATAGTTACATACTCCCTGTCCGCGTTTTTAATGCGAAATTTAGCGAAACTGCGGCACGGATTGGGATAAACTTCCACCTGCTCCTCATCGAGTTTTACGGCCATTTTATTAAATTTTGAAATGGGCGACAGCGTATAGTTTCCAGCTCTATCACACAGGCATATATTATATTCATCGTAATCATTTTCGTTAAATAGTGAAAGTCCGTTTAAAGTATATTCGCGTGCCGTTGAGTTTTCGTCATGTCCGGATAAATCAGCGCTGATATAAACGTCGCTTGAGGCCGGCGGACGGCTCTGCGAAAATATCGAAACGCCGTTATCATCGAGTCCGGAACCTTCGTCTTTAATTTTAATAATAAGACTGC
>CAYQWL010000007.1:0-5682 GCA_964421195.1 uncultured bacterium | reverse complement strand
TTTAACTTCTTCGATCGCGGGCGGCATCGTATCTATAAAAACGCCGTATTTACCTGAACGTGTTAAAGCGGCTTTTAATTTTAACTCATCGGGCGAGTTTTTTTCTCCGGAATCGTTCTGGTGCGCGGCGCCAATATTTTCATAAACGGCGGTCTTTAAAATTTCCCATCGGCGTGTATTTTCATTTAGCCTGTATATGTGAGCGGTACCGCCGGAAGCGGATTGTTTAACTTTTTCATATTCACCGGTTTTTATATTAAATTCAATTACGGCGGCTTCCATTTTATTGCTTGAAGACGCAAACGAAAATGTCCGGCTGAAGTTTATATCTATGGGAACGACACCCGCCGGTCTTAATTCGCCGCCGTTTAGCGGGTAATTGACTGCATCGTCGGCGCTCAAAGAAATATAGCCGGATCTTCTAACTGCCGATTCGGATATGGCAAGGCTTACATTTCGTTCTGGAGCGGCATAAGCATATTTTTGATATGCCTGTAAAAAATCTATCATTATATCTTTATATGACATTCCGCCGTTTACGTTAATTCGGGCAACGCCATAATATCCTTTTTTAATAACATAATTACCTGTATAAATATTTTTCATATCGCCAGAAGCCGCTATCCGCATATCTACCGGAATTTCTATATAATTATTTTGCTTTATCGTAACATCAGGTGCTTCGGCGTTGATTTTCGAGTCTTTTATATTTATTAAAAAATTATCTTCGAATACCGGATTTGGATAAGCGGTAATTATATAATTGGCTTCGAGTTCGAACGCCTGCTGCAGGTTAATCGGTGCGCCGATGCTTATAGTAATAGCTTTTTCAATGCGCTTCTGATAATTAGGATGTGTTATTTCTATATCGATATTTCCGGCGGGAAGCGCTTTAAAATTAAAAAAACCCTTTTCGTTAGTGTTAGTTCTTACAAAAGTATGCGTTCCAGTGCCATTTTCGATATATACGGCGGCAAGTCCACAGCCTGTTATCGGCGAACGTGAATTTTTATCGATTATAAAACCACTTAAACTATTATATGATATAATATGATTGAGTAAAAAATCAAGCCTTCTTCCATTTTTTTTTAAAAAAATTATATCTTTTGAAAAATAATATTCTCTTTCAGCGGTTACCATGAATTCATCGGGCAGGCTTCCTTTAATTTCATACCAGCCGGTATGGTCAGTAAAAGCTACTGAGGAAAGCGCCTGAAACCATATTCTGGCGTTGTCGAGCGGCAGTTTGTTTTCGCTATTGGTAACCTGTCCGGTCAATGATATATCGAATGTATTTTTTTGCATAACTGAATCAAAAAAACCGTTAAACGCAGCCGCGGTTTGAGTGGAATCGATAGTTATAAATGAAGAATCGGCTTCCGAGGAGTTATTTTTCGCTTTATTGGAGCCGAAAAGCATTACATACCGGTCGTCGATTATTATTACGCCGGCCGCAAGCGCCGTATATCCTCTATTATAAACGGCGTAAATTCCCGCTCGCCTTAATTTTTCATATTCTTCTTTTGAAAGCGCCGTATCAGCGTATTCAAAAATAGCCGAAATATCGCTGACTGCGTTTTTGCGTCCTATAATATTATCGAGTATTAAACTATTTTTAAGTTCTTTCGCCATTACTCTTATTTTAGAATTAGCTTTCGATATTACAGAAACGATCTTTGAATCTATGGCGTCTTCAGGTAAAAAAGCGGTATCTATGGATGCACCGCCCGTATCTATATTTGCGTCGGGTGTGTTAATCGGTGAAGATGCGCCATAAGAAGCCCCTTCAAACATTTCTACGAATTCGTGATGAAAATTTCCGGCAAATTTTTCATTGCCGCTAATTATAACAGCGTAATTAAAATCTTGATTAAGTGATTTATAAGAAAAATCCGCCGAAGACAGATAAATAGAATTAAAATCTATCATACAAAAATTATGGTCGAATCCAGCCGGATTTTCCGCAAGCACAATATCTATGTTGTAATATAAAAATTTTTCTATATACGGATTATCGGCGGCTGACGGTTTATATAATAAAATTTTAATCGGCAGCATTCTTTTAATACGAATATCTATAAGCGTTTCGGCTAT
Organism: uncultured bacterium; assembly: GCA_964421195.1. GTDB lineage: Bacteria > Muiribacteriota > UBA9980 > UBA9980 > UBA9980 > UBA9980. The sequence goes on along the minus strand of CAYQWL010000007.1, from coordinate 3,588 downwards.
TTTTTTTGAATCGAGCGCGCGGGCGCATAAAAATATCGAACCCTGCGCCCTGTAAAGATAACCGCAAAATTTCTCTTCGATATTCGTTTCAGGCGAAAAATATATTTCGCCTGGCGGAAATACAGTTTGAGCCGAAGCCTGCGTTAAACGTGCAAAGAAAAAATATGGCGGATATATTTGAAATGCCGACGTAAAAGCGATGGTATATAAAAATAATAACAAAAGGCGTTTATAAATTTTCGTTAATTTCATATTCAGTCAATTCCGTACAGAAATTTGTTTTATTTACTATTCTTATCTTATCTCAGGCTTTTATTTTTTAATTTCTTTGTTTTTATAAAATTTTTATATCCTGTTTTTGTTTTTAACCGCGCTCATAAACATTAAACGATTTTTGCGCTGGTAAAGGATTATTCCCGGTATTATAAAGATAGTCGTCTAAAATAGAATCTATTTCATCGGGGCTTGAAACTGTTTTAAGCTTTTCACGTAGTTTTGCTGAGTCGTACCAGCCTTTAGTGTACCATAATAATTGTTTTCTAAAACTTTCTACTCCGTTGATATCGGAATAAAAAGTTCCCGTGAGCCGTCCGTGCAGTTTAATTAATTTTATAACATCGGCTATGCTAAAGTCAAGTATTCTTTTGCCGGCCGCCTGTTTAAGTATATCGTTAAATATCCATATACGTCCCATAGCCGCCCGTCCTATCATAACTCCGTCCGCGCCGGTTATATCAATAGCATTTTTGACGGATTCGTATAAATTTATATCGCCATTGACTATAATTGGTATTTTAACGGCTTTTTTACATTCGGCGGCATGCGCGTATAAAGGCGTTCCGGAAAAACGCATGGAATATGTTCGTGTATGAACGCATACCATAGCCGCTCCACAATCTTCGGCCATTTTCGTATAATCGACGGCATTAATCGAAGCATGGTCCCAGCCGAGACGTATTTTAACGCTTACAGGCAGGCGGCCGGCGCCGAATTCAGCCGAAGCGTTTACGCATGATTCAATAATTTTTCTGGCTGTTTCAGGCGTTTTCATAAGATACGCGCCGGAGCCGGAGGACACAACCTGCTTTGCCGGACAGCCCATATTAATATCTATAATTTCACTTAATCGATTACGAACGATATAGCGGACGGCGTTCGCAAAATGTTCCGGGTTGTTTCCGAAAAGCTGGATGGAAAAAGGGTTTTCAATTTCAGAACGGCGCGTTAAAGTTGGTATAGTTTTACTTTTATGCATGAGAGCGGTAACATGTACCATTTCCGAAACGGTCAATCCGGCGCCGAAAGCGCGGCAGATAGTTCTGAAAGGATAATCGGTAACGCCGGCAAGCGGCGCAAGTATAAGGTTATTATCGAGTATAACCCCGCCGATATTTAATTTTTTAATATAACTTTCGTTCACGAATTCCTTCGATTTTTATATTTTGATTTTTATGTGTTATAGCCGTTTAGCCCGGCGATGAGCTTGATTCCCTCGATAACAAGCATCGGATCTGATATAACGGGATAATCGAGCATGGTTGTAAAAAAATTAGAATATCCTCCGGTAATAATCAGGCATGTATTTCTGGCGTCTATACGCGCATCATAAAGAAGGCGGGAGTATAAGCCGTTGACGAGCGCCGTATATCCTCCATAAATGCCGGCGATTAAAGCCGATTCGGTATCGCGGCATAAATACCCCGCGATACGATTAAATCTAACACGGTATAAAAAATCACATGAATTACCGAGAGAATTTTTATACAGGCCGAATCCGGGCGCTATAAGTCCGCCTTCAAAAACGCCTTTATTTATTAAATTAAAAGTGGTGGCCGTGCCGAAATCAATAACGACGAGAGTATCGCTTTCCATACGGTATTTATGATATGCAGCCGCTGCGGCGCATATTCTATCGGGACCGAGCGTGAGGGGAGTATCATAATTTAATTTGACGGGTAATTTTGATTCGCAGGTTATATTAAATAATTTAAAACCTGTTTCACGGCAAATTTTTTTATAAAACCGGTCTGTATTTTTTTTGGTGGAGCATAAAGCGATAACCGGGGGTGTTGAAATATTAGAAGTATTTTTTGAAAAAAAATTATTATAATCAAAAAATTCCGTCAGTTTAGATAGATAAGTTTCGGTGGACGGCATTTTTTTAGATTCAAGCCGGAAAAAGCCTTTTTGTTCACCGTTAATATAAACCGCGGTTTTTATATATGAATTTCCGTGTGAAACCGGTATATTAACTACCGGCGTTTTTTTCATCACTTTTATTTTCCGTTCCGTTTTCTATGCTGTTATTATTCTCTGTATCTTTATTAACCGGTTTTGAAGTCGAAGACGTTTTTTTCTCATCCGTAGTTTTTTCGAAATTATGTAACATTTCCGGCGGTTCAGAATATACCTGCGTGTTATTGCGTCCTGCTTCTTTAGCGCGGTAAAGAGCATCGTCGGCTTTTTTTATCAACATTAATTTGTCGGTCGCGTCATCGGGAAATATTGAAATACCTATACTGATGGTTACATGCAACGGTTTTTCCTGTCCGGGAAATTCATAACTTTCAACTCGCTTACGAAGGCGTTCGGCGAGAACGCGGGCGCCGGCCGCGTCGGTTTCGGGCATTATTATCGTAAATTCTTCTCCACCGTAACGGCATGGAATATCGATATTGGCGCGTACGGAATCTTTAACTATTTTAGCGGCTTCGATAAGAACTATATCGCCCTGTTGATGTCCGTAAGTATCGTTAAATTTTTTAAAATGATCGACGTCAAAAAGCAGTAACGAGAGTTTGGTTCCGTAACGGGCTGATCTTGACAGCTCAGAATCGAGGCGCGCCTGAAAATATCTATGAATGAATAAATTAGTCATACCGGCGGTTATAGATTCTTCATAAACTTTTGCTTGATTAATGGGTACAGCCGCCTGGGCGCCAAGAACCATCATAAGTTTCGTATCGTTAGCATTGAATTTTAAATTATCTTTTTTATTTACGATATTAATAACGCCGATAACTCTGTCTTCGATTTTTAACGGAACGCAAAGCAGCGAATTGATTTGACTGCGCTGGATAAATTCCGCATATTTTTTGAAAAGCTCGTCATTTTCGCCCCGGTTAATGATAAAAGGCTGCCCGGTTTCAGCTACGGTGCCGGCAACTCCTTCTCCCATTTTCAGACGAACATAGCTTTTCATTTCATGCGAGTGTCCGCTGACCAGGCTGAGTTCGAGTTCTTTATCGTCGTTTAAAAGCATTATCGAGCCTTTCTGGGCTTTTAACGCGTCGATAGCGTTATTCATGATTATTTTAAGCAGTTCATCACGGTCGGAAACGTAGTTCATTTTGTTGGACACGTTATATAGGACGGAAATATTATATGACATTCTATTAAAAGTTTCCGCAAGCAGGCCGAGCTCGTCTGAAGTAGTAACCTGTATTTGATGGCCGAAATCACCGAAGGAAATTTTATCGACGCCGTTAACGAGTTCAGAAACGGGACGCAATATTATACGAGCGAGGATTATAGAAACTAAAAAGCCGAGAAAAATAGCTATGATAGCTATAATTATAGCTTTACGCG
>CAYQWL010000006.1:0-45452 GCA_964421195.1 uncultured bacterium | reverse complement strand
CTTAGAAATTATCGACGGTTAAATATAAAATTAATTATATAACTTTTATATTTGTTGATATTTGTTAATAAATAAAATATAATAATATGATAAAAAGAAAATAATAAGATGACAGGTAATTAGAAAGGAACCATATATACGATGGAAGCCGATAAAATCATAATAACGAATAAAGCCCGCTGCCGTGATTGTTATCGTTGTCTGCGCGCCTGCCCTGTAAAGGCGATTAGAATGAAAGACGGTCAGGCGTATGTAGATCAGCAGCGCTGCATATTATGCGGCACCTGCGTCCGCGAATGCCCGCAAAAAGCGAAATCGATTAGAAGCGATTATGAGCGCGCCGCAAATTTTATAGCGGACGGTTTTTATACGATAGTAAGTTTAGCTCCGTCATTCGCTTCTATTTATAACGGCTGGAAACTTAAAAGAATAATAGCCGCCCTTCGGCGGCTCGGTTTTAATTATATATCCGAAACGGCTTCGGGCGCGCAAATAACGGCGCAATTAACCGCCGAACTTTTAACCGATGAAAACAATAAAAATAAAACTATAATATGCTCGGCATGTCCGGCCGTAGTAAATTATATAGAAAAATACCGGCACGAAATACTTCATACGTTATCGCCCGTTGTATCGCCCGTGATAGCACACGCACGGCTTTTAATCGATAAATTTATTAAAAACAAAAAACGCATTGAATTTAAAATCGTTTTTATCGGCCCATGCGCCGCCAAAAAAAAAGAAGCGGAGCGCGTTGAATTTACTGAAATGATTGATGCGGTGCTTACATTCGATGAATTAAACGAATGGCTTGTGCGTGAAAATATTAATTTAAACGAATGCGAAGAAAGTGAATTCGACGATACGCCGCCTGCCGCCGCCCGCCTTTTCCCTCTTGAAGGCGGCCTGATACGCACCGCCGCTCTTAAAACCGATATGCTCGATTCAGAAGTACTCGCCATAAGCGGATTCGACGAAATAAAAAACGCTTTTGATAATATAGCCGCTCATACTGGACCGGGCGTAAAAATAAAGATAATAGAGCCTTTATTTTGCGTTAAAGGCTGTATAAACGGTCCGGGCGCGATTTTATCCGATAAAACTGATATATTCAAACGTAAAACGGACATAATTGAATATCAGGAATCTAATAAGGGAACAAAACTTAAATTAAAAATATCTGTTTCTAATTTTAAAACTGTTTACTCAAAACTTAACATACCTGGCAAAGAAGGAATAACCGAAGACGAAATAAAAAACATTCTTGAAAAAACTGGAAAATTAAATCCGGAAGATGAACTAAATTGTGGCGCGTGCGGGTATAATAGCTGCCGCGATAAAGCGGTTGCGGTAATAAGAGGAATGGCCGAGCTCGAAATGTGTATGCCGTACATGAGAAAAATGGCCGAACGGCGCACCGATAAAATTATTGAAACCAGCCCGAATGGAATAATCATTCTCGATGAAAAATTACATATTATAAGTATGAACGAAGCATTCAAAAAAATGTTTATGTGCAGCGAAGTTATAATAGGTAAAAAAATATCCTATTTGATCGATCCCGCTAATTTTGAAAAATTATCCGCGGGCGGCAGTTCAAAAATCGAAATTATCGAAAAACATCCGGCATATAATATTACCTGCCATGAAATATTATACGAATTGCCCGGTGAAAAACAATATGCGGGTATATTCGTCAATGTAACCAATTTAGAAACCAGCCAGAAACGTTTAGATGATATTAAATCGCAAACAGTTCAACAGGCGTCGGAGCTTCTTGAACATCAGGTCGACATGGCGCAGAAAATGGCTAAATTTCTTGGCGAATATACGGCACGCGGTGAAGAACTCGTCAAAAATCTTTTAAAAATATCGGAAACCGAATCAAAAACACCGGACATTTCAAACGGCTCCGGACGTGATATGGATTTTAAAGATGTTATCAGAAAGGGCGGAATTAAAAATTAATTATAAACATATCGAAATAAATTACGCGCAAAATTCTAAAAAACCAGACGCGCCGCCGGGCGATATTGTAATTTATGAAAAAACGCCGGTTTCAACGATAGTAATAGTAAGCGACGGTCTGGGTTCAGGCATAAAAGCTAATATATCGGCCAATATGACGGCCGCCCGGCTCATCGAATTAATAAAACGCGGATTTTCAGTTTTTGACGCCGCGAAAAGCGTCGTGGCCACCATGCATAAAGCCAGGCAGGAAGACCTGCCATACGCTGTTTTTACAATAATTAACATTTTAAATGACGGCGTAGCATCGATTTTATCTTACGAAATGCCGCCGCCGGTATTTATCGTAAATAAATACGCCGCGCCCCTGCGAGAAAGAAGTTTTACGCTCGGCGGCGATATAGTAAATGAATACGAATGTTATTTAGATGAAAACAACGTTCTGGCCGTCGTAAGCGATGGAATAACCCAGGCGGGAATGGGAATAACCAATAATTACGGCTGGACTATCGAAGGCTATTGCGCTTATATCAACAAACGCCTGCGCGCGGGCGACGATTATGAAACTATAATGAATTCGTCCCTTATTGAAGCTAAAAAAGCGTGCGGCGGAAGATTTGGCGACGATACCACAGCGGCTTTTATTTCGTGCCGGAAGGGAAATATCATAAATATATTCACCGGCCCGCCCGCCGATGAAAAAAACGATTATACCGTCGTTAAAAAATTTCTTGATTTAGAAGGCATAAAAGTAGTCTGTGGTTCAAGCACGGCCGGTATAGTAGCCCGGCATCTCAGCCAGAAGCTGAACGTTGAAAATAAAACCATCAGTAATATCGAACCGCCTAAATACGAAATAGAAGGCATAGACCTCGTCACGGAAGGCGCAATTACGCTGAATCAGGTATATAATATAATAGACGAAGATACGCAAAATTTTACCGCTAATACAGGCGTATGCACGCTGCACTCGCTTTTTTCTTTCGCGGACCGCGTTAATTTTATAATCGGGCGAATGAAAAACGAGGCCCATAAGGACCCCGTTTTTTTACAACTCGGCGTTCTCAGCCGTACTGTAATTGTACCTCTGATAGCCGAAAAATTAAGGAAAAAAGGAAAAATGGTATCGCTCGAATACGTATAGTAACATATATGCCGCATACATATATTCGGCATATATGTTATCTTATTATTTTATCGCTTCGAGCTTAGAATTAATCGTTTTTCGCGCCGTTTCGAAATCACAGCGGTTAATGACCGTATCGCCGATAGTTACATTCGGTCCTTTACTGCATTGTTCGAAGCAAAAAGACGCTTTTACCTCGACTTCTTCCGTCAATTTATTTTCTTCAATATATTTAATAAGCCTGTGCAATAGATCCTGCGCGCCTCTAAGATAACAGCTCGTTCCAACGCAAACGCTTACTTTAATTTTAGCCGGACCTTTAATATTAATTAAAGAAAGGCCGCTTTCAACCGTACGCCTGCGGCTGTGATAATCGGTATGCAGCAATCTATGCGCGACGTCCGAACCAGGAGTTTTAAGAAAATTTTTATAAAGTTCTTCTATATATGGATTTTGCTGCGGCTTATGAAGCTGCATCATTTTATCGCTGTCAAATAACCCCTGTGTTCTGGCCGTATTTACCGAGTCTTCCTTAGCCGCCGGCTGGCCGCCGCCGCCGATACATCCTCCAGGGCATGCCATTATTTCTATAAAATGATAATTTTTTTCGCCCGTTTTAATACTTTCTAAAACTTTTTTTGCGTTAGCAAGTCCGTTGACTACCGCCATATTTATTTTTACTCCGTTAATTTCGGCGCTGAATTCCCTTAGTCCGCCGCCTGATCGGACCATTTTATATTCGTAAGAATCGCTTTTTTTGCCGGTTATTTTTTCTTCGGCATATCTTAAAACAGCTTCAGTCACGCCGCCTGAATTTCCAAAAATAATACCCGCGCCCGTTTTAAAGCCAAACGGCAGATCAAAAGATTCAGGCATTATTTTTTTAAAATTAAGCCCTGATTCTTCTATCATTTGCGCTAATTCATAAGTGCTTATAACATGATCCACATCATATACACCGTCCTGTTTGAATTCTTCACGTTTTGCTTCGAATTTTTTCGCCGTGCAGGGCATAATTGAAACTACTATAAGATCTTTCGGATCTACTTTATACAATTTAGCCAGAAAATCTTTCGCGAGCGAACCAAACATCTGCTGCGGCGATTTACAGCTTGAAAGATGCGGCAGGACCTGTGGATAATACTGTTCGGCATATTTCACCCAGCCCGGACAGCATGAAGTAATAATAGGAAGATTTTCACCTTTATTAAAGCGCGCCAGAAACTCTTCAGCTTCTTCTATAACAGTAAGATCGGCAGTAAATGAAGTATCGAACACTTTAAAAAATCCCATATGTTTAAGCGCGCCGGCAATCTGGCCGGTAACGGCGGTTCCAGGTTCGCAGCCAAACATTTCTCCAAGAGCGACACGCACTGCAGGCGCTATCTGGGCCACTACTTTTTTAGCGCTATTGCCAAGAGCTTTAAAAACTTCTTCTATTTCCGATTTAACTGAAAGCGCGCCAGTCGGGCATACTCTAACACATTGACCGCACAGCACGCATTCCACGTCGTTAAGATTTTTGCCAAAAGAAGGCATAACCGCAACTTTAGAACCGCGATACGCAAAATCTATAGCGCCGATTCCCTGGACTTCGGAACATACGCGAACGCAATCTCCGCATAAGACGCATTTATTAGGATCACGCACGATAGAAAGCGTTGAATGATCGGGCGGCTTTAATGCCTGCAATTTTTTAAATTTAATCTCGCTTACTCCGAGTTTTTTAGAAAGGCTCTGCAGCTGACAGGCCGTACTTTTAGGGCAGGTCGGACAATTAGAGTCATGATTTGCCAGAAGTAATTCCACTATAGTTTTTCTTATTTCCCGTATTTCAGCCGTATTAGTTTTAAGTTTCATTCCGGCTTCGGGCGGCGTAGAACATGAAGGGCAGAGACCGCGCCCCTCGACTTCTACCATGCACAAACGGCACGCGCCGTATGCGCTTAATTCCGAATGATAACAAAAAGTCGGCACTTCTATATTAGCTTTTCTTATTATTTCCAATAAATTTTTTTCATTTTCTATTTTAACTTCACGGCCGTCAACGTATATTAATCTTTCATTCATATTATTACACCCCCATAATTGCGCCAAATTTGCAGGCAGCCGCGCAGGCGCCGCATTTTATACACAACGACTCGTTTATAACATGTGCTTTTTTTACCTGACCGCTAATAGCTCCGACCGGACATTTTTTTGCGCATATAGTACAACCCTTACATTTCGCCGGGTCTATATGAGGTTTCATCAAAGATTTGCATTTTTTAACCGGACAATATTTATGATATATATGGGCTTCATATTCAGACCGGAATTTTTCAAGCGTAGATTTTACAGGATTGGGCGCGGTTTTTCCAAGGCCGCATAATGAACTTTTTTGTATAACGCCGCATAATTTTTCAAGCATAATTATAGTATCGCCGTTCGCATTACCTTCGCATATATCTTCAAGAAGCGCAAGCATCTGTCTCGTGCCTTCACGGCAGGGAACACACTTACCGCATGATTCATTTTGAGTAAACTGCATAAAAAATTTAGCGACATTTACCATGCATGTGCCTTTATTCATAACTACCAGGCCGCCCGAACCAATCATAGCGCCTATTTTTTTAAGTGAATCGAAATCAAGCGGCATATCAAGATTATCAGCGGTTAAACACCCGCCGGATGGTCCGCCAATTTGAACGGCTTTAAATTCATCAGGCGAAACCCGGCCATTATCATCCGTAACGCCGCCGCCTATATTATTTACTATTTCACGCAAAGTAGTACCAAAGGGCACTTCAATTAACCCGGTATTCACTACATGGCCTGTCAATGCGAATGTTTTTGTACCCGGCGAACCCGGTGTGCCTATCTTTTTAAATTCTTCCACTCCAATTTTAAATATAACCGGAACGCTCGCAAGTGTTTCAACGTTATTTATCACGGTCGGTTTTCCATAAAGCCCTTTTTGAGCTGGAAATGGTGGCTTTGGCGACGGCATTCCACGGCGTCCTTCAATAGAAGCCATTAAAGCGGTTTCTTCTCCGCATACAAAAGCCCCGGCGCCTTCCATTACATTCAACTTAAAATTATAATCCGAGCCAAATATTTTATCGCCGAGAATTCCTATTTTTTCAGCATCGCTAACCGCTTTTTTCATTCTTTTAACCGCGAGCGGATATTCAGCGCGGACGTAAACATAGCCTTCATCGGCTTCTATAGCACGAGCCGCTATTATCATTCCTTCTATAACGCTGTGAGGGTTGCCTTCCATTAAACTTCTATCCATAAAAGCTCCAGGATCGCCTTCATCGCCGTTACATATCACATACTTTTTACCTTCAGGCTGAATACGGGTGAGCTCCCATTTTTTACCGGTAGGAAATCCGCCGCCGCCGCGTCCTCGAAGCCCTGAATCTATAATAACGGAGCATATCGCTTCGGACGGCATATCAAGACAGGCATTCATCGCAGCTTTATAACCGCCATGAGATATATATTCTTTAATATCTTCAGGATCTATAATACCGCATTCTTTTAAAACAAGCCTGTGCTGACGTTTATAAAAAGGTATTTCATCGACGCCGCGGCATTTTTTATCGGTAAGCTTATCTACATATAAAAGACGTTCTACCGCCTCACCGGTTTTTAAAGTAATATTAACTATATCATCCACGTCTTCAAGTTTTACTTTAACGTATAAATAATTTTCTGGAAGAATCGTTATAAGAGGTCCCATCTGGCAGAATCCCTGACACCCGCTTTTAGATAAATAAAGCGGGCCGCTATCACTATTACTTTTTATATTATTATCTTCATGTTCATCATGCTCGCGGCGTAATTCAAGAATTACATCTATATTTTCCCGTTTCAACCTCGATTCGAGCGCGCTAAATATTTTTAAAGAACCATTAGCTACGCAGCCCGTACCGGCGCATATAATAACCCTTCTTTTTACTTCAGAAGCCGCTTTATCATAACAGGTTTTAATTAGATCCAGGGAAACGGGTAAAGCCATATTATTTTCTTTGCAATCCATTTCTTTTATATTTTTATTACAATTATTAACGTTTTTCATCAGCGGCCTCCTTTTTTATTATTAAATCGATTAATTCATTAACTTTTTCACGATTCATTTCGCCGTGAACTTCGTCGTCCACCACTACCACGGGCGCGAGCCCACAGGCTCCAAGGCAGGAAACTGTTTCTAAAGTAAATAACATATCGGCGGTAGTGTTTTCTTTCCCGTTTAAATTAAGTTTAGCTTTAACCGCGTCAATAATGTCTTCGGATCTTTTAACATGACATGCCGTTCCATCGCATACTTTTATAATATGCTTGCCTTTGGGTTCGAGCGCAAAATGCGAATAAAAAGTAGCTACGCCATATACTTTAGCTGGACTGATTCCAAGCGAAGTGGCCACAAAAGTCATCACCTCTTCGGGTAGATAACGATATTCTTCCTGAATCGCCTGAAGCATGGGTATCAAACGGGCTGGATCATTGTTATAACGCGTAATAATTTCACAAACTTTTTCGAACTTACGCGTTGACGTCGCTTGAACAGTATCCATAAAACGCCTCCTGAAAAGTTTACTTACAATATTTTTTTCATACTGCATAATCACTGATTTGAATTACATCAAATTATTTTTAACCGCCGATAACAAATTTAATTTCAATCTATAATTTGTTATCGATAAATATTTATCAATATAATTATATCGATAAAATTATATTTTGTCAAGAGCGTTATTTATTTATTTTTTAAATAATTTATGAGTCCGCTATAAAAACACCTGAAATTATTTATTAAACCATTTATAAATACATTTTGATTATTTAAAAATTAACTTTTTAAAATAAACCCATTATATAACAAAAAAACTCTTATAATATTGATAAAAAAATATCAATAATATAAGAGTTAATTAATAAACTTTATTAATTAAGATATTTATAAGATTATTAAAATTTAAATTATATTTATTTTGCTAACACTTTAAATACATCGCCAGATTTTCCCGCGCAAAAAATATAGCTGCCTTCCGGCGCATAAACTTCTTTATTTTCATCGATCGCGCTGTCGAATATCGGCGCTTCGCTTTTAACGACTATTAATCTTCCTTTTTGCGGTATTTCAAAATTAAGTATCGCGCCTTTTTCAAGTTTAAACCATTCATTATAATTATTCGTGCCTATAAAAATTCGATTTATACCGGTTGAAATTTTTTTAGCGCATGATTCCATCGACAGGAGATAACATCCCATTTGCGCCCATATTTCGCCGTTATTTTCTATAAGATAAAGTTCCATCTGATCACGAAATGCAGTAGCCGCTATGCTTGCAAAACCGCCGGATTCAATTTTTTTAATCCCCGCGAATTCAATATATCCGGGGAAACCGTCTATTAAATTCGAAATCATCGGCGCGGCAACGCCGTAAACTATATAAGGTTTTAAATTTCTCAAAAGCCATGTTTTATCATTCATATCAATTTTCATTGAAAGAGGGTTAACGGCGGATTCAAGTTTTTGAAATAATATGCTGTCAGCTTCATAATCAGCCATGCTGCTATTAATAATATATTTAACGCCATCTATTTCAATAAGATAACATTTGATTTTTTTTTCATAATCATGAAAAAATTCTCCGTCATAAACAAAAGTATAAACCGGCTGAGCGGCCTTTGCTGCAGAGGAATCTTTTTTTAATGTCGCAGCTTTAGAACATGTTAACGCAGAATAAAGAGAGAACCCTTTCTTTTCGGCATCAAATTTCAATATAAATATTTTTGACTCGTTAGTATAATAACCTTCATAAATAGCTGTAAATTCAGCAGGTATCACTTTTGGTTCAGCCGGCTTTACAACTTCTTCTTTTTTAGGTTCGGCAAGTTTTCTATCTTTAATAATGCCATCAAGTATGGGCCTTGCCAGCGATTCTCCAGAAGCATTTCCTGATACTATAACAGCCACTATGATACCTTCCGCCGGAACTACCTGCATACATGAAGAATTATAAGTCGTATTTCCGCCTTTAGACATAATCTGAACACCCTGCGAAGCGTACGTCGTTAAATTAACATATTCCCAGCCCATCTCCTGCATAAACTGCGGGCCTTTTAATTTACCGGAAAATTTTGTAGGCTGGGTTTTGCGCATTTCAGCAATCGAAGCCTTTGAAAGAATATGACGTCCTTCATCGCAAAAACTATAGCCAAATCTGCAAAGGTCTTCGGCAGTCGATGATATTCCACCGGCGCCATAAACCATCATTACTTCATGAGGGTGTTTTTTACCGTTATTCGTTTCATAATAAAACGCGGCATTCGCGGGCTGAAGCTCCCCGGTGCTCGCGCCGGAATTATTCATGGCAAGAGGCTTAAATACACGCTTATTAATAAAATCCATAAATTTAACGCCTGAAACTTTTTCAACAAGTATTTCAGCCAGAGTAAAACCATCGTTACAATATATCGACATGGCTCCTGGCGCATGTTTTAAATATGCGCGTTTCAGGCAGTTTAAAAGAATTTTATGAGTATCGCCGTCTATTTCATACCCGGTAAGCGTGCTTGTGCCCGGCATACCGGATGAATGATTAAATAACATCCGCACTGTTATATCTTTGTAACGCGGATCTTTCATGGTAAATTCAGAAATATATTTTACAAGCGGATCATCGAGATTAATTTTACCTTCATCTGCCAGAATCATAACAGCCGCTGTAACAAACATCTTGCTTGTCGAACCGATGTTAAATCTCGTATATTTATTTACCGGAGAGTTTTTTGCGCGATCGGCAACTCCGAAAGATTCGCTATAAACAATTCTGCCCCGGTCCATAACGGCAACCGAAGCTCCGCTCCCATGACCGGTTGTAATCGCTTTCCATATTGTTTCACGGGCGGCCGTAATGGTATTTTCATATTTTATATTTTTTTTAATACTGCAATTTTTAGACAGATTAGACGCAAGCGCCGTTGATTGAAATAAAGTAAATATAAGAACCGTCAGAACAGCCGTTAATATTTTTTTTAACATAATTTTATTGTTCCTTTCGCAAATTTATAAATATTACTTAATAATTGTATCAAATTTTAATTTAGTATGAAGAGCGTCGAACGCTATTAATTCAGCTATTTCTTTAAATATTTTTTCAGGCGCGCCCTGCAAATTTGACGCGCACACAGGTATCATACATATTATGCTCACGCCAATTTCAGGGCTGGCCAGCGCGACTATGGTGTATCCGGTTATGGCGCCGTTATGCCCTAAAAAAGAGCCCCACGACATTATTCCGAGGCCGTATCCGGATTCCGGATTTTTATCAGAACCGGCGAGTTTAAGACACTGCGCGAACATCTGCTCAGACAGCAATTTTCCTTTGCTTAAAGATTCGATCCATATTTTAAGATCGTCAAGATTGGACACGATAGCGCCGGCAAAATTAGGGCCTGACGGATCAAAAAGCGAAACATCGATAGTATCGTCATAACCATGAAAATACTGGCCTTCTATTTGCGGGCTTTCGGCGTAATATGTATTTTTCATTCCAAGAGGAACGCAGATTCTTTTTTGCAATTCATCGTTAAATTTATTACCGGTAATCTTTTCTACGATAAGGCCTGCCAGAAGATAATTTGAATTTGAATACATAAATCCCGCGCCAGGCTCAAAATCCGTTTTCGCCTCAGCGACAATCTTCAATAACTCGCCGCTCGTCCATTTTTTTAAAGGCTCGCTTTTTACGAATTTATCGAATTCGTCGATCTCCGTGTAAGACGGAATTCCGCTTGTATGATTGAGCAATTGTTTTATTGATATTTTATCTGCATTTTTTATTTCAGGAAAGAATTTAGATAATTTATCGTCGAGGCTTATTTTTTTTTCATCGGCAAGCATCAGTAAAAGTTCGGCCGTAAAAGTTTTTGTTACGCTGGCAATGCGGAAACGATCCGTAACTCTGGCTTCTACAGATTTTTTCGGATCAGATTGGCCCCTTACGACGATCACATCGCCGTCCGGCGTCCATACGCCAAGAATGGCTGCTGGCGATTTTCTTTCCGCGACATGCTTATCAAATATGGCTTCTATCTTTTTTTTGATATCTTCATTCATCAGCGTTTTTTTACCAGTTTTTATAATTCCTTCACCTGCCGCCTTTAATAATTCAGAAGAAAATATAAGAATAAATAACGTTAAAATTAATACAGATAATACCCTGAATATTTTATTCATAATGCCTCCATATATTTATTTTATTATTTTATACGCTTCTATACTTTTCATATATGAACCAGGTATCAGCAGGTCGGCTATTTCATTAAAAGTATATTCGGTGGCTAATTTTAAATAATCGGCAGTCATCGGGTACATACAGATGATACTTACGCCAGAATTCACGTCGCGAAACATTACTACACAGCCGCCTTTAATCATGCCACTATGACCGTAAAATGATCCCCAGGCCATCATTCCCAGGCCATAACCCGACTGCGGATAACCATCTTCGACTATAAATTTAACGCTTTGCTCGCGTAATTCTTTTGAAATCAATCTGCCGTCGGTAAACGCTTCGGCCCATATTTTAAGATCGTCAAGCGTGGAAACTATAGCTCCCGCAAAGCCGGGGCCGGAAGGGTCGAATAAAGAAACATCCGTCGTCGCTTCATATCCATGAAAATGCGGGCCTTCGATCTCCGGAGTTACGGCGTAATAAGTATCTTTAAGGCCAAGCGGGCCGCATATTTTAGCCTTAAGTTCGTCCGAATAACTATTTCCAGATACTTTTTCGATTATAAGGCCGGCCAGTAAATAATTTGAATTTGAATATTTAAACCCGGTTCCGGGTTCAAAATCAGGTTCGGCATTTTCGATCATTTTATATAATTCATCGTTAGTCCATTTTTTTAACGGCTCTGGTTTAACGAATTTATCAAATTCATTCATTGACGTATATGCAGGGCTTCTGCTTGTATGATCAAGAAGTTGTCTTATAGTTATTTTATCTGCATTTTTAAAATAAGGATAAAACTTTGAAAGCTTATCATCAAGACTCAAACTTTTTCTATCGACAAGCATTAAAAGCAGGGTAGCCGTAAAAGTTTTCGTAACGCTGGCTATACGGAACCTATCAGTTATTTTAGCGTCAGTTCCGGCATTTAAATCAGATTTACCTTTCACCATGCGCATTTCACCGTCAGGCGTCCACACGCCAAGAAGAGCCGCGGGCGATTGAGTTTTAGCTATATATTTATCGACTATGGCTTCTATTTTAATTTTATTTTCAGATGTCAGAAAAATTTTACCGGATTCCATAGCCGGGTTATTTGAAAAAGCACAGGAAAAAGAAAAAGATAAATATACAATTAATAAGATAAAAATAAGAAATACATTTTTAAAATTTTTTTTAATCAATTTACGCCCCTCCAATATTATATTATAAAAAAATAAAATATAAATATTTTTTAAGAAATCATAATTTTATAATTCACCTTTCAGTTTTTTAGAAAGCACCAGAAAAGAAGCTGCAAAATTTTCATGCTGAATAATAATATTTGAAGAAGCGATAATTTTAGCTGACGTAAAATTCCAGATCGCCCTGATTCCTGAATCTATCATTAAATCCGCGAGCCGCTGGGCCTCGGAAGCCGGTACCGCCAGAATTCCTATTTTAATTTTCATTCTACCGGTTAAATTTTGAAATTTTTCGACGGGCATTATCTTTTTTTTATTTATTTCACGGCCTATCTTCGACGGATCGTTGTCAAAAGCCGCTATAATATGAAGTCCGCAAGAATCAAAGCCCTCATAAGATAAAAGCGCCGCGCCAAGATTGCCGGCGCCTATTAAAAAAGCTTCAGTAGTATTATTAAGTCCAAGGTAATTATCGAGGATTGAAAGCAATTCATCTACTTCATAGCCAATTTTCGGCTTGCCAATAATGCCCGTAAAAGCTATATCTTTTCTAATTTGAACTGCAACCTGCCCTAAAGCTTCCGATATCTGCGTGCACGAAACATAACGAATACCGGTTTCTTTCACTTTTAAAAGATATTCGCGATAAACGGGCAGACGCCTTAAAGAAGGCTCAGGAACGGCATTTACATTATTTTTAAGTTCATTCATATAAACCTCATAAATAAAATAATAAATAAATTATTATCGATAATTTTATATTTTTTTATTTATTAAGTCAATACATTATATTTTTTATTTATTTTACCGCAGATTTTTTGTTTTTAAAAAAATTCCAGATTTCATCGGCGGCGTTTATATCCATGCAGGCAGAACCGCCTTCCCCATCTTTTACGATCAGCCATTTATAAAGCTGGCCGATTTTTTTACCAGGCCAGCAATGTCCGCCGCCTTTAATTATATAAAAAACTACTTCAGCGCCTTTATCAGACGCCTCATAAGTTTCTTTTACAACTGGTAACTTCGTCGCCGGGTTCTTTATCGTCAAGCCGCTCTTCTAACGGCTCATTTTTTGCATTTTTTCGCCATTTCCGCCGCCGCCGTGCAGTATTATTAATAAAGGCGTTTTTTCACGTTTATCACGGTTTTCTTTTTGAAAAACTATATATTCACGTTTAATATTATCTATTATAGTAAATTCTTTTTTTCCTTCATACGAATAACATTTTGATATAAAAATAAGCATTATTATAATCGCTGAAATTAACAACATTATTTTTTTAAGGTTCATAAACCGCCTCATATTATTAAATTTTAATTAAGTATAAATATAAGATTAAAAAAAAATTTTTAATAGACAATAAAATGAGTCCGTTCTGGAAAGATAAAAAATGACAAAAATATTTATGAAAGCCATTAATAAATCGTTACTCAAATTTGAAAAATTAACTATTTAAAATTAACTTATAAAATAATAACATAAAAATTTCCTTATTTCAAGTAATCCCCTTCAAAATCCAATTGACTTTAACCGCCGCATGTGATATCATTAATTTTAAATATATGAATTTTTATATTTTTAATACATTTAAATTAAATTTATTTGTCTTATTTTAAAAGCAAATTTAAATCTCCTCAAACTTAACTAACATAAAAAAAGAAGATACACTAAGTTTATGAATATTACAAATAATAAAGAAAGACAAAAGGCAAAAAGACAAATAATATCTATAATAACGGTTATTTTTATTATTTTATTTTTCTTATGCGCTTTCGCGTGCGCCGGAACCGATTCTACTATCCCTGCCCGGACGCAAAAATCAACGGCTTTCAGCCACGCCTCGCATTTATCACAAACACCGGTTTTGAGCTGGAAACACGGCACAAGCAAATCCGCCGCGCTCGAATTATTAAAAACGGAATTACAATTAACAGGCTACGCCAGATATGTCAGATGGAATGGCTTTGAAATAACCTCAAAAGTGACCAGGCTATTTTTTAAAATAATAGACGCTCGCGGCAGAATAACGGACGATGCCGTCATCATAGATAGATGCCGTGGAATGGCGTCAAAAACCGTTTTAAAACGCTGTGAAGAAACTCTGCGCCGATTATTTCCCGGCGGCGGTTATAAATAGTTCAATAATAATCCGGACGATAAATAAAAAGGCCCTGCTTTACGCGGGCCTGAAATTTAAAATTATATCGTATTAATTATTGTTATAACAATTAAAATTATTGCTTTACTTTCATCCGGCGGCGCGCTCGTTATAATTTTAAACTATATTTAAAATTAACGCCTTTGCCGTCTTTTATTCAATGCTTTCTTCTACTGCTTCAGTTTTTACCGCTTTTTTATTCTTATTTTTCCTTGACGCGCTTTTTTTAACTTTTGTTTTAGCTTTAACTTCCATTTTTTCATTATTAACTTCATCGGCGGTAATTTCTTCAGAAACAGAATTAGAAATTTCTATTTTTTCATCATCCGCGGCTTCGTCAACTGAAACGGCTTCTTTTTTACCGACTTTACCGCGTATTCTGGCTTTACATTCATCGCAGGCGTTTAAAATAGACCATGCTATACATTTATCGCAAAGATCGGCGTAAGATTTACCTTTGCAAAATTCACAATTTTCATTGGAATAAAGTACAGCCTTAGCTTTACATACTTCACATAATATTTTTGTATCTTTAATAGGACGGCTTCTTACGCCTTCAGCTCCGCCGTTGCCGCCAAAAGCTCCGCTTAAAAGGCCGTTATCCATATGTTTAAATTCTTTCGCTTCTTTAACCTGCTCACTGTTCGAACTTTCTAAATTCCGCGCTTTCATAGAAGGCCGGTCCATTTTAAATTTAACGCCCGCGCCCAGAAACGAAGCTTTTGCTTCCTGCATGTCATCCTGAGCATACGCCACGGAAACAGTGAGTAAAACGGCAAAAAATACTATCATAGAGATCATTAAATTAAATATACTTTTTTTCATATAACTCTCCTTAAATTTTTTTATCATTACATAATAATCTATCAGGCGCTTATTATACAATAAAATTATTTTAAAGTCAACGAATTCATAACCGGCGTTTAGCATAAGCGTTAAAAGCCGGCAGAGCTAAAATACCAATAATCAAAGCGAACCAGAGCGTGGCGGCGCGCACCATAAAAGTCGCCGCTACAGCATCGGGAGTAGATATTTTTATCAGGCCGACAAGTAAAAAAGCCATTCCGCCTTCCGTAACGAATAGCCCGCCGGGAAGCATGGCCAGCGCTCCTATTATAGTCGAAAACGCATAGGCGAACGAACTAAAAAATAATAACGCGGTAAAAGAAACAGGCGCATAAGGGGCTATGACGGTAATTATATAATAAAGAGAATAACATTCGAGCGCCCAGGCGAGGATCGATAAAAAAGTAGCATAAAAAAGCGGCCATGGAGTTAATATAACGCGGGCCGCTTCAAAAAGCGATTCAAGATGAACAATATGTTTTTTTATAAATTTAAAACGCTCCAGATATTTTAAAATCGTTCCTGATAATCTGCGGTTCGACAAAAAAAATATCAGGGCGAATGTAAAAAAAGCGACTGCCGCAAGCGATATAAACTGTGAAAAATTAAGTTCGCCGGAGGTTATCGTTAGTGAAACGTTTTTTTGCCTTGATGCGGCGCCGTCCGATGCGCCGCTTAAAGCAAAAACCACGCCTGAAGAGCATATAAACAAAAGCGCGAGAACGTCGGTAAGCCGTTCCATAAAAACGACCGGCGCGCTTTTAGTAACCGCCACGCCATAACGTTCATACATTAAAAGCGATTTTAAAATTTCACCCATCTTACCGGGAGTTATGGCCATTATAAAACCGGAGAAAAATATCAATATGCTTGCGGCTCGCGGTATTTTAATTTCAAGTCTGGAAAGGTAAAAATCCCACTTTATAACCCTGAAAGCATAATTCGCTAAAGACAGAAACAAAATGAACGGCCACAATCCGGCCGGAAACCCCGAAATCGCAGCGGCCACTTTTTCGTAATCGGCAAAAAAAGCTATCGATATAAAAACTACCGCGCCCAGCAGAGAACCGATTATTATTTTTTTTACTATTGTACCATTACCATTATTCAAGTTAAGCGCCTGTCGTTATTTATTAATTATCTTTAACATTATTTATTTTTTTCAAGTATTAAACGCTCTTTTTTTAAAGTGCCGGCCGTTTCAAAAAGCTCTTTCAACTTTTTAAAATCAGACACTGGAACTATTTTTTTAAGCGTTTCATTTCTTCTGGTAAAAATCACTTCATTATTCGTTTCATCGTATTTTAATTTAAGCGATATTTTATAATATTCATTCGCTTTTTCAATTGACTCCGGCATATATCTTACTTTGTAACCCGGCGGCAATTTTATTTTCACGCTGATAGAATCGAGGCTAAAGCTATCGAAAAATATATCGAATTTACGGTCTTCCTTTGAAACAAAACCGGTATATATCGAAGAAAAAGGAAGCGGAATAAGCATATACATATCGCCAAGCTTTGAAACATAATTAGGCGATTCAAAATCGATAGTGCACCCTTGCTTTTCTTTAAGATTTTCAACATCGGTAAGAGTATAATTTATAAGCCGTCCGCCGTTCGCGATACCTGAAGCAACCTGTTCAAAAGATTGTTTTCTTTTTATAGGCTTTAAATACTTATAACCCGCACGAAACTAATGATCAGAACTACCGTGATTAAATTCTTCAAGCCTGAATTCAGTTTTAGCATCAGGCGATATAGTCAGCATAAGCATATCATCGGAATAGCTTCTTTCAAATTTATCGCGCGTTATATCAAATAACCCGCCGTCCGATTTAAATATCTTAAAATATTTATTATCTTTATAACTTTCAGGTATAACGCCGTAAGGATAAAACTCTGAATTAGCGTATAAATAATCGTTTTCACATACGACTATAATATTATCGAAATCATATACACTCATCATTTCTTCATCGAATTTATACGAATTATCGTCAGTACCGAAACATATATCACATTGCAATCCGGCTTCTTTCAAAAAAGCATATAATAAAACAGAACGGTCAAAAAGAGAAGCATACTTTTCTTCATAAACCTTAACAATCGGATTTGGACGATAATCATCAATAGACGCTTCTATCGACACATGTTTTATATTGGTGGCGAGATAAATATAAATCGCCTCGGCCTTCTGTTTTCCAGTTTTACAATCTTTTATAATCCCGGCAAGGTCGCTTTTCATTTTGTCGCTCAAAACGATAGCAGGTTCTATTCTTTTTTTTAGTTCCGCGGCTATTTCACTTAATTTATATTTTTCGACGAATTTAACGTTAGGAACGAAATAAGAAAAAGGAGGCATAAGCGGCTCTTCGACATAATCCGGAATATCAGCTTTTTCAAACGAAAGCAGCGCCGTTTCGCCGGTAATTTCATTATATACTTTATCGCACGCTTCATTTTTAGAATTTTTATCGTCGAAAAAATAAGACTTATATTTAATATTTTTAATATTTTTCGGATGCGACAGTGTAAATTTAGAATATTTAACCGGCTCGTAAGACATAAAATATTTACGATAGGTAATGGGGTTAAGACAATCGGTTTTATAAGATTTAGTTATCATCTTAACGTCGATTATGCTTCCTATTTTAACTTCAGGCACTGAAAATTGAAGTATTTTCACTTTATCGTACATCGGATATGCTAAATATTTATCGGTATATTTAACCGCATCGTTTCTAAGGTTAGAGACCACGCCGTCCGGCGAAATAGAACGCGCATGTATTATTTCAATACTTTCACCTTCTTTTTTTAACGATCTCACGAAATTAGCCGCATCGAGGCTCCGCTCTTTTAAAACTTTTATTATTGAACGAGAATGAGTATCTACCGTGTTATCGGCGTTTAATATATAATTTTCTTCCCTGTGAAGATAAACATGACCGGCATTCGGATACATAGCTTCATCGATCTTTTCAGCGAACGCTTTCCTCAGGATATCGTCTTTAATAGCCGATAATTCTTCGGTATCTTTATTTTGATTAATATCGATACGCTCGATTTCCTTAAACCCTATCAAAAATTTTTCCGTATAAGGTGGTTTTACAGTTACCATACCATCTTTTAAAGTAACGGTTCCGCTTATTTTATCGCCATTTTTTAAATGAATTACATCCGCCGAGGCAAAACCGCCTATCAATGCGATAAAAGCCGCAAAAACCAGAAAGCATATTACAGTTTTAATATATTTACCCGACGTTTTACTTTTTTTCATTGATTTCCTCCGCTTTTCACTTTTTATTTTTTATTATTTATTCGTTTTTAATATTAGCTTCACGAACAATTATTTTATTTAATTTTGTTCATAACTACTTTTTCGCCCGCATATTTAGATATACTTTCAAGATCTTTTTTATATGATTTATAATCTTTTACATCGACAAAACGTTCTTTGCGCTCAAAACTATCTTTAAAAACTATCGTAGAAGCATCTTTTACTTCATATTCCGCGCGAAATTCGATATACTTATTTTTAACCTCAAAAACCGGCGGTTTATATGTTACCTTATAACCCTCAGGCACTACGAATTCAAATACATTTTCGGTCCGCGTTAAATATTGATAATCGAGCGGATATTTTCTTTCTTCAAGGCTCACTTCATTAAATTCGAACTTATATCCCGGCACCGAAAAAAGCATAAGGTCGCCCGCTATAATAACCGCATCGGGCGCGTTATATTCAACCGTTTCTACGACGGGCTCGTTTAAATTCATTAAATCGGTATATTCAATTTTTTTTAATTCCACGCCGGGTAAAGTAACATTCAACCTCTGCTTATAACTATCTTTAATTTCGCTTTCTTTAAGGCTTTTATTTGCCATCCGCGCCCAGTATTCGAACGCGCCTTCGTACCAGCGCCGGCCTGTAACGCTTATACCTCCATCGCCGTTAATAACGACGCGCCTGTGATTTTTTTGAACGCTCAAAGGCATGGAAGATTTTACAAATTTTTTAAGCTGCGGAATCATATTATTACGGCCGTGATCGTCGGCCCTGAAAAATGGAAACCTGCTATCCTGCGATGTAGCATCAAGAAATATTTCTTTAGAATCGTAAGTTACGAATGAAATTGAATGGTTTGAGCTGAGATGAGGCACATCCGTTTGCCACTGCGGCCCTCCGGCGTTAATAAGCGAAGGATAAGAATCCACGCCCGCTATTTTCAACATCGCCGTCATCAATATCGCTTTATCAACGCAATCGCCGTATTTATTATCGAATGTATGCTTCGCGCCATGCCCGGTGAGGCCGGCTACCAGATCGCCTTTTATCGAAATATAACGATTTTGCTGTTGTATGTAATGATAAATAGCTGCGATTTTATCTTCAGCCTTAACGAGGCCGCGAATTATCTCTTCGGTTTTTTTTCGCATTTCATCGGAAATGTCCATTACATGTTTATTAAAATGATTATTAAACCAATTATAAACAGGGTCCCATGTTTCAAACGCTGAAAATTGAACATACGGCAGGGCGTCTTTATAAGAAGGCATCGACGGTTCAGAAATAAGTTCGGCTATATCTTTTATTTCATAAGTATAAATTTTTTCTTTGTCAGTTTCCGTTATAACGGGATCTCTGTGCTTTTTTAAATTTTCAAATGCCGGATCATATATATTATCGAAATTTTTCGCCATCCAGAATAATTTTTTGTTTTTTGGCGTTCTAATTTCAACGCGGCATATATGTTTGGGTTCGCCCGCTATAAAATAAACAGCGGGGCAAAAATAGCCTTCCATTATAGGTTTAAATATGTTTTTTTCGATAACGTATTCTATTATAGAACCCTTTTTAACGTCAGGAAGCGCCGCGGAAAGCACTTTATATGTGTTGGTATAAAACTGCGCTCCCGCGAACATATCGCCGATTTTAACGTCGGCCTGATTTAAAACCGAAACTGAGCCGTCAGGCTGAATAGTGCGGCCCATTTCTATTTTAACCGATTCACGCTCGAACGCGTAACCGATAATAATGTTATTATCTATAGCGCGGTCTTCAAAAATTTTAAAAATATAATGCGAGCGTATTTTGTAAGTTCCGTCGGCATTTAGCGTATAAATGTCTTCGTCTTTAATTATATACCCGCCGGCATCCGGAAACTTAGATTTATCCGGAACTTTATCAAGTATTTCTTTAATATCGGCTGGAATTTCAACCGCGGCCGTTTTAACGGCGGCGGTATCTGATTCATCGCGCTCACGATCTGAAAAACATATCGATTTAACGTCGTAAACCGAAATTACCTCGCCGGTACCGTTTTTATCGATTATCAAACCGTTGTCCGCACCGGAAGCAAATTCAGCGTCATAAACGCTTCCGTCTTTTAAAGTAACGCTCATTGCAAGAGCCGAACCGGCAGTAACCATAATACATAAAAATATAAAAATAAAAAACATTATTAAGTATAATTTTATATATTTATATATTTTAATTTTATTAAGTTCGAAACATTCATTCATCGGACATTCACACTCCCATATTTTTAAAGTGAAACTATTTTTATATTTCATTCATAAGTCTGCATTTACGATTTAACGTTCGCGGCTTATTACGACTTTTTCGCCTGAATATTTTTTTATTTTTTCAATATCGGTTTTATAGTTTTTATAATCGGCCGGATCAACCATTCTGACTTTTCTTTCAATTTTATCGCTAAACACGACTTTATTTTCTGAAGTTTTAACATATTCAGCTCTGTATGTTATATATTTATTATTTATTTCAAGCTTAGCCGGGAGATATTTAACTTTATAACTTTCAGGAAGTAAAAATTCATAAACGACTTCGTTGTTGGTAAGATACATATAATCGATCGGATAATTTCTTTCTTCGAGGCTTACTTCTTTAAATTGCATTTCATGGCCTGGAACGGAGAATAAAATCAAATCACCCGCGCTAATAACCGCTTCCGGAGCGCGATATTCAAAAGTTTCGATTACCGGTTCGTTAAGATTCATTAAATCAGTATATTCAAGTTTAATAAGTTCTACGCCGGGAAGCGTCTGATTTAACGAGCGTTTAAAATTATCTTTAATTTCGCTTTCTTTAAGGCTTTTATTACGTCCTCTGATCATTGATTCTATATGGCCATCGGTTTCGCGGCGGCCTTTAACTGTAATACTTTTGTCGGAATTGATAACCGCCTCGCAGCGAAGAAGATTATTACTGAGCGGCATACCTGAACGCACCATGCGGCGCGCCTGCGAAACAAGGCAATTACGGCCGTGATCATCGGCGCGGAAAAAAGGAAATCTGGTATTTTGAGAGGTGCTGTCAAGAAATATTTCCTTCGAATCATAAGATATGAATGAAATTTTATGATTTGAATTTATATGCGCCACTTCAGGGTCCCAATCGCCGCCGCCGGCCATTATAGCCGCCGGATAAGAAACGATTCTGGCTGCGCCGAGCATTGCGGCCATTAATATTGATTTATCCGTGCAATCTCCGTATTTATTTTCGAATATCTGTTTCGCGGGATGACCGGCGCGATTGGCGACGATATCTCCTTTTATGGAAATATAACGTATCTCCTGCTGCACATAATGATATATAGCCGCTATTTTTTCGTCATTAGTTTTACAATTTTTTATTAAATCGAGCGTTTTATTTTTTAACTCATCAGATATCTGCGATATATTTGCGCCAAGATTTTTAATATCCCATTCATATATTTTATCCCAATTTTCATAAGCCGAACACTGAATGCGCGGAACGATGTCTTTAACTGGAGGCATCGCATATTCCATAATAATTTCAGGAACGTTATAAGCGCTAAAAATATATGAAACATAGCCTTTATTCTGGATTATCTCCGGATTCGCGGCGTTTTTTATAACCTCGAAATTTTTATCATAAATTCTGTCAAAATTTTTAGCTATCCAGTAAAGCTTTTTATCTTCAGGCATCCTGACTTCGAGTCTGACTTCATAAGCGGGTTCCGACGAACCAAAATATATCGAGGGAGTAAAATATCCTTCTATAATAGGCTTAAATACATTTCTTTCTATTTTATATTCAATAATAGACCCTTTTTTAACGTCAGGAAGCGTCGCTGATATAATTTTATAAGTATTCGAGTAAAATTTTGCGCCGCGAAACGCATCGCCGATAGTCACAGAATTTAAATCGAGTTCGCTGACTCTGCCGTCTTCGGCTATAGTACGGCCCATTATTATACGCGCGGATTCGCGCTCAAAAGCATAACCGGTTTCTATACCGCTATCTACGGAACGGTCTTCAAAAATTTTAAAAATATAATGCGATACTATTTTATACGTGCCATCCGCATTATATGTATAAACATCTTCATCTTTAATTACATAACCGCCGGCATTAGGAAATTTAGACTTATCAGGAACTTTTTTTAAAATTTCAAGCACATCGGCGGAAGCCGCGCCGGCAGCGCCCGTATCACTTTTCGATAAATTATCGGAAACGGCCGCGCTTTCAGATCCGGAAAATTTTATATTCATAATATCTGATATTTCTATTATTTCGTCCGTCCCATTTTTATCGATTTTTATCCTATCCGCCTCGCCGCCGACGCATTCCGCCTGATAAGGCCCGCCGCCGTCACGAAGGGTAACGCTCATAGCAGATGCCGTAAAACCAATAAAAAAATGACTGACGGCAAAGCAGACCGCAGTAACTAAAATTAACAAAAAAAACCTGCAACGGTTTGCGTTAAAACACATTAAAAACACATCCTTATATATTTTTATTTCATAAATATTTATCTTTTTACGTTTCGCCTGTAATTATTTTTTACAAACGATTACACATAACTATTTTGTTTATTATAAATCAAAATAAAATAATTTTCAATAAATAATTAATAATTAATGAGTTCGCAATAAAAATAAAGAAAACATCAGTAATAATTTTCTTGCGTTTTCAAAAATTTTATTATAAAATCATGTAAATTTATCTATAAAAGCCGTAAATTACCTGAATATATTTAAAAAATACTTAAAATTATTGATAAAATTTAAAAATTTATTATTTTATTCAGTTAATATTATAATTTTCAGGATGTGCAATGGCCGATTTCAATGAAATAGCCGAAACGCAAACAGCGGTTTTTTTTAACGAAATTTTACCGCGTTATATTTATTTATATTTTAAAGGCCAGGGTTATTATTTTATACGAAAAATGTTATACGATCTCGATAATAACATTATAACCGATATTTTAAAAATTAATATCAAAATAACGCCGCAATTAATAGATAAATCTTTAAACATAAAAAAACTCTGTCCGATCAGGATATGTAAAGAGATGCAATTCGGTCCGAACGATTCTATCGTTCTGGGGCATTTTTCTCACATAGAAAGATATACGTCTTCCGGATTTGCGCCCGGCTCGCCTTTTATCGAAAATCCGGCTTCGGAATATAAAACTTTATACGAATCTAAATCCATAGTACTTTTTGAAGGTTCATTCGCTTTTCTCGGCATCACATCGGAAAAGCACTTATCATATCAGGTGCTTAAAACTATTTTTCATGAATATATTCACTTTTTTGAAACCTTTTTCTTCAAAAGCGAACAAACTCTTACCGCGCGTGAAGAACCGCCGCAAGGACTTTCTATTCGCAAATATTCGCTTGATGAAGCTTTAAAAATGGATAATCGTTATATATACGCCGGATATATAAATATTTTAATTTTCTGCTCCGTTATTATAATTATGCTTTATATTTTATTCAGCTCATAAAAATCATAACGACAGATAACATTAAAAATTAATCAACCTAAAAATATAATTGACTTATCAATTTGATTATTGTATGATGATATGCAATTAAATAAAAAAAATTTTAAGACTATTTTTATTAATCTATAAATACATAAAACATATAAATATAATAAGTTATGGAGGAGTTATGTTTCTTAAAAAACATTTTATTTTTATTACACTAACGGCTTTTATTATTTCAACTTTATTAATGATTTCAGCCATTCCGGCTTATGCGCAAATCAATCAATCTATCGAATTAAAGGAAGGTTTTAATTTCGTTTCACTTACCGTAACTCCTCAGGATTCTTTATCGACTTTTTTAAGCGCTAACACTCAAATCGAAGATATATTTTTATACAGCCCCGCCGCTGGAACTTTTTTAAGCGTATCTGACAATTCAATAACCGCCATTAGCGCCGGTAAAGGATATATTTTTTTATCTAAAAATAAATCTTCAATAAATATAGCGGGCGAAGCTCTTCCAAATATCAATGACATTAAACTGACGGAAGGATTCAACCTTATCGGATTTTCAAAAGTGCCTGAAAATATTACTTTTTATGAATTAATGTCAAAATATTCATTTATTACCGGCCTTTACAGCTGGTCGCCCATAGCAGGAACTTTTATATCGGTAGTCCGCAATACTTCAGGAGTGATAGAAAAACTCGACGATTCAGATCCTTCTATAACCGCGGGAAAATCATATTTCTTTTACGTGACTAAAAATACGGTTATTAATTATGATGGAACTTCTATAATATTAGACGGTCAGCAGCCTTCCGTCGTCGCAACGCCGATAATAAATCCGGCGGGAGGAACTTTTAACGCCGCGCAAACGGTATCGATCAGCTGCGCTACGCCTGACGCTATTATTAAATATACGCTCGACGGCTCAAATCCGCTTATCGATGGAGTTCAATATACTTCAGAAATAATTATTTCCGTATCAAAAACCATTAAAGCGGCCGCTCAAAAAACAGATATGACCGATTCTAATATTGCTTCGGCCGACTTTATTATCAATTCAAATCCGCCCGTTCCCGGTATTACCGATATATCAATTCCCGGCTTTGATAAAAAGGCGTTAATAGCGGTTAACACAAACGGTTCGGAAAGCGGTACAACCGAAGCTGTTGGCATATTGCCTGAATCGGTGAACAACCCTTCCAGAATGATATTTAACTTTAACACGAAAAAAATAGGTTTAAAAGACAGAAAATTTCCCGGCCGTGCGCCGCTTATGCAGGCCAGCGAAAGAAAAAGGCCCATAATTACCGAAAATGATTTACAATATACATTTAAAGTAACATCGGGTGAAACTGATGTAAAAGATCTTGCGGCTTCTAAAGTTTATGGAAGTTCAACATCGAAATGCCTCATATTTTTAGATGATGCCATAAGCGCTCAATATGATTGGAATTCTATTGGCCAGAATTTTGATAACAATATTTATCCTTATATGCTATCAGCTTTTGGAAGCCCTACCGATATCGATGCAAATCAGAAAGTCGTTATCCTTTATTATGATATGGGAGAAGCTGAAATGTCCACTTATGGATATTTTATGTCAGACGATCTTACGCTCGGAAACGGCCTTAATGAAATGGAAATTTTTTATATGAATATCAAATACGGCATAGAGCGAGGATCGACGGCTACCGCTAATCCTTTAGATCCTGAACTTATAAGAACGCTGGCGCACGAATTTCAGCATCTTATAAATTACGGCCAGCGCGTTATGATAAAAAAAATATCCAGAATGGATTCATGGATGGATGAAGGCATGGCTGAATCAGCGGAACAAATAATAGCTAAAACCCCCGGTGAAAGCAGAATAAACTCTCTTAAAGCAGACGCAAATAACAAAATTAGAAACGGCGCGCCGTTATGCGTATGGATGAATGACGATGAAAGTTACGCGCTCGCATATACGTTCATGCAATATTGCAAAAACCACGCTAAAGACCGCGAAGAAATGTTTAAAATGCTTATCGGACATACAAATGGCGATTACAGGGCCGTCGAAGATATCATGAAAAATCAAAACAGCGAATTATTTAATGATTTCGCATCCATTGTGATCGGATACCGTGTGGCTAATTTAGTCAATTCTCCGACGGGCGCTTATGGATACGGCTCCGAAAACAATATATTTAATTTCAGTGCGTCCGCTTACGCGCCTTCGAACGTTAATAATATTATGCTTCCTTCAGGCGGAGCGGTTTATATTTATCCTTCAGATACGCAGCTTTCAAATTTTCAACCCGACGGCCAGGGAAGTAATATAAAATTTATAAGAATAAATAAATAAAAGCATGACTAAAAAAAACGATCTTATAATAACGCTTATAGGAAAAGTCAACGCCGGAAAAACTTCGCTGTTTTTCCGGCTGCTGGATATTGACGCGTGCCGTGAAAAAATATCTCCTGTAGCCGGATGGACTGAAGAAATAGAACTTTTACCGATTTATAAAGATACTTTTCTGGCCGATACGCCTGGACTCGATGATATAGAAACGGCTGTATCAGATAAAACACTTGATTTTATAGGCGATACGGATATATATGCGCATGTGATAAACGCCGCGGAAGGCGTTACGGCCACGGTAAAAGAATGTTCCACTGAACTTTTTAAAACTGGCCGCCCGGTAATTACTATAATAAATAAAATGGATGCGTTCAGCGATGAAAACGAATTAAATGAATTTAAAAACGATGTTTTTAATAAATTACCGCACGCAAAAAATTCGCAGAGGCTTTATTTTACATGCGCAAATAGCGGACATGGTATTGAACTTTTAAAGGATGGGATTCTTGCCATATTAATAAACAGTGAAAAAATGTTAAAATTAGCGAGATTTTTTCGTAAAAACAGGCCTGAAATAGAAAATGCATTGCGCGAGCAGGCGCATTCTTTCGTTAAATACGCCGCCATACGCGCTCTGGCTATAAGCGCATCGCCCGTTCCATTCAGTGAAACTCTGCCTTTAATGATGAACCAATATTATATGATCATTAAAATAGCTGGAGTTTATGGTGAAAATATGACTTATAAAAATATAAAAGCCGTTATGGGTTCTTCAGGCGCAGCTATAGCTGGAACTTCTTTAGCTTCGACTTTTTTTTATGGCGTTAAATCCGCCGTAGCCGTTAGCGTTACTTACGCGCTCGGAATGGCGATGAGCGCATGGATTGCATCGGGAAAAACTATACCGCTCGTTAAAGTCAAAGAAATGTTCAACAAATATAAAAAAGAATGTAATATTCAGGACCGGAATATAGATATGCGCAATAGCGCTGAATATTCGCTATATTCTCAGGAAGCCGAAACATATTCAAAATCAAAACCGTTAATTGAGTAACTAACGACTAACGACTAACAACTGACGACTGATAACTGATAACCGGAGTAATAATTATGGATTTTGAAAAAGAACTGGATTTACTGTTAAAACACTTTAAAAACCGTTATATTCATTCTATAAACAAAAACGCTGAAAATAAAAATAAACATGATTCATCGGATTTATTGCCAGGACGCCGTTATAGCGAAGAAACGATTAACGGGAAATGGCAGGAACCGGAAGGAGAACTTGCCGGCTCCTGGAAGCGCGCGGAAGCTTCGGTGGAAGAAGAGCTTGGCAGAGCAACGCTCAACATACCCGTTATCGGCACGGTCAACTGCGGTAAATCTTCTTTTATAAAAGCCGTCACCGGCCGCGAAGATATAAAAGAGTCGCCAAAAGCCGGAGAAACCGTAGAAGTAAACCGTTATGAATTTCCGGGATGTAAAACTGTATTTATATATGATACACCGGGGCTCGAAGACATTAACTCATTAATTTCAGCGAAAGCCGTTAATTTTATTGAACAGAACGCCGATCTGGTATTATATTTCGTAAATAGTTCCGCCGGAGTAACCGTAAATGTAAAAAAAGCTTTTGAAGACATTAAAAAACTTAAAAAACCTATTATTACTATATTATCAAAAATCGATACGCTCGGAGATAAAAACGATTATGAAATTGCTATAAACGATTGTAATGAGAAATTAGGACTTATTAAAGCTGAGCAAAAAGCGATAGGCGTTTCGACTAAAAAAAATTACCCGCCGGAAGGACTTGAAGAAGCGGTAAAACGAATTACATCAGTTCTGAGCAGCGAAGCTAAAATTATATTATGGGGCCGTATCTGCCGGCATAAAGAAGAACAGGCAAACGGCATAATCAACTGGTCTTCCGGAGAGGCCTTTGGAATAGGAGCGCTTCCTATCCCCGGCCCGGATGCCGTCGCGCTTTCAGCTATTCAATTTAAGATGATATATCAATTAGCCAGATTATATGAAAAACAAATAAATAAAGAATTTGTTCAAAATATTTTATTACAACTCGGCATAAATTCGATTGGTAAAAAAATTTTTTTTACGGTATCAAAAGGCGTATCATGGATATTCGGCCCTCCGGGGCCCGCAATAGTCTCAGCGGTAGCAGCCGTTACCGCGGGATCGATTACTTACGGGCTCGGCCACACTTTCAAAAAAATATTTATATCAAAAATACCGCCTTCAATTGAAGAGCTTATAAGTTCATTTCAACAAAAATCTAATGAATATTATAAATCTTATAATAAAATCAAATAAAGGAGAATTTTTAAATGATAAATATACTTCTCGGCGCGGAAGGAAGCGGAATAGAACACCGAACGGAAAAACAGACAGCCGTTACGTCTATAACCGATAGCGATATTCAGGATAACGCCGTATCAAACCTTGCAACACAATATAACGGCGGCAGAGCTCTATTTTATGTTAATTCGTTAATTGGATTAAGACGGGCTGAAATAGACCTTTTTTTCGCTATAAAAGATAATTTTAATGAAATATGCGCGATAATAGACCGCGCTGAATCGATTGCCGCGGAAGACAGAAAAACCATACAGGACGATATAATTTTAAAGCTCGGCCTGCGCGAAGAAAATATTTACTTCATAAAAAAGAATGATGCCGTAAGCGATCTTGTAAAAATTGGCCTTAAATTTATAAAATCAGAAGAAATAATACCCGATAAATCATTAATAGCCGCAAAAAAACGTAACGCCATGATCAAAAATAAAAAAAATATTTCAAACGCGGACGGCAATTTTAACGAATGCGGCAATGATAAAAACAATTTATATAACGATAGTAATAACGGTAATGATAATGATATCGACGAAAGTGTCGAAGAGGTTTTTCTTCCGGCTATAGCTGCGATGTCAATATTTATAGCTATTCTTACAACTCTTTATTATATAGCCGAAAGCTTTTCACATAACTCGATAATAAACGGCCGGAGTAAAAAAAGCATGTTCAGTTTTATATACGCCATAATAAAATATCTTATTATTTTCAGCGGGACATTAACTTTAATATTTACAGCAAAAAAATACACAGGCGGGCTTAATAACGAAAAATAATTATTATTTTAATAAAAATAATATACGTTTTTAAAATTAAAAAAAAGTGTAAAATATTATAAACAATCGTTAATCTGAGCTATTAAATCATTTATATCCCAGGGTTTTGTAATAAAAGCCTTTAATTTTAATTTAGAACATATTTTTTCAACGACTTCCGGAGCGGCGTATCCTGATATCATTATGGTATTTATATCAGGATATTTTTCATGAACCTTTAATATAAATTCATCGCCTTTCATTTCGGGCATAAGCCAATCAGTTATTATTAAAGGCACCTGAATTCCATTTGAAATGCTTTCGGTAATTACCTGCAACCCTTCTTTAGCGCTCGAAACCGTTTTTATAAAAAATTTTTCGCTATAAACAGACGATAATGATTTATATAATATTTGTAAATTTATTAAATCATCATCTACTACCAAAATAATCTTTTTAGCATCCATAAAAACATCACTCCGATATTTCTTTATATAAACTTTTCAATACTTCATTAATCCATTATTTGTAATATGACAGCTACAATACAGCATAACATAATATAACTGATTAAGTTTATTATGCTATTACTTCAATCTTATCATATTAATCTTATCATATTAATCTTATCATATTAATCTTATCATAAATGATTAATAAATACAACATTAAACTCAATATTATTATAATAAATAATAATTTTTTTAATAATGCCGCCGATATTAAATGCGTGTATTAATATTTTTTAAAGAGTAATTTTATTATGAAGTTATTATATATTAAAAATAATAATGAAAAAACGGCGATAGCTGCATTAATCATATTAATGGTTTTTATTTCGGCTTTTATTTCAACGCTTTTTTCAGATAAAGCCTGTGCAGCGCCTTTTAGCGATGTATCCAGAGACCACTGGGCTTATGAAGCAATTGATAAACTCGTTAAAAATGGATACATGGACGGGTTCGCCGACGATACTTTTAGAGGAAGAAAAGTAGTTACGCGTTATGAAATTGCGCTTACTCTCGCTAAAATTTTAACGAAAGTTGAAGATGTTGAAACGAGCGGCGGTGTTATATCTCCAGAAGACGCCGAAACAATTAAAAATCTTGCAACAGAGTTTAAAGAAGAATTAAATATTCTTGGCGCTAAAGTAAATTCACTCGATCAACGAGTAACCGAACTGGAAAAATTCAAAAAAAATACTGAAAAACTTAGATGGGCTGGATATTATAAGACAAGCAATGTAGCAGTCTGGGATCGTTTAACTACCAGAAATGACGGCGATAATGACGATGATAATTTCGACGAAGGCGACTCGAACGGTCTCGGAAAATTATACAATCAGGTTAATCTTAAATTAACCGGAAAACCTTTCGACAACGTGGAAACCTATACAGAAATTAAAGCATACATAGGTTCGGCAACAAAATCATCGAAATCATATTTAACGAAAAGCGACAGCACGATAAGGCCATATCTTAACCTTTATATGACCGATTTTAAAAACGATCGCGATCTCGTAATGGAAAAAATGCACTTAAAAATAGACAGTCAATTCGCAAATGTAAGAGCATTTAATAATGAAAGTATCACTAAATTAAACGACCCGGTAATATTACTGAACAGCTATGGACGCAATATGTTTAATGAATATTCGAGCGATGTTTTTTCAGGCGTTGAAACGAGAGGCACTATTAAAGACGTAACTTATAACGTATCAGCGCTTAAAGATTGGAACAACACCAGTGACATTTATGCAGGACGAATGGTTTACATGGTTCCGGAAAGAATATTAAAAACAACGACCGCTGAAATAATCTTCGGCGCATCTTTCGTTGAAAATGCTTTTAATTATACTAAAAGAGGAAATTTTTCACAGGTAAACGGAGTAGATTTAAGCTTTAAATTCACAGATGTCGGCACATTAAAAGTAATGACCGAATATATGGAATCACGTAACGGCGATAATATTATATATGATACTTCTAATTTAGAAATATTAAAAGATGACGGTATTAAACTTGATGTAGAATATCAGCTCGAAAATTTAACTATGATATTTAATCACTATAGATATGGAAAAGATTTTGCCGTATATACAGCAAGATATGACACTTTATATATGGACACCGATTTCGACGGCGATAAAGAAATACACAATAATTATGGCCGAGAAAGTCTTTTTGGCGAACGCTTTTCACGATTAACTCTTAAATATGATATTCCATTTTCAGAAGAACAATTTTTAAAACTTGAAGGCATTATACAGAATAAAAAATGGGAATACAATGAAAAGCGGCCTCATAAAACCGATGGTTATGAAGCGCAAAAATTTTCATTTCAGGCCGATGCTGACCTTGCCAAAGACATGACATCTAAATTTTATACAGAATTAGCTAAAGATGCTTTCAAAGACGAAGTAGGAAAAACTTATACAGAAATAGAATTAAACGCTAAATTAAATGAAAGAATATCTTCAACCGCGCGTTTTTCAAACTCACAGGATATGGATTACGTAAATAAAGAAAATAAATCATTTAAAGAAAATTCATTTTACGGCGAATTATCATCTCAATTACTTAAAAATATATGGGGAAAAGTATTTGGTGAACGTAGAATCAAGCATATAGGATGGCATGATGGAAACACGGCGGATCCTTCTAAAGACAATACCGAAAAATTAACAGACCAGACTGGATTCGAAACTAATTTTACTTTAACGCCTTCGCTCACTTTAAAATTAACCACTGCTTCAGAGCATAATGTTTATAACTCATATACAATGCAAAACGAAAAATATAATTGGTTTACCTCTGAGCTTACAGAGGTATTTACCGATAAATTAAAGGGTAGAATATTATATTGGTGGAAAAACCCGCAAAATCACGAAGGTAAATCTAACGATAATTTAAGAAATCTTACCGCTGAAATTGCTTATGACCCGACTGATAAAACAAGAATGCGCGTAAGATACGGTGATTTTATTGATTCAGACCAAAACTGGAAAGACATCGAAACCGAAAAAAAATTATCTTTTGAAGCTTCTACCGATTTTTAATTAAAATTTATAATGGAAACTTCTGGAGTATTTTATGAAAAAAAAAAGAAATAATTCTAAAAAAATGCTTAAAAAGAAAATAACCACTCTTATTTTTTTATTTATAGTATTTTTCGCGACGGGCTGCATTCAGGAAAAATTAGCAGATAAACCGCTGCCTTCCGGTTCGCCCACTCAACATGAACGATGGACCTGTACTGTAAGGGCTCCCATAGGCACCTGGAAATATAAAATAGGGCTTAATTCAAAATTAGTCAATAATATATGGGTAACGAAAGAATGGAGCATATCTTCATCGAGCGACCCTTTACTTCCGGCTTCTTCAGTAAAGATCGAGCCTACTTATCCGACGCCTCCGGCAACTGGTGAAGTATCAATATATGGAAATATAACCTTCAGATTTTATACCGACGATGCTAAAAAGAATTTAGAATCCGGTGAGCCGCTTCTTTCTTCATCACTGCTATTCGAGCCGTTTAATTATAACATAGGCAAAGATTTTTTCATAAATCAGATGACCGTACGTTTTTTCATTAATAAATCGCTTTATGAAAGCGAATATGGGCCGCTCACCAACGCCGCGGTTGCTGGCGAATTTAATCAGTACGGTTCAGGCGGCGAACGCAACCGTCACGAATTTAAAGATGACGGTACATGGCCCGATAAAACCGCAAACGATGGAACATGGACGGTCGAAGTGCCGGTAGAATCGACTTATACTTATAAATACCAGTTCTATCTAAATCCGCAATGGGACGCAGCGGCGGGTAAATGGCAGGTTGATTCTTATAAAGCAGTTTATGATATGGCAAACGCTAAAAATGAAAAAGAAGATATGTCAGGAAAATCGATAATAACTATAAAATAATAATTTTACGGATGCAAAAATGAAATTAAAAAAATACGCATTAAAATTGAATACAAATAAAAATATTATTAAAATATTGACCGTTTTATTACTAACCGGATCGCTTTTTATTTTTAATATTATTCATAAAATACCTTTAGCTACGGCAATTGAAGGACCAAAAAATTCAAAATTACTATTTTCTTTTAACGATCCTAAAAATGACGATTACGGTCCGGGAAGTTATACATATCCGCTCAGCGCGGTATATAAAGCCAACCCTTATATGTTCGATATAATTAAAGTCAGAATCTATGAAATTGGTAATTTCTATCGATTCGACGTTGAATTTAAAGGAAAAATTGTTCGTTCATGGCCCGGTTATACAGGGCATCGTAACGGCTGGTTGTTCAATGTCGCTGAAATATACATCGATACTGATAATAAATGGGGTTCAGGTCATAAAAATGCCGCATTGGGACGCAATATATCTTTTACTCCAGAATCTTACTGGGAAAAAATGGTATTTATAAACCCTGTAGCCAACGATATTATGATAAACGAAATCAGAAACAAAACCGACGATCTTGAATTCGCCGAATCGCTTAATGACATAATATTTCCGGCAAACACGGATATTTATGGATATACACTTTCCGCGACTATTAATAAATCCGAAATAGGAGAATACAACGATAAATGGGGAATACAGGTTTTATCTACCGTATTTGACGGTTCCTCGTCTTCGAACACTTTTTATAATAAACGTATTTATAAAAGTTCAAGCGACAGTAATTTTGGCGGCGCATCAGATATTTTCGGCGCTCCTAACGTGCTGGATATAATAGTTCCTCCTGGCGCTTCACAAAAAGAAATTTTATCTAAATACCGTGTTCACCCAAATTATTCTTACGCTAAATTTGCCGTAGTACCGATGGTTTATAACAAAGGCACAGCGGATTCCATAAATATAGGCACACTCGCCGGCGTCTCTAAAAATGAATCATCTCAAAATATTTTAAACTCTAATATAAACGATAATAAAAAATTAAAGTTAAAAATCGATAATATCAAAGAAAATGAATATAACGTTAAAGAGATGGAATTTGAAGAATTTAGCAAAGCAATGATTAACGACAATACCGCAATTAATAAAAATAATGAAATAAACGATAACAACATATATAAAATTAATAAAAATAAATCCGATACTAAATTAGCAGTTATAAAAAACGAATCTATAAATAAAAACAATATTAAAGAAAATTTAGATACAATTGATGAAACTGAAATTGAAAATATAAATACAGATGAAAAAAATAATTTAATTAAAAATAAATCTTATACAGCAAATGAAAAAGATAATTTAATCGATGGCATTGGACCTCTTAAAAAAGCTGAAAAATCTGAAAAAGAAAATAAATTATCAGCCGTTAAAAAAGATAATAAAACTAAAAATATAGATAAATACGATGGATTTTTAGCTAAATTAGACGCCCATAAATTAAAATTTCAAAACGATGATGACGAAGAAGCATTAAAAGACATAGAAAAATTTTTAACTGGAAAGAAAGAAACGATAAATAAAAAGAAAACATCATCGAAAAAAGAAGAAAAAGAAGAAATTAAAAATGAAAGCTCAAAAAACAAAGAAATTAAAAACGAGCGGGAGCAAGAGCAGGAGCAGGAAGATAAAAGCATTTTAGGAAGGCTTTTCGGCCAGTCTAAAAAAAGAAAACAAAAAAACGCGTCTATTAATAAATCCATATCCGAAAATGAAATGATTGAAATAATTAAAAACGATCTGCCGGATAATTCAATTAAAAAACGTGATATTAGAAACGAATCGAATGCAGGTAATATTAAAAAAAGCGATAAAGCTGTAACGGACGAAGAACTAAAATGCCGCGCTAATATGAAAAAATTATATGATATAAGTCTAAAATATATAGAACAAAATCCTGAAGCCCGTAAAATTTCTATAAATATGCTTATATCGTCAGGCCTTCTTGACAGGCCTTTAAAATGTGAAAATGGCGGAAGATATTTAATAGAAGTTAAAAACTCAAAACCGGAAATAAGTTGTATTAACGTTAACAATACCGGTCACGGCTGCTATCCGGAATAAGCATGCTCATGGTGTAAGCGCATACGTCTCATGCGTTCATGCGGTAACAAACAAACAAAACGATTTATATAAGTTTATTTATATAAAACACTAATAATTAAAATCAACATAGTATCGTTCATAACATTTATATGATATATTTTTAACGATAATCCTATCAGGAGGTTATTATGGCAGCCGCATTAATCAGCCGAAGCATTTTTAAAAAATCATTCGTTATAATTAACGCATTATTATTAATATTCACAATATTATCTTTCACGGTGCCTCATGCGGTTTACTGCGCGGATAATGTAATTCCGACGCTTCCCGAACAGCGTGGAGTGCGTCCTTCGGGGTTCGGTGAAGCCGGAACACGGCCCATCGGCATGGGTGAAGCTTATGTAGCATTATCAGACGACGCTTCAGGGTTTTTCTGGAACCCCGCCGGCTTAGCATTTATAAAACAGGGCAAACGCATAGCGGAAGTAATGGTAAAAGCGAATGACAGAAATTCCACTACCTATGATTCTATCGCGCTGACCGGCTCAGTATATTCAGAAGCAAAAAAAGCGGAATTTTCGATTCAACATTATCTTGAAAGTAATTTACAATCACCGGTTTATGATAAGCAATTAAATTATAATTATGGCCTGGGAGCTATTTTTACCAACCAATACGGCGGCGTGCGAATTAATAATTTCGTTTTTGGCGTAGGAAAAAAAATAGATAAAATCAAAGGGCTTGCCACGGGAACTAAAGTTAGAATAGTCAATTATACCGACTACATGAACGCGCAAAATCAGATCGAAGGTTTTACCGAATTTTCAGCCGGCGTTGGAGCTATATATGAAGTCAATAAATATTTAAAAGCCGGTCTTAATATAGATAATATAATCAAAAACAGCCGTTATGAACTTCCGGCCTGTTTTACTATGGGACTCGCGCTTAATATCGCCGAAGGCACCGTTATTGCTATGGACGGCTATAATTTAATCGACAGCAAAAACATTCTCGGTAAAACGGAATTTCGCGCCGGCGTTGAAAAATCTTTTATGGATAACGCTTTCACCATAAGGCTCGGCACCAAAAACGGCAACCTCAACCTT
The DNA here is from genome assembly GCA_964421195.1 of uncultured bacterium. Taxonomy (GTDB): domain Bacteria; phylum Muiribacteriota; class UBA9980; order UBA9980; family UBA9980; genus UBA9980. The sequence continues at coordinate 8,576 of CAYQWL010000006.1, read as the reverse complement.
GGATTCGGAATGCAGTTTACGCCTGAATTTCATTTCGATTACGCCTTTATGGGCGATTATGATACAAATATTCAGCAACACTTCGTTTCAGGTAATATCAAATTTTAATAATATACTTTATATATTAAGATTATATTATAGTTAACCCGAAAAATACATTTAAATTATTATTTATAAACAAAAACATTCGACTTGCGAACGTCCTCGCCTATTCTGTCATCTGCGGAGCGTTCGCTGTTTTGAACTTTTAATTCAAACGTAAATGTAGATAAAGAGCCTTCTTTACTTTCAGTCATTATATAAACTTTAGATAAAAAATCAAGCGGGCCTGCCTGTTGTCCATGAGATAATCTTTACCGTTTAAATTTTAAATTATTTTGAACACTTTTTCTATGGCATAATAACATACCCCTTTGCTTTTTCATTATACATTGTGTCGGGGATGCCCGTCAAACCGGGTACGGGTTAAGATTTCAATTTATAATATATCATGCAATATAATGGAGTTGAGTTAATATGTTTTTAGCGGTCAGGTTTAAATTAATATTTTTGATAGTATTATTTATTTATAGCCTTGTGCCTTATGATATGGCTTTTTCAGAGTCTTCCGGCGCCGATATATCGATTTTATATTTTATGCCGGTTGGAGATCATTCAAATCCTTTTACGCGAATGGCTGAGGTCGGAATTCATTTAAGCGCTTCGCTTTACCCGAATGTTAAGGCTTCCCGTGTTTATCTTTATCACGATAAACAGATCTCTGATTTTATTAAAGGCGTTTTATCCGCTGGCGGTCATGATTATATTGTCGGCATAGGCTCTAATTACGCCTCTATTTTTGACGAACTTGCCGATATATATAAAGATAAATATTTTATAGTTATAGATGCTAAATCTCTTAATAAGAAAGTTAAATCTATTGAATTCGATAATTATGAAGCCGGATATATGGCCGGCGTTACGGCCGCTTTTGTCACTAAAAGCGGTAAAACCGGATTTATAGGAGGAGCGCGTGATAAAGTGATTATTGATTTCGAAAAAGGTTTTAAAGCCGCTATTTTAAAATTCGGCGCGCGGATTGATGAAAAAAATATTTTAGTCGATTATATTTCTGACGGAGTTGAAGGATTTTCAAATGCGGGTGCGGGAAAAAATATCGCGGATAAAATGTATGCCGCCGGCTGCGATATAATATTTGCCGCCGCCGGCGCTTCGGGCTTCGGCTCTATCGAGTCGGCCGAAAAGAACGGCCGCTATATTATAGGCGTCGATTCCGATCAGGATGGGCTGGCTCCCGGCCGCGTCGTTACTTCGATAATTAAACGCCTCGATAGCGCCGTTATGGATTTGTCGAAAAATATTTCGTCCGGTAAATTCGATACTAAACCTGTCGTTTATAGCTTCAAAAATGTCGGACTTACTTTTTCTTCTTTTAAATATACTAAAAATAAAATTGGCCGTAAAAAATATAATAAAATATTAAACGCCATGTTTTATAGATAAAATAATTAATAATGCTATTATTTGCTATTTATATATGTTTATGATATAATTCGTTTGATAAATAAGTTATGGCGTAAAAAATTAATTTAAGCATATATGAGGAGGAGCTGCGTGTCGAGCAACGGATATCATGAAGAACTGATTAAGCAGGTTGATCTTTTTATCGATTTAGAGTCTTCTTTAGAAACTTTTTATGAACAATGCGCTAAAATATTTCCTGATGAAAAATATGCATGGTATGGCATAGCCACTCAGGAAGGAATACATGCTAAAATTTTTAAAAAAATAAAAGAATATATCGATGAACAGCCGGAAAAATGGTCGATCGGTAAATATAATTATGACGCTTTAAAAACTATGGTAGATTCTGTTCATGAAATGTTATTTAGAATTAAAGCGGGAGATTATAAGGCTAAAGTATTAATTAATTTCGCCAGAGACGTCGAATCGTCTTTAGTTGAAAGCGATATAGCTAATGCTTTCATTTCAGAAAAAGGCGAATATAGTAAAATGGTAAAAAAAATTCTCGAAGAAACATGTGAACATAAAGAATTTATAAACAGGTTTCTCGAATCTTTATAATAGGTTAAAATAAAAAAAATTATCTTATTATTCTATGTTTATATCTGATTAATAAAAAATGCGCCGGAAATACTATCCGGCGCATAAGCATATAAAAAATATGAAAAATAAAATTATATGGATTATATAAGCGGTATTTATTTAAAAAATTAATCAGATTTTCGGGTATAATTACTGTATGTTTTGAATCTGCTCGCGTATTTTTTCTATCTCCGATTTTACTTCTATAGCTATTCTGGTAATATCATAAAAAATCCATTTTTCTGCCGGCCGCCGTTTCTTTATTTTTATCTTTATCTTTTAAAAGTGATTCAAAATGTTTGATATGAGTTAAGAAACGATCGATTTCTTCGGTTATATCGCTTTTATCCGCCAGCAGTACGATTTCCTGGCTCAGCCTTTCTTCGCTTATTTCTATATCGATTTTAGCGTTTTTAAGGAAGTTGTCTATTCGGTCTTTTAATCTGTCAAAATATACTTTTTGAACGTTTTTTCTATAACCGGATATTTTATTTAAAAGAAGGCCGAGCGATTTCAGCCGGGCGCTTATTATTTTTGAAAGTTTATGCCCCTCGGCCGATCTGAATTTATTTAAAGCGTCTATAGCTTCGTTTATAAGACTTGTTATTGAATCTTTATCCGCTTCTGAATCAGTTTCGGCTACGCTTAACACGCCGGGCTGTTTTATAATCGTTTCAAGAAAAGGTTCGTATTTGATTTTAAGTTTTTTTGCGGTTCTGGCGAAAGCTTCGTTATATGCTTCGGCCGCATCTAAGTTTATTTCGAAAAACTTGTTTTTCTTATTTATAGTCCCGGAATTTGTTTTTTTAATATTATATGAAAGTTTTATACTGCCGCGTTGAAGCCGGGATCTGAGGGTTTCTCCGATAGAGTATTCTAGATGTTCGATATCGCGCGGTAAGGATAATTTAATGTCTATATATTTGTGGTTGAGTGTTTTAATTTCAACCGTATGTTCGCTGCCGTTAATATTTCTGGTAACGCGCGAATAGCCGGTCATGCTGTATATCATTTAAAACTCCTTTTTAGAATTAACCTGTTTTACGCTAAATTTTAAATATTTATGAAGATAAATTCGCGGTCATGGATTTTTTTATATCTTCAAGAGCGTTTTCTATTTCAAGTTCGAGGGCTTTTACTTTTGATATGAATCCGGCTTTTATTTCGGGATTGTCCCATGTGCCTGAAAGGTTCAGCCGCGCTACAGCTATTGAGCTAACCGCTCCGGCGTAGCAGTTAAAAAGTCCCGTTAGTGCGTCTGATATAGCTTTTTTATTGGCCGTTTCCACGAGTTTTAATATTATGGGAATGGCGTTCATAGCGGTTTCGGCTATTTTAACCGGAACTTCGGTCGATCTTACCGTAGCGGTAAATATGGCTTTTTTACGGGCGTCTTTTTCGGCGTCGGTTTCTTTTTTCATTTTAAACGCATTCACCACGGCATCGTAAGCTTCTCTGTCGCGATCCATTAAAACCATGGCTTCTTTTTTTATGTCTTCAAGCTCTATTACCATTTTTTGCACTTCGTTCTGTACTCCGGCAAATTTTTCCTTGCCGAGCGTTACATTCGCCATTAAAAGCGCGCAGGCGCAGCCGCCCGCTATATTCATGGCCGCGACCGAACCGCCGCCAGGCGTAGGATCGCTGCTTGCCACTTTTTCAAAAAACTCTCTTATTCTTAATTCCGAAAACATTTGAAATCATCCTTTCATTTAATAATATAAATGTTAAGTGTAATACAAAACGATATAATTTAATGTTTAGATATTAAAGATTATTTATCGTTTTTATCGTTGAACAATATTTTAATTATAATATAAATTATAAATATAAGCAATCCGGCTTTTATAAAACTTTTAAAAGATTCGCCGCATGAGCTTTCTTCTTTATAAGCGCACGAAGAGCATGAATGTTTTTTTTCTTCGGCGATGCCTTCGCTCGTATATGAACATTCTTCGGGACATTCATCCTGATTTTCATCCGCTTTTTTGGTTTCGGATTCCGTTTTTAATACGGCTTCTCTTAATACGTCATATTCGACTTTGCTGTGATGGCGAGGATCCATTGGAATATTATCCACGATATCAAGCCTGTCGTATGGTACTTTTTCATTTTCAAGAATTTTCGCCAGCCTGGATAATATTTCTTCTTTAGTTTCTTCTAATTTATCGTTAAGCGCTACTAACGCATAAGCTTTTTCGCCGAGTTTATCGTCGGGGATGCCGAGATAAGCCGATTGTTTTACGTCTGGATGTTTTTTTAATAATATTTCGACTTTAACTGGAAATAAAAGCTGTCCCGCACGTGATATGGCGTTATGCACCCGCCCGACGAGCCATACGTTTTTATGCTCGTCTATGCGCGCCAGATCGCCGGTACGATGCCATACTTTTCCGCCGGCTTCTATTATTTTAGTTTTAGCGCTGGCTTCGGCGTTATTGTAATAAGCTTTACATACGTGAAGGCCGGCTACCGCGAGTTCGCCGACTTCTCCTTCGGGCACTGTAATTGCTTTCCAGTCATCGTTTTCAAGTTTAACGGCGCCTTTATTTATTTTTAATAATTTATATTCCAGTCCTTCGGCGAAATGTCCTACGTTGACGCCTTCTGAACTCGCTTTTCCGCCGTGTTTCGGGAATAAAATGTCTTTAGATTCGATATGCGCGATAGGCTCCACTTCGGTGGAACCGTATAACACCCATACTTCGGCGCCGGGCACCGCTTTTCTGAATAATTCGAGCGTGTCGTTCGATATCGGGGCTCCGCCCGTGATAACGCGCTTTATTTCGGGCATGGTTATTTTATTTTCATCGCAGAATTTTGCTATATTAGCTATCATGGAGGGCGATAACGTGGCGCAGGTAATTTTGCGTGATTTAATTTGTGAAACGAGCATTAAAGGGTCTTTTTCGCCGGGCCGCCCGATATCGGTTATGGGTATTACCGTATTTACACCGGCGGCTATATTATTAAGCGAAAATATTGGAAACGCGGGCACGTCGATATCGCTCGAATCGTAGGGGATACATTCGTCGAGTGCTAAATGCTGCGATACCAAAAAACGATGGGTTCGGTCCGCGCCTTTTGGCACGCCGGAACTGCCGGTCGTGAATGTTACGAGCGCGGTTTCTTCGCCTTCTACCGCTTCTATGGCGTCGAGCGGACGTGATTTAGATATCTCTTCGAGCGTCGAAGTATATTTTCCTGTATGCGGCCCGGCTATTATTTTAATTGGAATGTCGTTTAATTCCGGAACGGCCGCGCAAAGCTGAAAAGCCATTTCAAAACTGATCATGGCCGTGGGATTAACCACTTTCGCGCTTGTTCCGAGCTGATCGCGGCGCGCCCATGAATCTAAAAATACGGCCCGCGCGCCTATCATCATTATGGCTGACATCGCCTGGTAAAGATAAAGCGACATGGGAAGAAATAAAATAACGCAGTCGCCGTGTTTTATTCCGGCATTTTTAAGACCCGTCGCGGTGCGCGCTATGACGTCATAAAAATTTTTGAAATTGATCGATTGATGCGGAACATTTTCTATGAGAGTATTTTTGTCCCAGTCGCCTTTAAATGAAGGATCTACCCATTGTAAAGCTATTTTATCGGGTTTTTTCTTAGCGTTTTCCTTTAAAAGGCAGACTACGTTGTTTTTGAAATTTTTGCCGTCGTAAAAACCTGTTTTTTGATTGTGAAGTTTATCGAATGTTATCATTTTTACAACTCCTTATGTTTATTTTATATTTATAGTGGAATGCTGGACTTATTTTATAAGTTTTAAATTATTATAATTTTAAACCTTTTGCCTTTATTTTTTTTATATCTTTGAATCCGGGATTGCGGGTATAATTAATTTTTTCGCATTTATTCGGGTGTCCGGCGTTTTTGCCTTCGATTATTATTTTTTCGATGCTTTCGCGGATTACGCCGGCTTCTACGAGGCTCGATTTCATGGGTATTTCAATATAATCGGTTACGCCGGAAACATCGATTTCTTTTACATTGATTATATTTCCGTCATCTATTTTTTCGTTCATCCAGTGAACGGAAAATCCGACCGGCCGGCTTTCGTACCAGGCCCATAGATCGCACATGGTCCCGCGGTTCTCCGGTAAAAGCCCGTGATGAACATTTATACAGCCGATCGATGGAATCGATAATATTTCTTTTTTATATATGTTTCTGGTTCGCGCGTTAATGATTAAATCGGGAGAAAGTTCCTTAATTTTAGCGATGGCGTCGGAATTGTTTATATTAGAAAATTTGAATACTGGAATATTTAACGCGGCGCAATGTTTTTTTCTTTCATCGCAAAAAAGCGCCCGCTGCATATTTTTTATGAGCGCCGCTGAAAGGCTGAATACGCCGAGAAACATAAGGCCTATCATTTTATAAAAAAGTTTCGCCGAAACCGTTTTTATCAATATTAAGGCTGATATTTCGACTCCGCCGGGAAGATTTTCTTTCGAAGTCAACGCTTTGATTAAAGAAAGATAATTATCTTTAACGTATGTGGCGTCCGATGTAACAAGTATTATTTTCATAGCTTATTCCGCCCTTATAAATGCGTTATTGAAATTAAATCTGAAATACGTAATTTAAATTTAACCTGATGTATAATTTATTTTTTTCTGCCGTATGATGCGTGGGCTGACGCGAAATCGTCGGCGGACATTGAAGCGGTCAGAGATATTTCACCGCAAAGCACTGCGGCCGCAACTATTTCCGCCATTTTTTTAGCTCCGCCCGCGCCATAACAGCCCATTATTTCAAGGCACGTTTTCTGCGTATCCAATCCGGTGCCGCCGCCTACCGTTCCGACCATTATACCGGGCAGCGTTACGCTGAATTGAAGCCTGCCTTCATACATTCTTATATGCGTTATTCCGGCGGCGGATTCCGCGGCGCAGGCCGGGTCCTGGCCGCAGGCTAAATAAATAGCGGTCAGAGGGTTGGAGTAATGCGCCTGCAGTCCGAATGCGTGGGCCTGTATGGTGCCGAGAGAGGCAAGTTCGTAAAATTTAAGGATCCTTTCGGGCGCGACTTTCAGGTACGTTTTAACTATTTCAGGCTCCACGCTTACTTCGGCTATAACTTTTTTCCCTCTGTTTCTGGTGAAGTTGAGCGCGTTTATTTTTTTGTCTCCTGATAAATTGCTTTCTAAAAAGCAGTCCATATTTTTACATTGATATTCGTTTTTTATATATTGCATTGCGCGATGTGTGGCGATGGTCGTCATATTCTGCCCCGAAGCGTCGGCGCAGGAATATGAAAATCGCAGTATTAAATTAGCGCCGATAGGATATTGTTCTATTGATACTAATTTGCCGTGTGAAGTCGTAGCTTCCGTTTCAGCTTTTAATCGATCGTAATTATCGGTAACCCAGCGGCTGAAATCGAACATTTCGGCCGTCGTGGAAAAGGTGAAAACCGGCGTTCTTGGAACGCTGTCGGCGATGATTCTAACGCAGGCGCCGCCGGAAAGGTTTACGACCTCCGCGCCGCGCACGATAGACGCTACTAAAGCGCCTTCCGTCGTAGCCAGCGGTATGAGAAATTCGCCTGAAGCGTGTTCGCCGTTTACTTTGAGCGGACCCGCCACGCCGAGTGGAAGCCGGCAGAACCCGAAGAAATTTTCAATATTGCCCTTATATTTTTCGCAGTCTTTATAATCCATATTTTTAAATACGCCGATATCGGCTCCGGTATGCGCGGCCAGATAATCCTGCCTTTTTTTTACGCCTTCCGGGCTGTAATCGAGCGGAACGGGTATGGCCGAATTATAATTATCGCCGGAAGGAACGGTTTTATCAAATATGGAAGCCGGGTTGTTTTTTAATAAAAGTTTTATAAATGAATAAAAATCGTTAAAATCTTCGGCCTGAAATTCCTCCACGTTAAGCGTGAAACGATGTTGAAAATAAGCGAGCAACGACATTTTTCCAAGAGAGTCGAGCCGGTTGAATCTCGAAAGAGGTTTATAAATAGAAAGCTCTTCGGTGGAAATATTAAGATGGGCCGCTATTAAAGGTTTTATGCGTTCAAATATGCCGGTTATGTTTTTTTCTTCTTCGGAGTTTCTAACGGCGGTACTTTTTTCAAATTTTTCTTTATGTTTTAGAATTTCTATGACGTTATTTCGTTGTACTTTAAAACTGTAACTGCGCGGGAGCGGATCGTCGAGCAGCGTTATTTTTTTGAACCGTTCCCATTCCGGCCATTTTTTAGTTAATTCGTTTATTTTATGTTCAATATATTCCTGCGGATCTTTAACGTTATTTTTAGTAAAAAATTCTTTTTCAGGGCGCGCTACGAAGACTGGAAATTCTTCGTCATTTTCATTCATGCCGATAACGCAATATTCTTTTAAATACGGCTGAGCGCCTATTCGTTCTTCGAGTTCGTCGGGATAAACGTTCATTCCACCCGATGGCACTATTACGTCTTTTAGCCTGCCGAGAATGTAAACG
>CAYQWL010000005.1:0-45967 GCA_964421195.1 uncultured bacterium | reverse complement strand
ATAAACGCCGGCGTCTTCGGATATTATGCATGACAGCCTTATTTTAACGAATTTTCGAGGCAATTCGGACGCCTTCAGGCTGTATTATAACTATAAGTTCATCGCCGTTTAACATTTAATTTCACAGACCGCGTCATTTTTTACTTTTTTATATTAGCGGTATTATCGGATGCCTCATACACTTTTCGGCCTCCCACCCATGTTGAAAGAACTTCCGGATTACTTTTATCGAACTTTTCTATCGGCGTCGTATAAAGATCGCATTTATACACTACCATATCGGCTTTATAGCCGGCATAAAGTTTTCCCGTGTCGTCATAAGGTGTCGTAGCGGCGCTTGCCGCTGTAAAACCATGCACTATTTCTTTTACGCTGACAGGTTTATGCCGTCCCGCCGGGCCGCCGCCGGTAGCCGAGCTTCTCATAATAACGGTAGGAGGCGCGTAATCGAGCGGCGAAACCGAAAAATCGGTGCTTATGCCGACGGAAACGCCCGAATCGATAAGTTCTTTGATCGGATAGGCCAGAGCTGCGCGCTCGCCGTAATAATAATCGGTATCATCTTCAACTTCCCAGAATCCTGGTTGAGTAGTGGTAACTACACGGCCGCCGAAATTTTTAATACGCAGCATTTGTTCGTGAGTAGGAAAAGCCAGATGAATGATAGTATGCTTACATTTAAGGCTGCCGCCGTTTAAAGCCGCCGCTTTATCAAGCGCATCGAGAAGATTTTCAATTCCCTGATCGCCCTGTATATGATAGTGGCAGTTAAGGCCGAGTTCTTCAAGCCGCGCCACTATGCGGTTTAAATTAAATTCACGGCCGTATGAATCATCAGTGCTTACATAATACAGTCCATTATTACCCTGCTTATTTTTCCATGAAGTCCATGCCTGTCCGGCGGCAAAAGCGCCGTCGATAAAAATCTTGCAACCGTTAAATCTCACTAACGGAGTGTCACAGCCTTTATATTTAACGGCCCCGTCGATTTCATCAAGATTAAAAAACGTATAGCAAAAATTAACTCTTACCGGTAATTTTCCTTCGATTTCAAGCTGTCTGAGTATTTCAACTCCAGGGCAGCGGCCTGCCGCGCTTCCCATTAAATCCACCACCGCGCTATATCCAAGCGCCGCCCAATGGTTCATCATCATTATAATGCCTTCGCGTAAATGCCCTTTATCGAATTTTTCAAATAATTTATTACCCGCAAGCGTCATGGCTGATTCGCGGAACATTCCGGTCAATTTTCCGTTTTGCATTATAATTTTTCCGCCCATCGGCGCTTTCACACCGGCGTCAAGCCCGCATTGTTTCATCGCCATAGTATTTAATATACAATTATGGCCGAGTTTGTCTCCAAGAAATGCAGGACGGCCCGGCGTAGCCGCGTCTATTTTCGCAAGATCTTCGAGGGTCCATTCATCATAATTTCTTAAAGAAAAACCCACGCCAAGAATCATCTCGCCTTCCGGGAGCTTTCTGGATTTTTCAGCCAGCATGGAAGCTATCGAAGCGGCGTCCGACGCTTTGCCAAGATCAACGCCTTTCAAAAAAAATATGCCGGTTTCTACAAGATGAACATGACTGTCGTTAAAACCTGGATAAAGCGCGGCGCCTTTTAAATCAATAATTTCAATATTTTTAAATTTTGACGCATCGACATTATAAGCCTGGACAGTATCATCTTTAATAAGAAGATTATCGACGCGACGCTGAGAGTCTATATAGATAGAGCCATTAGTAAAAAGCTTAAGCCGCTGCCCGGCATAAGCGTCATTAATAGTAATAATAACCGCTATAATAAAAACCGCGATGAAAATTTTTTTGAATTTAATCATAACTTCTCCTCTAAACCATTTTTTTAATTTATTAAATTTATAAGCGATTAATTCTAATATAAACTTTAATTGTATTTAACGATAAACAATTTTTTAAGCACGCCGTAACCCAATTTTAAAATCAAACCCGGCCGCAAAATTGCGCCGCCTTTATTTATCCTGGCCTTCGCGTTTTTCAACGATAATTAACGAATAAGCCCATGTCGTATCACCCGAACCCATCGGAGAATTATTAACCACATACCAGCCGTCAGCAAGATGCCTGTTGATCGAATCGAGATTATCGATTAATTTACCGTCAGCCCATCCAGTATTGACTATTAAAGCTTTTTGTTTTTTAGCCATATTTTCCTCCATTTATAATGATCTATATTTTCCGCTCAACATTTTAAAATTTCAAAAACTTCCCGCGCTAACGAATTTCTCATTTTTATCACCTCCGATTTATAACAAATTACCTATGCCGCGATATTATAACACATTTTTTTAAAATTACAAATGTTATTACTTTTTTAATAAAATTATTTTACCAAAATTATATTTAAAACATTATTACAAAAATTTTAAAAACAAATTTAAAACAAATTATCATTAAATAAATTTTAAATTGAAAAAAACATGGAGAAATTCGCTTTTCAGCAATTTTCTCCATGTTAAATTGATTATATCAATACTTTATTGGCCGTTTAAAAGCCTTTAAAGTATTTAAATTTATAGTTTAGCTGCGCTAAATTTTTGCTTTTTTAATCGATTCGATATATTTAAAGAAATCGACTTCATTAGCGTTAAGGCCGTGTTCATAGATATAACGGCTTGCGAGATTGGTTGCGAATATAGCGCGCAGGTAATTCATCGGCACTCTCTTAAGAATGGTTTCAATACCGACTTCTTTAACAAGCACGGCCGGGCAATGATTTTTAATCGCATATTTCCATACGTGCTCGTCTTCATAAAGCGAAGATTCGCGGAGAGCATCGGTTATTTCATTTATTTTATTTGAAAGCAAGTCGCTTAATATAGTCATAGAAGTTTTAGTTCTCTGATTTTCACGCCACATAGCTTCAAATTCCAGATGGGCGTTATTTTTAATTTTTTCGATAATCTGATCTACATAAGCTCTTCTGAATTTCATCGACGATTCTTTTGACGGATCTTTAACGATATTTTTATCAGTGATCTTCATAAGTTCGTCATATTGTTTATCGTCTAATACTAACGAAGAAAATACTTCGAATGACGACGAGGTAACTCCGCCTTTATTAGCCGAAGCGTCTTTAACGAGGACCACGCCTTTTTCTTCGAGACGTAAACGCGCTTCCTGCGTTATAAAAAGATTAGCGCCTTCAGATATAAATTTCCAGAAAGGTTTACCTTCCGCGTCAAATATTTGACTGCAATTGTTTATATTGATAGCTCTCGGACGGCCTCCGCACGGAACGAATAAATCAGCTTTAGCGTATTTAGTGAGATGAAAGGTATTTCTGAAAGTTTCGCCATTAGCTATCACTTCGCCGCCGGGAAGTTTTACGTCTTTTTCTTCGATAAGCACTCTGAATCCGCCTTTGCCAAGTTTAGACGCATCGAAATGGCATATCATTTTGCGTTCTTTAGCGAGTCTGGCGAGTTCTTTTCTATCGATTCCATTGGGATCGTACATTACGCCGGAGCCATCTACTATACCCGTAGTTTTATCTTTCGATATAAGGATTTCGTTGCTTCCGAGATCGCCGTCAGGGCCGCCGGTCATGAACTTCGTGATATTTTCTTCTTTAATGCCGTGTTTAGCGAGCATCTGAACGGCCATTTCATGCACGCCGATAGTGGTCATACCATAGCGATCGTGAGGAATACCGCCGATAGAAACGTCTTTACCGGTTGTAAAAGCTTTCCAGAACTTATAACCGCGTTGATGAGCGCGTTCACATGCCCATAACATAACTTCAGCCGTATTTTCATCGGGGCCAAGGAAAAGAATTTCGTCTTTGCCATAGTAATCAATTACTTCTTTATTGGGCAATAAAAGAAGGTCGAGGATGCCGTCGATATATTTTTTGAAAGCGGGTTCCGCTTTATCCTGTGACTGCCAGTTAAGCAATACGGTGCCTTTTGAGCCGCCTTCAGGAATATCTTTATTTTTTCTTTGCTGTGTATGAGCGAGACCGTAATTTTCATCGAATATAAAGTCGGCTTTAAATTCGAAATCTTCGTAAGTTCTTGATTTAACTAAACGAATACCGCCGCGCGCGATATCGCGGAAACGAATATGATAACCGATAAATTCCTTACCGACGATAAAGAAAAGGCCGTAAGGGGTATCTGGATAATCTACTTTATTAAGAAAAGACGGATTCAATCTGTAAGCAAGGCTTACTTTTTCGGTTTTATAGAAATTAGTCTTAAGGATATGATTATTAAAGGTCATAAACGAACTTAATATAGCGGCTTCCACTTCGTTAACCGCGAGTGATTTTACAAGTCCGGCAAGTTTTTCGTTCGCTTTTTCAAAATCACGTTTTTTAAGTTCGGGATTAAATTTTTCGTTAAACGCATTATAAGCAGTTTTAATAAATTCAGGATTAGCCATTAAAACGTCGGTTATTTTCGCGCGCGTAAAAGTATCTTTAACAAGACTGGTTTTAAGCGTACCAAGTTTACCGACAAGTTCGGGTTGTTCTTTAAGCGCTTTAGCGATTGAAACATACTCTTCATTATGCGAAGTAAGAAACTGGTGAGCGTATTCGGATACCGATACGGCGTAAAGCATCTGCTGCGCATTTAAAGTATTATCGTAAAACAGGTGGTTAATTTTATTTTTAGGAAGAATAGCCACGAGAGTTATGTCTTCGATAATATTGCTTATTAATTCTTTATCGTTCGTTTTATTGATATAAAACGAATAAATGGTTTTACCGTTAGCGAAAGGAACGACGAACTTACGATTAGTATAAAGATTATAGGTAGATAAAACATCGGAAAATTTCGAAATGAAAGTTTCGCTCGAATCGGTATTAAGTGAAACCATTATGCGGGTTTCATTGCCATCGCTCGAATTAGAAACATCGACGTAAGGAGTGGACCAGTTAACTGATTTTTCCCATACGTTTTTATAACGTTTTTGAGTTTCAGGTTGAGCGGTTTCGAAGAAGCCGATTTCAGCCGAATTTTCATAAGTAAATTCGCCTTTTACGTTTTTGAACTTAGGAGTATAAACAAAATAAATTCTCATATATGATTTTTTATTGGTCATACCGGAAGTTCTATAGCATTCGAGGCGATAAGCCGGATATTTAGCTTCGAAAGCGCGTTCGGTATCTACCGCGCGTTCAGGGTAATCGTCTATCATGTATATAGCGCGGTCGTCTAATTCCTGGCGAAGGTTAATTCCGCCTTTTTCCTGCGGAAAGTTCTGGTTTATTATTTCAGCCGCTTTTATCGATTCGATATGTTTTGCTATTTCTTCGACAGCGGTAGTCTGAAAATAATATTCGTGAAGGCCGAGGTTATTAAGATACCATTGCAGCGTATGGCGAATGGTTTCATTCGAATAATTGCCGCTTTCATGAAGTAAATTTTCTAATTTTTCTACGTCTTTTAAGTTAAGTTTTGCCTTTGCCGCGATGTCTTTTAATTCAGGAACTTTAGTTGAATTTTTCTGGGTTGTTGCCATATTATTCTGCCCCCGTTTTTAACTTCATACCAACTTGGAGCGCATACTCTAACTCCATACAGAGTTGGTTTTTTATTTACACAGAGATATTATACCAAAAAAAAAGAAAAATAGGTATTTTTTTTGAATTTTTTTTAATTTTTTTTTAAAAACATACGCGGAGTTAACCAACGATATTTTTTTATCGTTATTCTTCAATAAATACGCCTCTTATTAAATTATTATCCATGTTCATTCTTTTTAAAGCATCGGAAAAATTATATGCATTTTTTTCTGAAACGAAAGATTTTTTACTTACCGCCACTATTTGCGGCCGGCTTATTGAAGCCGCCGCATCTTTTAAAACGCGGGCTATTTTTTTATCATCCGCCACGGAAAAACGGAATATCAGGTAATCGATATTATTTCCCCATTGCTTATAATCACATAATCGAGTATCGAACTTCTTCGAATAATATTCAGCATCGCAGACGGCATAAAAAGGCATTTTTTTTGAAGCGAAATATTTACGAAGTAAAGCGACGAAACTTTCGAATTTAGACAGAGCATATTTTTTAAAAATTTCTTCATTAGATTCACTGATATTAGAGACCCCGATACCGGTATTTTTTTCGAATTCTTTAATTGGCGAATCATTAAATATAAAAAGCGCTCTAATATCATTACCGGCCACGGGATAATAAGGCATTCTAAGGTTATCTATGATAATAGCGTCAAAACAACCGGTTTTTATAACATCATCGAGATATTTAAGCATCGCTAAAATTACTTCTTGATTGGTAAAATCAACGAAATAACGATCTTTTTCGACCGTGGCCGAAAACTCACCGAAAGCGTTTTTCATAAAACATTCCGGCTTTTTCTCAAACCATTTCCGGCCAAAATTTAAAATATCTAAAAGAGCGTATTTTTTTATTTTACGGTAATCACATTCCTGTTTAAAGGCATTTAATACGGTACGGCCGGCGGCAGGATCTTTGCAGGAAAAAACCGATGTCGGAACTAAGCTCTCGCCGTTTTCAAGAATCCTGAGCGCGGCGGAATTCATGGCGTATGACTGCAAAGCGATTAATTTTTCAACCATTTTATAATCAGTCAGGTCGCTATAGCCGCATGTGATTACAGCTATTCTATGTTTAATGGGATTTTTAGAATTATATGCTTCTATTTTATCGGCGAGATCGAGTGTTTTTGAACGAAATAGAGTAAGATATTTTTCACCATCGATCAATTTTCCGGTTTTAATCTCATAAGGCCTGTATTTTTTTCCCATCAATAAAACGCTTTTCAATTTTACATAACTATCTTCAAGCGCGTTTATTTCAGCGGAATGGACACGGCGAAAGTCCTGAAGATCTTCGCCCGATATATAATCGATATCGCTTCCATCGCTCGATAATTCATTTTTGGAGAGTTCCGCCGTCACGATTTCGATATTTTCACCGCGAATGTAACCGCGCGCGCCGGTTTCAAGCAATATATTATACCACTCATCCTGTCTGGACAATATTTTAAAATTTTCTCCCTTATCGATACGCATAACGCTGGTCGATTCAAATCCGGGACTCTGCATAAGCCGGGCGCTTCCTGTTTTTACAAAACCACAAACATCGTTTTTAAGATAATATTCGTCGCTGGAAGTAAGTTCATCGATCAGGGTAAGCCTGCTTTCACCCGCGCTCAGTAAGCTCCCTGTCGCTCGCTTCTTTCTTTAAAAGCAGCATATACGCTTTTTTTACAAATGAAATATCGTCATTCGATTTATCGGACAGTTCAGATAATATTTTTTTATTTTTTAAATAAGCCGCCTCGCTTTTACGTAAAGCCTCTTTTATTTTAGCGCCGTCCAATACGCCGGACCGGGCGTACGAAAAATCGGTTTTTAAAACGCCAGCAGCGGCGGCGATAAACGATATCAATAAAATCATAAATAATTTTTTTATAAACAAATTCATTATTCTTTCCACTTTTATAATACCCACCCGTTCTTTTTTATTTTATATTTTTTTACTTTTTCTTTACGCTTGCCCGACATCATTTTTCAACTTTAATAAAGGCTATATTAAAAGCATTAAAAATTTTAAACGCCGTTATAACATCGCATAAAGGTTTTGAATATTTAATTATTTTTCTTAAAATTATAGGATTTAAGACGATACGCCATGAAATCTCCGCGGGCGAACCAAAAAGTTTTTCAAGTTCCGACGATTTAAGGGGCGATAGATTTTTATTAAAAGGATTCGTGTATAGCATATCGTAACTTATTATATAACCTCCGTTTTTCGTAACGCGCCGCATTTCGCAAGCAAGACGGCGGCGTGTTCCGGCGCAAATAACCGATGAAAAAACCGTAAATTGACTCACGAAATCAAAGCTTGAATCGTTGAATGGCAGGGCAAGAGCGTCCGCGACGACCAATCCTTCAGCGGCGGCCGTACCTCGCGCGGAGGCCGCCCGTTCATAAAGAAGTTCGGCTCCGAACAAATTACCGGGCGCAAAACCTAATTGTACAAATGAATTAAAAAACGTTCCGCCGCCGCACCCGGCGTCAAGTAAACGGGCGCGGGAAACGTCATGCGCGCTGTAACGCCCGCGCTTTAAAAAAAAAGCTATATGGCGTTCTATTTCGTGCCTTATATATATAACGGCGGGTTCAAGGCGTCCGTATAAAGCGGCCAGACGAGGATCCGCATCACGCCGCCGATACTCAGACTCGATTCTCGTAATCTCTTCTTCGAATTTCATAATATCACTTATAATACGGCGATATAACACAACAAAATGTTTAGAATATTTTTATAAATTATTTTATAATATTTAATAAACTATTATCTTATTCGCGCTATCGCGATATTGCTTAAAATGAATTTATTATAACATAATCAAGCAAATATATCAAGCCGTTCAGGACGAAATTTCAAAAACTAATTTTGTTGCAAAAAAATAAAAGCTATGTTATAATCAAAACAAAAAAATCGATACGCTTTATTGGCGTGCGCCGCCGGGGCGCATTTGAAAAAGAGTCCATTTTTTGCCGCAAAATTCTTTCATAGTTATAAAATAAGTATTGGAAATTTGAAAGGAGAGAAATTAACGGTGCCTCGAAGTTCAATGCATTTACTTATAAAAACGCCCGCCGAAAAAGAAAAAATGCCGAAAAAAATCGATGAAATTCTCAAGCATTCAGTCTGCGCCAAAACCCATGAAACCGCGCTCGAAAATATTTACACCGCAAAACTTCCCGCATTGACCAGAAAAATAGTCAAAACACTCGACGAAAAATCATCTTTAGACCATGTCGGCTTTCCAATGGTTCCCTCCGACGAATCGCTCGTCGAAATCGTAGAATTAATGCGCGCCATACTATTTCCAGGATACTTCGGCGAACAGGAACTCGACGAATCGGGAATCGAATATTACCTCGGCGTAAAAATCGCGACGCTTTATAAAATTTTATCCCGGCAGATAGCTAAATGTAAAATGCACGAATGTAAAGACCGGATTAAAGTTTGTTCGAAATGTACAGTGGTCGGTAAGAACGAAACTATTAATTTCATAAATAAAATCCCGGCCCTGCGCCGTAAGCTTTTTCTCGACTGCCAGGCTGCTTTAAACGGCGATCCGGCGGCGCAATCTGCCGACGAAGTGATATTTTGTTATCCCGGATTTTACGCCATAACCATATATCGCGCGGCACATGAACTTTATATTCAGAACATACCCCTTTTACCGCGCATGCTCACCGAATACGCGCACGCCAGGACAGGCTGCGATATCCATCCCGGCGCCGAAATCGGCGACGCCTTTTTCATAGACCATGCCACGGGCGTGGTAATAGGCGAAACCACCATAATCGGAAAAAACGTAAAAATATATCAGGGCGTAACTCTCGGTGCGTTAAGCTTTCCGCGCGACAGACACGGCAGGATCATCAAGCATCTCAAACGTCATCCAAGCATAGAAGATAACGTCGTAATTTATTCTAACGCCACGATACTCGGCGGCGACACTATAATCGGTAAAAATTCAGTTATCGGCGGCAACGTATGGCTCACCAGATCGGTCGCGCCGGCCACTAAAGTAATAGTAAAACCCGGAGAAATACAGCAATTAATAATCACCGGAAATAATAAAGGAGGAAAAAATGGCGGAGCACAAACCAAAAAAACCCACTAAAATAGAGGAATTAAGAATACCCGACCGGGTAATCGTATTTTTAATATTATCGGTTTTAAAAGACGCGGCAGTTAACGGCGAAAGCGAATTCGGCATAGCCGAAAAACTTAAAGTACCTAATTTCGTCATTAAACCTATAATAACCGATCTTAAAGAAAAAAGCAAGTTCATTGAAACGTTCACCTCGCAAATAACCAACCAGCTTCATTACCGCATTTTAACGACCGGCGATGCCGCGCATAGCGAAATGATGGACAAATATAAATATAAAAGTTATATAGCGCCCGTATCGTTCGAAGACTATTGCAAAAGCGTCGAAGAACAGGCAGGCAGGCTTAATCTGAACATAAAGCTCGACGATATAAACTCTATATGCGCTCAGCGCGGACTCCATTTATCGGAAGATTTTAAGATGGAGCTTAAAACGCTTATAACCAACAGACGGCCGTTTTTGATTTACGGCCCTCCCGGCAACGGCAAAACCGCCATTACCGAAGTTTTACATAATCTTTTAAATTACACCATATACATCCCGCACTCAATTTATTTAAACGGCGATATATATCCTTTTTTCATCGACGGCGTACACGAATCGCTTGATTCCACCATAGATAAAGAAACGCTTAAAACATACGATAATCGATGGATTTATGCGGCCCCTCCCAAAATAATAGTTTGCACCAATTCCAGTGTAGAGTATTTTGATATGCGCGGATTAATATTACCACCGCAGGTAATAGCAAATCTCGGCATGATGATAATAGACGATTTCGGACGAAATCCGCCGCGCAATCCAAACCAGAAAAGTTCGATTGAAATACTTAACCGCTTCATAACACTTTTTGAATCCGAAGCCGACGTTCTTGAATTAGATAACGGCCGCGCCAGGTTCCCGGTAAAAGAACGCATAGTGTTATCTTCTAACATGAAAATGGATGATATACTCGATCAAGCTTTCCGGCGCCGTCTCCCCTTCAATCTTGCCACATTCAACCCGCCGGCGGAAGTAGCGGAAAAAATATTTACGGCAACCGCAAAAAAATTAAATTCAAAACAATCGGACGATGAGTTAAAAGCGCTTTTTAATTATTTCGAAGGATTGTATAAGCAAAATAATATATCCGTTCCGGGCTCCGATGCCCGTGATATGCTGACTTACATACGTTCGACTAAAGACGCGCCCGACCCGCTCGTAATAACTAAGGAAGATTTGCAGCGGGCATTTTCAAAACGTTATGACGTCATAAAAGAAAATGTAAATATGTTTTAACCCATATTTTGCTTGAAAGTATATACTCCTGAACGTATATACTTGAAATCATATATAAGTAATTTTAAAAATAAAAAGTGCGCCGGAAAAATTATCCGGCGCATTTTTATATACCAAAAATAAAATTTATCAATTCTTTATCGCATTTTATTATATAATTCAAGCGCACCGGCATATTCTTTGCTATCCGGATATTTTTCAACCACAGCTTTATACATTAGGCGCGCATCGAGACCGTTCGCCATATCAATATTTAAAATATTGCCTATTTTCATAAGGGCCGCGGGCGCATATTTACTTTGCGGAAAAGTATCTACAAGTTTAGTGTAGTATTTAACGGCTTCGTTCAAATTATTTTTTTCGAGCCTGAAATAAGTTTTATCTTCTATCCTCTTTTTCTTATATTCTCTTAAATTAGTTTCATATATTTGAGCGATTTCAAAAAGCGTTTTATCGGCATTTTCATGTTCGGGATATACTTCATACATTTTATTATAAGTAGCCGCCAGGTTTTTATATTCCTTATTCTTTTCATAAATCAAAGCTATTTTATTATAAGCTTCATAGGCGGTTTTATCTTTCGGGAAGCGTTCGATCAGTTCGTTATAAGTTTTTATAGCATTTTGAGAATCGCTTTTTTTATCTAAATAAAATCCGGCAAGTTCCATCAAAATATCCGGTGTTTTTTTATTTTCGGGATAATTATTTACCAATTCATAATAAGCTTCAAGCGATTTATCAATTGTTTTAGGATTTTGTTCCATTTTAGTAGCATAAATTTCTTTAATGCGTAAAAGGGAATCCACGGCGATCTGATATTTTGCAAAATCACGAGCCAGACGTTGATAAGCGATTATCGCCATATCGTAATAGCCTTCGTTTTCATTAATCTGACCGCTGCGATAAAGAGACGAAGCAGCATAAGTAGTAACTGGATATTCGATTACACACCTGTCATAGTATTTAAGCGCTTCTTCATTATTTTTTAATTCTTTTTCATAAAGCTGACCGAGCTGAAAGCATGCCTCGGCGCCAAGATCGGAATATGGATATTTTTCGATTATCAGTTCATAAGCTTTTATAACTTTTTCTACCATTACCATTCTATTTTTTTCATAAATATCTTTTTCGCACTTAGCAATTTGAACATAAACTTCAGCCGCTGTTTCAGAATTTTTATGTTCTTCGACATATTTTTTCATCAATTCAAGAGCTTCTTCGTGACGTCCGGCTTCTATCAGCTTCCGGCCCTGAGAAAATATGCCGGGGCGATCGTAATCAGAACTATTTTCATCATAAGAAACCGCCGCCGCGCATGGAACATAACATGTAAAAAACCCGATATAAAACGCAAGACATAGCCCCGCGCTTTTTTTAAAAATAATCGATATTTTTTTCCTTAACATCGCCGCATCTACCTTTCTTAATTTATTATTCATTATAATAAACTGAAAAATAATCCACCAATTCATTTATTTTTAATTTTTTTTCTACCATATCGGATATCAATTTTCTTTCATATAAATCTGTAAGTTCGGTCAGATAAGCGGCTCTGATTTTTGGTCCGCCTTCGGTTATCGCAAACAGCAGTTCGAAATAAGCCTTATCCGTATCTCCGAGCATATCGAGTATTTTAGAATAAAAAAGGTGGCACTTATAGTTGAGCTGGTCGATATGTATTGCTTTAACACATGCGAGCTCAGCATTTTTAATATCATATAGCCCTTCTAAATAAGTCCGGGTTATTTCTGTAAGCGCATCGATCGAAAGCGGATCAGCCTGTACCACTTCTTTAAGCTTCATCAATTTTTGTTGATTTATCTCACGTTCACGCATTAATTCCGGAAAATTATCGACAAGGTTTTTTATTACTTCCTGAAATTCTTTATGCTCATGAAGCGTCATTTTTTTACGCATTCCAATTTCATATATGCCTCTGGCAATAGTAAAATTACCAAATTTTGAAGAAAGATGACATATCTTATAATAAGGCCTGAAATCATAAGGCCGAAGCTCCATTACCTTTTTCCAGTGTTCTATAGCGCGGTTATAATCCATACCAATCTCATATAACTCAGCTATTTTTATATGCGCATCTAAAAAATCACGATTACGGGATATGGCTTTTTGCAGGTTATCGACAGCTAATCTTCGATTAAAACTTTCACATAATAAAGCGGTTTGATAATAAAGCATCGAAGAACCCGGATAAATTTCAAAACGATTATCTATTTCACGCATGGTTCGTAAAACATTAACAAAACGATTAACAAACGGTTCGTATTTAGAAAGCGGATGAGCTTTGAATTTATAATATCTTACCTTATTAGCTTTTTTTATATTACGCACAAAGCCTTCGGCATCGCTCAACGCAAGCCTGGCTATTGCAAGCAGCACATAAGTTTCCGCATCAGAACCGCCTTTACGAATACGGCTTTCCATTCCCGCTTCGAGTTCAGAAGCTGAATTTTTCATGTAATCTTCAAGTTCAGTAAATTTTACATAAAGGGAAGAACCGCCGTTAATAGCGGCCGCCCGAATACACGCCGGAAATATCATTAATAAAACGTATATAAATAATAACGTTATAAATAATAATAACGATTCATTTTTTTTAATTAAATTATCATACATAACATAAATACTCCATAGATTTATAATTGTACTTATCGGCAAAAAAACAGATAAGAACATATTATATAAACAAATATTATTTTTTTAGTTTTTATAACGGATTTTATGAAAGATTAATTTTAAAAATTAATTAATTTCGCGATGCTTGATAATAACGTTATAATTTTTAACACTGAGATGAGAAAAAAGAAGTTCACAAAAAAAAACGGAGCGATGCTGTCCGCCTGTGCAGCCAAGAGCGATTTCAATTTTTGATTTTCCTTCACGCACATATTCTGGAAGCAAAAAATCAATAAAATCGAAAAGTTTTTCTTTAAAAGCGGCTGAGATAGGTTGAGCCGTAATAAAATCGGCGACTTTTTTATCGAGACCGGTTAAATGCTTTAATTCCGGCTCATAAAAAGGATTGGGCAGAAAACGCAGATCAAGAACGATATCGGCGTCATCGGGAATTCCATGTTTATAACCGAAAGAAACTATATTAACTATCAGGTTCGAATTATCTTTAATATTTGCAAATACCTTTGCGACCATTTCCTTAAGCCTGCCCACCGACATTTTTGAAGTATCGATTGTAAAAGTGGCTTTTTCTTTTATCGGCGCGAGCAATTGACGTTCTTTTTCTATAGCGTCTTTCAGAATAAGTTTATTTGCAAGCGGATGTTTACGCCGGGTTTCGGAAAATCGCTTTACTAAAACCTGATCAGAAGCATCCAGAAAAATCATACGATAAGAAATATTCATTTTTAAAAGCTCATTAAGCGAGCCGAAGAGTTCATCCGGCGTAAATCCGCCTCTAATATCAAGAACAAGTAAAACTTTATTAATTTTTTTTTGTGATTTAATGCACAGCTCTCCAAATTTAGGTATAAGTTCGGACGGCATATTATCGACTACAAAAAAATCGAGATCTTCGAAGGCGTGAGAAATAGAAGTGCGGCCGGCGCCAGAAAGCCCGGTAACTATAATAAATTGAATATTATTTATTCCGGCCTGGCCGCCGGTATTATTATCGTTAATCATAAAAACCAACCGTATCGATCCGTTCTAATCATTCTATTCCAATCGATCCATTCCAGAACAATATTAATTTTATTTTAACCGGAAATAATTGCAATTAATATTAAAATAATTAATACAACGCATCGAGAAGCATTCCCTTAATTTCATAATGTTTCGCCAGAAAATTAATATTAGCCTTTTGCCTGAATTTTTCTTCGAGTTCTTCGAGCGTATCGTCTACCTTTGATAATACTACAAGAAAACTTGACGGCAATTTTTCTTTACTTTCGGCGGAGGCGAAGTTATCTTTTACCTGATAAAGATTGGTGCATATCTGCTGGAGTATGGCCCTTATTTTATTACGATAATCTTCATACAACTTAAAAGTCGGATTTCTATGAAGCATAATAAGGTGCGAATCGAGGCTTTCGATCATTTTTTTTATTTCTTCAACGCTATATTTTTTCTTTTCGGCGTCCAAAAATGACGAAAAGACCTGCCCGGCTTGAGTTATACCGCCGTCAATCCGGCCGTCTCCGCCTTTGAACTGGCCTGATATCATTTTACTATCGCCGGTTTTTCTGCCGTCCAGACCGCTTTTTTTAACATTAATAGCCATATACAAACCGCCATTTAATAACTAATTTTAATGATAACAATATTTTACAAAATTTTCAGTTCTTTGTCAACACAAACAAATTTTATTGATTTGTCAAATTCAAAATTTAAACATTAACCCGGAAAATATAGCTTGGATAATAAAAAATAACTTAATACTTAATTTAGAACTATTGACAAACTAATAACAATCATGTAAAATTAGCATTCAGAACATTCAGAGCATTCAGATTTAGTATTATATAGTTTATATTTTGAAAAATCACTAATCTATGTATATAATAAATTTTATAAGTAATATTCAAGAATCATTTTATAATAATTTAATCGCAGGCAATTCTTATTTACAAATAATTTCCGGTCTTAAAATAACCATAACTATAACGCTGGCCGGTCTTTTTTTCGGAACTGCTCTCGGCGCAATTCTTTGCGTTATGAATTATTCCAACAATAAAATACTTAAATTTATTTCAAAAACATATATAATTATTATCAGAGGAACTCCAATACTTCTTCTTTTAATGCTTTTATTCTATGTGGTTTTCGCCCGAAGCAGAATGAACGCATTATACATCGCTATCATAGCTTTTAGTTTGAACAGCGCCTCGCACATCGCTGAAATAATGAAAGCCGCGCTGCAATCAGTCGATCCCGGACAGGTAATGGCGGCCCGTACTCTCGGATTTACAAAATTAGAAGCGTTTTATTATATAACTCTTCCGCAGGCGACGGAATATGCAAGGCCGGTTTATCAAAACGCCGTCATTAATCTTATACAATGGACTTCGGTCGTCGGCTATATAACTATTTCTGATTTAACAAGAGTAATTAACACCATAGGCGCAAGAACCGCCGATCCATTTTTTTTAATATTTACCGGCATTATTATTTATCTATTGCTCGCATATTCCACTCACCTCATTTTTACCATGACTGAAAGAAAAAAAAGGACGGCAAATGATAAAAGTTAAAAATCTTTCAAAAAGTTTCGGTAATTTAAAAGTCCTGCACAATGTTAACGTTGAAATAAAAAAAGGCGAATGCGTCGCTATAATCGGCCCTTCGGGCACAGGTAAAAGTGTCTTTCTTTACTGTCTCAATGCTCTTTTACCTAACGACGGCGGAAATATTTATATTAACGGCATTGATCTTTCCGATAAAAACATCGACATAAATAAAGTCCGCGAAAAAATGGGCATGGTATATCAGAATTTCAACCTTTTTACGCACCTCAACGTTCTTGAAAACATCATTCTGGCGCCTGTAAAAATAAAAAAAATCCCTCGCGAACAGGCTGTAGAAAAAGCCAGGAAACTTCTTGAAACAGTATGCCTTCTTGATAAGATAAACAGTTATCCTGACGAACTATCAGGCGGCCAGAAACAGAGAATCGCCATAATACGAGCTATGGCTATGGAACCGGAAATCGTCCTTTTTGACGAGCCCACTTCAGCCCTTGATCCAGCCATGGCAGGAGAAGTTCTTGCCGTTATCCGAAGCTTCGCTAAACTAGGTTTTACAATGCTTATCGTTACTCATGAAATGAACTTTGCAAAAGAAGTTGCCCATAGAATATTATTCATGGACGAAAAAGGAATTTATGAAAGCGGCCCGCCTGAAGAAATTTTTAATAATCCAAAAAAAGCCAGGACAATAGCTTTTATAAAAAAATTTAAAACTTTTAATTATAAAGTAAATTCACATAATTTTGATCTTATCGGCATGAACGCCCAACTTAACATATTTTGCTCCAGATATAACATTGCAAAAAAAGCAATCGACAACATTAACCTGGCGCTCGAAGAAATGATCACTTATACGCTCCTGAACTGTTTTGAAAAAACTGTCAGGCCTGATATCGACATTACCATAGAATATGCTGAAAACGACAGGACGATCGAAATAGAAATAGCGCATAATGGAAAAAATATAAACCCCTTCGAATCAGCTCAACTAAAAGCAATTGATGATGGTGGAACCATGGAAGAACTTGGCTTATTTATCGTTCAAAATATATCAAGCCATATTGAATATAAAAATGAAAAGGGAACTAATAAATATAAAATTAAAATTTAAAGGAGATAATGACTATGAAAACAAAAAAATGGGCGTTAACTTTAATTCTAACCGGCATAATTACAGCTTTCGCTATTCCCTGCGTTGCGCAAAATCAAAAAAATACTCTTTCCGAAGCAGCCATTGAATATGTTACATCTGAAAAAGAAGAATACCCCTTTTTAAACGGCAAAACGGGAACCGCTATTTTTGACAGATGGGCCGAAGAAGAATTAAAAGATATGACAAACACATCGTGCGACTGTTCAGTCGAAAATTTTATATTTAGCGATTCCATTACGAGCGCCCTGGCTATGATAAAATCCGGCAGAGCCGATTTTATGCTTACAACCGATATTACCGCCAATTACATAGCTCAAAGAAACCATGATATTAAATCAATCAATACCCCCGGCACTTTAGAAATCGTTATGAGCATGAGAAGCGCCGATACATCATTAAAAGATTCATTTAACGCAGCCATCAAAGCACTCAAAGAAACCGGAAAGCTTGCCGAATTAGAAAATAAATGGATAAAGGAGCTTCCGGCAGGCCAGGAACCGGCAATGGCCGGCATCGAAAAAGTATCAGATACGGCTGAAACTATTTATATAGGCGTATCAGGCGATATGCCGCCTCTTGATTATATAGCGGCAGACGGAAAACCGGCCGGTTATAATATAGCTTTACTGGCTGAAATATCAAAACTTACCGGAAAAAATATAGAAATAGTTTCGATGAACTCACAGGCAAGATTTACCGCGCTCGAATCAAAAAAAATCGATGTTTTTTTCTGGATGGTTTTTGCCGCCGATCCTTTCGTAAAAGAACAGATGAAGCAAAATCCTAATGAACAATTAATAAACAAAAAATTTATATTCACGGATCCTCACTGCGTAGTTAAAACCGGATTCATATTAAAAAAATAATTAATTTTTTATCCTGTAAGCAAGTTCGGCCGGACTTATCATAGCCCGGCCGAATGAACGCGAAAAATAAAGTTACTATTTCAGGCAGTATGGTTAAATTGCATTTTTTCATTTAGCGCATTTTCCACAAGCGTTATCGTTTTAGCAAAAATTTCTTCAGGCGCTTCTTCGGCGTTTAATACCTTTATACGGGCAGAATCTTTTTCAGCGAGCCTCAAATAACCGGCACGCACCTCACGGTGAAATTCTATATCTTCAAGTTCAAGCCTGTCGGCAGCCTTTTCAATCTTATTCGGATTGCGTTTTTTAAAGGTGCGTTCAAGCCCTATTTCAGTTAAAATATCAAGCATTATGGTAAGATCGGGAGTAACGCCGCATGTAGCGTATTTTTGAATCAGGCTGACTGTTTCATAACCGATACGACGCGCAAATGCCTGATATGCTAAAGACGAATCAGCGAATCTGTCGCATATAACAATGCCGCCTTTTTCAAGATGCGGTATTATTATTTCACTAACATGCTGGGCACGGCTTGCGGCATATAAAAACATCTCGCAGTAAGGCGTCATTTTAACGTTTTCACGTGATAAAATAACGCTTCTGATTTGATTGGCGATAGGCGTGCCCCCCGGTTCAAAAGTCATTATAACATCATGGCCTTTTTTCTTCAAATAATCTCCAAGGCGCTGACTTTGAGTTGACTTTCCGGAGCCTTCCGGACCTTCGAAAGTAATAAAAAAACCTTTATACTCATGATTTTTCTTCATTTCAGCACCACGCCTTACATTCTTTCTGGAGCGCCGAGTTTCAAAACTTTTAATACGTTTCTGACCGTTATCAAAACTACATGTATTAAAAACAACCGGGCCATAGTAAGGTTTTTATCATCGGTTACTATTCTGAAATTTTTATCGATTTTTCCTTTAGTATAAAAACTTTGAAATAATTTAACGAAATCTTCGGCGTAATGGCACAAAAGATGAGGCGCATAGTTTTTAACACATTCTTCCATTATTTTTGGAAAATCAAACGCGCGTTTAAGAATTCCAATTTCTTCCTCAGATGAAAGAAGCTGTATAACGTCAATTGAAAGCCGCTGCGCGCCATCCAGAGATACGTCAAAACCGCGGCCGGCCGCCTCATTGAAAATACCATGGCAGCGGGCATGACAGTATTGAAGATAAAATACCGGATTATCAGTGGATTGAGACCTGGCAAGATTAATATCAAAATCTAAATGCGCATCCATTTTACGCATTATAAAAAAATAACGCACCGCATCAGGGCCCACTTCATCAATAAGCTCACTTAACTCTACATAATTAGCCGCCCGCTTCGACATTCTGACAACCTGACCGTCTTTTAGCATTGTAACAAATTGGTGGATTAATATGGTAAGAGTTTCAGCAGGCACTCCAAGCGCGCTAACCGCCGCATGCAGCCGTTTAATATAACCATGATGATCCGCGCCAAGAAAAGTAATAAGCTGCTTAAAACCTCTTTCATATTTAGTTTTATGATAAGCTATATCGCTTAAAGCATAAGTGCTTTTACCGTCGGATTTAACAAGGACGCGGTCTTTTTCATCGTTAAACTTGGTAGAAAGAAACCATGCCGCGCCATCTTTTTCATAAATAAGC
This sequence comes from uncultured bacterium, assembly GCA_964421195.1. Taxonomy (GTDB): domain Bacteria; phylum Muiribacteriota; class UBA9980; order UBA9980; family UBA9980; genus UBA9980. The sequence goes on along the minus strand of CAYQWL010000005.1, from coordinate 26,135 downwards.
CCATTTTCCTTAAGAAACGATAATGTTTTTTCAACTATGCCATCTGAATAAAGCGAACGTTCGGAATAAACAGTATCATACTTAACGCCGAGCTTACCGCATACATCGATAATTTCTTTAATCATTTTATTCTGAGAATACTCTCCGAAAAGGGATATGGCTTCTTCATCATCAGAACCCGGTTCACGAAACTTATCGCCATAATCAACGATAAGTTCCTTCGCTAATTCCATAACATAATCGCCATGATATCCATCTTCAGGAAAATCAATTTTAACGTCAAGCGCCTGGCGATATCTTGCCAGCACCGACCTGCCGAGATTACGAATCTGATTTCCAGCATCATTACAGTAATATTCACGTTCAACCTGATGATTGGTAAACTCAAGCATCGATGAAAAAATATCGCCGAGTACCACCTGCCGGCCATGACTGACCGAAATAGGGCCCGTAGGGTTAACCGAGCCAAACTCCACATTCACCTTAACGCCATTTCCAATATTAATCCGGCCAAAATTTTCATTCAATTTTAATATATTATATGCATTCTGGAATATAGAATCCTGCGAAAGATAAAAATTAATAAAACCTGGCGCTTTAACCTCGACTTTAGAAAACATAGGCGCTTTTATAAAACCAGCTATTATTTCCGCAAGCTTTAACGGCGCTACTCCGTAAGCTTTTGTAAGTTTCATGGCTATATTGCAGGCTAAATCGCCAAACGCTTTATCGCGTGGCGGCTCAAGATTAATACGTTCCAGCCCGAATCCCGCGGGCAATCCATTTTCAAAAATTTCAGACTCTTTCAGTTCGATCATTTTTTTTGAAACCGCCTGCTGAACAGCTTCATAAATATACATTTTTACTTCGGCCATAATAGTCTGTTCACTCATTAAATTATCTCCTCTATCAAATAATGTATTATATGTATATAAAGTATATATGATTAAACGGTTATCGTTTTTATTTTCTTCTTATATAAATCAAAACCAGGCCGACCACAGCCATTACGATATTAGGAAGCCATGCGGCGAATATCGGCGGCATAAGCTGCGCTTCGCCGAGCGCGCGGCCCGAAGACATTATTATATAATAAATAAAAATTATAATTATAGAAACGCCCATTCCGATAGAGCCGCCGGAGCGTTTTGAAGTTACGGCGAGCGGCGCGCCGATCAAAACAAAAACGCATGAAGCGAAAGGCAGCGCAGTTTTATTCCATAATTCGATTAACATATTAGTCGTATCTATACCCGCCGAGGCATTTTCTTTTATTTTCTCTCGCAATTTAACGAAACTCATCTCTCTGGGCGTTGTATAAGTACTCGAAAATCCATCCTGCGCCGTATCGGTAGGCATGACCATTTTTTTATAATGCCCGAAATGTTTTTCTTCGCCTTTTGAATTAAATTCGCGCATCACGCCGTCATAAAAACACCAGTTATAATTTTCCCAGTTGCCATAAGAAGCTTCGGTTATGTTTGGATATTTATTACGGCCGGTAAGCTCAAAAACCGTAATATTACGCATTTTATCTTCTTTTTTATCGTATTTTCTAACGTAAAACATTCTATTTTTACCGCCTTCGAAAAATACGTTTTCTGCAATTTTTGGCAACGGTCTTTTAAGAATGACGCGTCTATATAATTCGCGTCTTAAATAAGTTGAATTAGGCACCAGTATTTCGTTTAAAAATATAGTGATCGCGGTCATAACCAGGCCTACCCAGAAAAGCGAAGCTACTATACGATAAAAATGAATACCGCTTGCCTTCATCGCAATTATTTCATTGTCCGACTGCATCCGGCTCAGCGCTATTAAAACCGAAAAAAGCAGGGCCATCGGAATAACAAGGACTAAAACCGCCGGAAGCGCATATAAAAACAAGCGTATGGTCGTTTCTACCGGAATGCCTTTGGATATTATATAATCGATCAGTTCCATCAGAATATCGACCAGAAATATCGATAAAAAAGTGAACGTGCCAAAAAAAAAGGAACTGGCGACTTCTTTTAAAATATATTTATCTACGATTTTAAGTTTTACCAATTAACTATCAGAGCACCTTGCCTTAAGCGGGGAATTAGAATTAAATAAAAAAGAGAGATTAATTAAATCTCCCTTTTTTATTATCGGTTTCAAAATATAATAAGCGGAATTACTGAACGACTACGACCGATCTTTTTCCGCCGTAACCGTCATCTACAAATTCTTTCGCGTTCGGATCGGCGATCCATTCGGTATCGTCAACAACGAATTTATATTCATAGCGGCCGGGTTCTAAAAACATCGTAATGCTCCAGTTGCCGTCGCCAAGGTCAAAAAGCTGATCGGAGTTAATATCCCAATTATTAAAATCGCCCGTTAAAACTAATTTTTTAGCGTTTTTATCCTGATATTCAAATACCACGCTTTTTTTAGGCACGCAGGATTTTTCTTCGTATAATTCTTCTTCTATTTCTGTCTGACCATAAAATTTACCTGCAAAAAAAGCCACCACTGCCACTACCAGCATTCTAAACCACATTATAAATACCTCCTGAATTTTTAATTATTTACGCCTTATATTAATTAAGCTTAAAATTATCGTTTGAAAATCTTACTTTTCTTCGATTTTCTTTAATTTTTCAACAAGAACCTGTGCCTGACGTCCGCCTGGATATTTTAATAAATAATTTTTATATTCATGAACGGCCAGTTCAATACGCCCCATTTTTTCATAACAATCGCCTATCATAAATTGCACTAACTCAGCAAAATCGCAATCAGGATATTCAGATATTATTTTTGAAAAATATTCAACCGCTTTTTCATAATCGTGAGTTTTATCAAAATACATGCTGCCGAGGGTAAAAAGATTTATAGGTATATCTTTTTTTTCTTTCTCAGATTTTTCTGAAAGTTCTTTCAGCTTATTTTCGTATTTAACTATTTTTTTTCCAAGAAGATAATTACCTACGATTAAATCCAGCACCTTGGTTTTTATAATATAGCATATCCATAAAAAAAATGCAATAAAAAATATTAATTTAAACTTTTTAGCCAAGACATGCCTCCTATCTGACTTCGAATAATTTAAACTCAAACAAATTTACAATCACATGCCAAACCCGCTCTACATCACGAACCATCCTCTTATATAAAGTTTAATTATACATTAAACCCCGGACGCACAGGCATTAATATATGAATATGCGATTCTCCATCAAGCTCTCCTGAAGGATATATTTTAACCGGCGATTGGACTAAATTAAATTCGAGAAAGCACTCTTCGGATTTAATGGTAGTCAACGCATCTATAAAATATTTAGCGTTAAAATTAATTTCTAATTCGCCTGCTTCAACAGCTTTTACGCTCGTTTCAGATTTAATAGAACCACTTTTAGGAGAACGAGCGGAAAAAATAATTTTTTCACCCGATATGCTTAATTTTACGGTATTACTGCTTTCAGAAGCAATAGGCATCATTTTACGCAATTCTCTGAGCATTTCATTAACTCCGACGGAAAGCTTAATTTTATGTTCCGCTGGAATTACCATATTGTAATCAGGAAACCTGCCGTCAATCAAACGTGAATAATAAGAATAATGTTTAGTTTTAAAAGCGGCCTGATTTGAATAAATCGAAATTTCTATTTCTTCCTGAGGACTTTCGCAGGTATTTTTCGACAGCTCATTGATGACTTTAGATAAAATAATAATTTCTCCATAATCTTTTATAGAATCACTGTCGAATTTATATTCGGCTAATGTAAGGCGTTTACCGTCAGTTGCGACGGTTCTCAAAGCTTTTTCAATAGTTTTTAAATAAAGTCCACAATAAGCCGGTTTAATTTGATCCAACGCAATAGCATAACCCGTACTTTTTATCATTGCCTGAAATTTAGCGAGCGGTACTTTAAAAGTATAAGGCGACGCTGAATCGAATATGGGAAGCTGTGGAAAATCCTCGGTGGCCATTCCAAAAAGCGTACTTTCAGTTTTGCCGCCGCTCAATTCAATGTTAAAATTTTCTTTATTGCATGAAAAAGATATCGTTTCGACTGATGAAAAGACGTCAAGCACGCTGGCGAACATTTTTGATGAAACCATTACTTCGCCGCTTTCCTCGATTTGCGCAGGTATAAATATTTCATAATACATTTCAAGATCCGTTACAAAAAGTCTTATCATACCTTCATCTTTTTTATTTATGCCGTCTATAAGAATATTCGTTAATATCGGCGAGGAAGAAGCCGAGGATATAACTCGCGAACAACTCTGAACGGCTTTAATTAAATCGTTCGATTTAGCGACAAATTTCATATATATATATACCACCTTTACATTTAAAATCACATAAAATCACAAAACAGCTAATTTCATCATTCGAATTATATCATATTACGAATAAAAATGCAATTAACAATTATTAAAATTTTCATTTTTAAAATCTACAATTTTTAAAATCTACATTGACATTTATTACTCTTTGATATAATATAATAAAAAATTATTAAAAGAGGAAAAATTATTAAAAGAGGTGGTTCATATTCAACCTGAAAGCAGCAATGATAATTCTTCGACGCAGGCCGGATTTTTTTCTAAAATTTTACGCATTAAATCAGTAGAGCGCATAATCGGCGAAGACAAAAAAGCGAAAGAACATCTAAAACGTTCTTTAAACGGCATCGATCTAATATTTCTCGGCATAGGCGCGGTAATCGGCGCCGGAATATTCGCGACCATAGGAACGGCCGCCGCCGGCGACCACGCACGACTTGGCGCCGGCCCGGCCCTCATGCTTTCTTTTATACTCACGGCAATAGGATGCGGCTTTTCAGCATTGTGTTACGCCGAATTTGCCGCTATGGTGCCTATCGCAGGCAGCGCATACACATATTCATATGCCACTCTGGGTGAGATAATAGCCTGGATAATAGGCTGGGACCTTATAATAGAATATGCGATAGGCAACGTGGCGGTCGCTATAAGCTGGAGCGGCTATTTTACAGAATTAATGGCCGGATTTAACATACATATCCCTGAATGGCTCTGCGTTGATTACCGCACCGCTCTCGTACACGGCGGCATTATCGATAACGCGCCGCACATTTTCGGCATTCCGATAGTTTTTAATCTGCCGGCGGTAGCGATAGTAGCCCTGCTTACTTTTTTAATAGCCATTGGAATTAAAGAAAGCGCCGGATTCAATAAGATAATGGTAATAATCAAACTCGTAGTTCTCGCGTTTTTTTGTTTTACAGGCTTTTTTTATGTGAAGCCCGAAAATTTTACTCCTTTCGCTCCCAACGGATTTGCCGGCATATTAAGCGGAGCGGCCATAGTATTTTTTGCTTATATAGGCTTCGACGCGGTTTCGACGCTCGCGGAAGAAACCGAAAATCCAGGACGCAACCTTCCCATCGGCATTATAGGCTCGCTAATCGTATGCACTCTTATTTACGTTATCGTAACAGCCGTATTTGTGGGTATTATGCCTTATTCCGACCTTAAAAACATGCTCGCTTCCGAAAAAGCCGAGCCGTTGACGATGGCGTTAAAATATATCGGCGCAAGCGCGAGTGTGGAAAGTTTTACTAAAAATTTTATGAATTATGCCGCGGCTATTGTCGCTTTCGGTTCCGTAGTAGCGCATACCGCCGTTTTACTCGTATTTCAAATCGGCCAGCCAAGGATTTTCTTTTCAATGTCACGCGACGGACTTTTACCGGAGGCTTTTTCTTCAATTCATCCCCGATACAAAACCCCTTTTTTTTCTACGATAATCACCGGCTTAATCGTAGCGGGGTTTTCGGCATTCATGAATATAGATGAAATGGTCGTTCTATGCAATATAGGAACGCTTTTTGCTTTCATACTCGTCTGTTGTGGAATAATCGTATTGCGCATAAAAGAGCCTGAACGGGAAAGGCCTTTTAAAGTTCCCGGCGGCCTGATAATACCGGCGCTCGGAATTCTTTCATGTCTTTTACTTACTCATGGGCTGCCTTCTATTACATGGAAGCGTTTCTTACTCTGGCTCAGCGGCGGTTTAGTTTTTTATTTTCTTTACGGTTACCGAAAAAGCCGCCTTATTCCCCAAAATAAAAGCGCGGCCGCCGTTCATATCGACGACGCCGATAAATTTTAATAATACGCCATGCTATAAATCATTAATTAATTTTTTTACAAAAAATATTTACCTCAAACTCAAGCAAAACCTATAAAATTATAAGAAAGGCTATTATAATGTCATTAATTACTTCATTTCAAAACACGGATATTTCTAAAATCAAAGAAATAATTAAAACTTCCGGCCCGGCATGCGTTCACGAAACGGATGACGACGGCTGGACGCCGCTTCATTTTGCCACGGTATTCGGCGCCGGAGACATAGCGGCGCTTTTAATCGAATCCGGCGCGACGGTAAGCGCTCATGCGCGCGACGGCTCAACTCCTCTTCATCTGAGCGTCGAAAATAACGAACGCGGCCTCGCCGAGCTTTTAATCAAAAATGGCGCGGACGTTAATTCACGCAATCTCGACGGTGAAACGCCTCTTCATTTAGCAGTCGATCTCGAATATTACGAATTCGTCGAACTGCTTATACGGAATAACGCCGATACGACCATAGCCGAAAACCTCGGCGAAACCGTACTGCATCTTGCCGCGCGCAACGGTTTTTATCAAATGGCGGATCTTTTCATTAAAAACGGCGCGGGTATCGACGTTCAAAATCGTTATGGATGCACGCCTTTATTTTACGCCGTAAACATGCAGCGCTATGAGATAATAGACCTGCTCCTTTCACACGGCGCGGATGTCAACGCAAAAGATAAAAACGGCTGGACGCTCGTACACGAAGCCGTTGAAAAAGAAGATTCCGGTATTTTAAACCTTTTAATCGCTCGCGGCGCCATTACAAACGTCAAAGACGGAAATGGAGAAACTCCCCTCGATATTTGTTCTCAAAGAGAAGATTCCGATATGGCCGAAATTTTACGCTCTCATGGCGCCAGATAAAAAAACAGGTCCGCATACCGCCGGATAGCATATTAAATTAAACGGCCAATTTCGCGCCGGCGGCGAATTAATATATAAAAATGGTAAATTCATAATTTAAAAATAATATGCAATTACTGAAAGAAACGTAATAAAAGAACGAAACCGGACCCCGTTTTTAAAACCGGAGTCCGGTTTTTATTATTTCGGCATTTTTGCATCTATTCTTTCGATAGCTTCTATTACCTCGCGGCGGCGGGATGTATTCGGAAAACGATCAAGCGCCTTCTGATAAGCTTCTTTAGCTCTCGGAAGATCGTATTTAGCGTTTTCGTAGATCCAGCCTATTTCTATTTGCGCATCAGCGGCGTTCTCGTGATCAAAATAACGATTGACCATATTTTCAAAATCCCTGATAGCCGCATCGTAATCTTTCATATAACGCTCGTTGACAAGTCCTTTTTCATATTGCGCTTTTTTCGCGTAAAGCGAATCCTGATATCTGTCGATTAATTCCTGGAAAACTTCGAGAGCGTAAATATATTCTTGTTTTTGAATATATAACACTCCGAGAGTATAACGAACGTATTCAGTTTTATCGTACTGCGGAGATTCCTGGACTATCTGACGGTAATATCGAACCGCCTCATCTAAATTATTAGCCATACGGTACATTTCAGCAAGCTTTAACGCCACGTCGTAATAACGAGGATATTTAGGGAAATTTTCGATTACGCGTTTAAGCGCTTCGGCCGCTTTATCGAGTTTTTTAGTTTGTTCGCAAACCTTAGAAAGCTCGATCAAATAATTAGCCAATTTCGGGTCTTTTTCAGGCAGAGTATTTATAAGCGCCTCTAATTTTTCTATCTTGATTTCAGGATCTTTTTCGGCCGCTATTTCGATTTCAGCCGAGCTCAAAGAAATTTCGCCTGTTTCGAGGGCGACTTCGAAAGTCCCTTTTTTTGAATCGGCCAGTCGTTTTTCTTCGAGCAGTTCATCTTCATCGAGCTTGCGTTCATGTATGCTGATAAACTTATCGGGCGACGCTATAATCTGCGCCACACGATCTTCTCCAGTCTTAGCCCATCGCGATATCGGAAAATAAAATTTAACCTTACGATAAGCATCGATCGCCTCTTCGCGTTTTCTAAGAAGTTCGTAGCACTCGCCGATTTTGAACTGTAAATATGCAAGAAAATCCACATCTTCCGGTTGATTTTTAACTATAAACTCACGATAAAGATCTATAGCTTTTTTCGGTTTATTTATCCTGGTCTCGAATATAGAGCCGAGCGCGGTTATTCCTTTTATAAGAACATCGTCGGGAACCTTCATATCTATCATCTTACGATAATAAATTGAAGCCTTTTCATACTCTTCAGCGTCGCGCTCATAAAGACGCGCGGCATAGTATAAATAATGATAATTACCGGGTTCGTCAGGCGAAGATTCTATAATTTTCATAAAATCTTCGACTTTTTTTTCCACCTCGACACGTTTAAATTCCTTCGAAATTTCGTTAGAAAGCTTCAATTCGGGAACGACTTCGCGCAGGGTATTAATAGTTTCTACCTTTTCAGCGATCTGCTTTTCGTCATAAGCCGATTGAAGAAGAATCATGGCATCTTTATAATTTTCATCGGCTTTATGCTCCCGTTTATATTTTTCAAGTATTTTTATTCCGTCTTTCGGGCGTTTTAATTCATTTATAGATAAGCCGGCGGCGCGATACATTATTTCGCCTTCCTGCGTACAGCCGGGAAAACGTTCAAGTATATCCGAAAGTTCTTCGAACGCAAGAGCATAATCTAAAAGATATGATTCGCAGACGCGCGCCGCATCGAGCTTAAACTTAATTTCATCGCTGTCTCCCGAAACATAAGATGCGCATTTATTTAAATATCCAAGGGCCGAGTTATAATCCTTAAATTTCTCTTCATATATTTTAGCATTTTCATACATTAATTCCAGAGATTTTTCATCGCCGATATTATCAAATATATAACGATCATTTTCAGCGATTTTTCTATAGTTTTCGACTTTCATTATCAAATCGTCGGCCGAATTGAAAAACTTCGGAAATTTTTCCTGCATATTTCTTATCAAAAAAAGCGCGCGTTCATATTGCTTGAATTCTTTTGCCATAATAGCGCTCTGCCGGTCATAAGAAGAAAAAACGAGTGAAGGGTACTGATTATGTTTATCTATTATTTCTTTATACATTTCAGAAGCTTTCTGAAAATCGCCGGCCTCTTCATAAGAATTCGCCAGATAAAACATTATAACGGGAATCTTCGGAGAGCCCGGATGCGTTTCAATATAACTCAAATATTTATTCGTCTTAGAAGATTTTACCGGCGGCAGCGTCATTTCAAGTCTTAATTTATAAGTTTCTTCATCTATATCAGATTTCGGTTTCACCAGCGTCACGCCGCCTTTTTTAAACCATCCGGGCGCGCCGATCCCGATATCGCTCAAATCGATAGGTTTTTGAAACCACGAATATTCGAGAAGCTTTTCAGGTTTTTGAAACCACGAAACTTCAGAACCGGCTTTAATTAATCTGGAACGGTCCCCGCTAAGTTCTTCATCGATAAGCGTGTCGGTATCGACTTTAAAGCGCGCTTCTCCATCCGGCTTACCGCTTATCGCTCCCATAAATTTTTCCGAATAACTATACAACCCGTCTAAAATTCCAGTTTCGACGGTATCGTCGGCCGCTTTTTCAGACGCGCCACGCATATTTGAACCCGATTCAGCGGAAAAAGAAATTTTATCGTCAGGGCTAACGGCGGCGGCTTCACCGGTATCGCCGCCGTCCGTTGCGTTTAAATTCCCGCCGCTGCCGGAAGCGTTTTTATCTTCGCTTTTACGGCGCTTTTTATCATTCGATATTTCAATCATTTTTAAATAATTCTGAAGCACGTTTAATTCTATATTAAGCAGATTAGCGATTTTCGCATCGAGTTTTTCGGCCCTTGCCTCACTTTCATAATCAGCCATTATTACGCTATAACATCTGAATGCGTCTTCATAATACTTAAGATTGACGGCGTATATAAGGCCTGCTTCAAAAAGCGCCATCATATGCGTTTTCGAATGAAGACCTTTCATATTTATTATACGTTCATATATATCAACGGCTGATTTATAATCTTTTTCACGCGCGGCTATCGTTTTTGCGAGTAAAAATAAAACTTCAGCCGCCTGCGGCCCTTCTGCTTTTTTTTCAAGTTCCCTGAGCGCTTTCATCCCTTTTTCAACTTCGCCCATACCTTCGATTTGAATTTCTATCGCTTTTATTTCCAGTAATATAGTTTCGGCGGTATCGACGGCATTTTTTTTCATTTCATCGATAGTAGATAAAGCGTCTTTATAGTTTTTAATAAAAATTTCCTTTTCGAGTTTTTGTCGAAGTATGGATTTAAGATCGCCTTCTTTTTTTTCTTTAGCGAGTAGCACCTGTTTATTTATTTCATTTAAATTTTCTTTATAATGAACCGCTAAAAGCCTGTCGGCGGCCGCGTCAAAATACATTGAACCCGGATATTGCCTGACTATTTTTTCACATAATTCAACGGCTTTTGCGGCCTGTTTTGGATCGGATTCATATACTTCGGCGAGCTTGAACAGCACTTCATCTTCTCTCATCGGCACGCGCTTGAGAAGGTCCTGATATATTTTTACAGCCTCCGCGCTTTTTTTATATATTGAAAGAGAATAAATTCCGGCGAGATCGATTCCCGCCTGATATATCCATAGCTGATCGCGTCCTTCTTCGATAAGTTTTTTATAATAACGTATGGCTTCATTATAATCAATAAGTCCGATTTCATAAATACGCGCGATTTGATAAAGCGCCTTATCGGCGCGAGACGATTCTGGAAATTCATTTATAAATCTTTTATAAGCATTTACCGCCATTTCATAATCTTTAAGATTTTCTTCATAGATACGCGCAATAGCGTACATAGAATATTCCGCTTCAGGGCCTTTTTCAGCTTTTTCAATTATCTGTTCATGCGTCATAATGGCTTTTTGAAACTCATTGCTTTCATAAAGTTTCTTTTCCCTGGCAAATAACGCGGAATATTTTTTATCGAAAATGCCGGGCATTTTTTTGTCGGCAAGCTCTTCGAAATCTTTTGCCAATCTCTGCTCTTTTATATTTTTTTTAACATCCGCGGCTATCAGAGCACACGAATCGGTATCGTTATAATAATTCAGAAGCATAAGGCATGCGCGAAAGGCGCATTGCTCGCCGTAAAAATCGTCCCTGCCAATTTTATATCCAAGCAGATAAGAAGATATGGCGTTATGAACGCCGCGCTGCCTTTCGAAATTTTTAACTTCCGCAAGATAATTTTCCGCGCGCGCTTTTTTATTAAAAACATATTTATCAGCCGAATTATCTTTATTTAAAAGCACCTGCGTTTCATGCAAATGCTCGTAATGATATCCGCAATAATAAGCGGCCATAACCGATTCTATATCATCGAGCGGCCCCGAAAGAATTTCATGATAAGCTTCGACGGCTTCTTTTTCAGCCACTTCGGGAGAATGAAATTGCGAAAGCAAACCGTAAATTAAAAGCGCGCGGCGCCTGATTTTCTTCACGATATCAGCGGCGACGTATTCGGATTTTTCGGATAAAAGCGCCGTAAGCATGGTTCGGGCCGTCTGTATATCGGAAAGATCATAAGCGAATATAAGCGACATATTGAGCAAAGCGTCGAACTTATAATGCCCATCAGGATGTTCCTTTAAAATACGGCGATATTGAAGCGTAGCCAGATGAGCGTCTAAAAGGTGAAATCCTTTAAAATAACCTATGAGATATTCCACCGTCTCATTGCGGCTGAATTCATAACGCATCGCCGCCATTTTATAAGCCTCTACGACCTTATCAAAGGTAGTTAAAGTTTGATTATAAATTTCACCGATTTTAAATATAATCTGCTCACGTTTACCTGAAGATATACGCCATTTATAATAGTCTTTATAATTTTCATTAGCGGCTTCACGCTCGCCCGAAGCTAAATAACATTCAGATATACGTTCTTTAGCCAGATAAGCATACTTTTCCATTCGATATAATTTAATAAGTTTTTTATAATTAACGATAGCGGCGCTATAATCTTCGGCAAGCTCCTTAATAAGTCCGAGGACGAAAAGCGAATAGGAAGGCCCGGCTTTAACGCGATCTTTACGATAATTAGATATAATTTTTTGAAACCGCTCACGTTTATCGCCGGAAATTACATTAGTATAAAATTTTTTCATGCTCGTTTTTATATCGACTTCGGCCGTTCTACCAGGCAAAGATTTCACGGATGCTTTACTTTCGTTTTCGGCGGCGGATAAGTTTTTTTTTATCAGTTCGGAAACAACGGCCTCTTTTTTAGATATTTTCCGGGCGGGAGCCGTAAACGCAAAAGCGGGCATAAAAAATAATGAAATTATAAAAATAATTAACGACACGACGGCCGGAAAAGCCATATTTTTTAAAAACATCCGTTGAAATGAAAAAAAGGCCGCGCCGGAAAGGCGGCTTTTACCTTCAACCCGCTCTGAAACAAATTTATAATCATATTTTTTAAAAACGGTTCCGGATATCAACGTACACACTTCCTTACATGATCATTAAAATAAAAATAAAAAATTTCAAAAACAAGAATTTACATCTTCGAACGCGCCATCGCATTACAATCATCGGCCTTAACGTAATCGCCCATTTCCTTATAGGTGAACGCTCGCGAAAGCCATAATCTGGGATCATCGGCTGAAATTTTTTCCGCCCGGTAATATTCTTCAATAGCTTCGTCAAATTTTCTTTCAAGAGTATATATTTCTCCTCTGACAAGATAACCTTCAATAGCGCGCGGCTTAGCTTTTATAAACAGCTCGACGCACTCTTTCGCCTTCGTTATATTATTTAATTTTTTATACCATTCAGCTTTCTTCAAATTTATTTCAGGATCTGATAATACGCTCAAATATAAATGAGAAAATGCGTCGATAGCCTGCTGATATTGATTAAGATTTTCATAACACAAACCGAGATCATAATATAATTTCTCTTCCGCCTGACATTCTATGGCTTTAAGCAGCACATCGCGCTGCTTTTCATATTCTTTATCAAGCCCGTAATTTTTTGAAAGCATATATAGCGCTTCAAGTGAGCCGGGATTGAATTCAACGGCATGTAAAAATGCTTGCCGCGCCTCGTCTTTTCTGCCAAGGGCGTTTAAAATCAAACCCTTTACAGCAAGCAGTTTATCCGCTCCATTCGAATCCATGGGCCGCGCCTCTATAATTTTTAATGCGCCCGCGGCATCGCCGGAATCAAGAATGAGCCGCGCATTATAAGCCTGAATATCAGCGCATCCGGCATCAACCTTTTCGACGCGCTTGAGAGTTTCAATCAATTTTTCTTTATTGCCGGTTTGATAATAAAGTTCCGCGAGCGATGAAAGCGCCTGCTTATCGGCAGGATCGGCTGTTATAACCTTTTCCAGGCTCGAAACCGCGCGTTCATATTCTTTAAAGCGCATAAAAATCAAGGCCGCAAGATAATCACATTCATAAGAAGATACGCCCGAAATACGCGCAAGATTCTTAGCCTCTTCTATAACTTCCAGACTATGAGCATTCTGGCCTAAATAATAATTAATTTTAGCTTCGAGAAATTTATATGAATATCCAAGCGAATCATCTTTTAAATTAAGCAGAGCTTTTTTTATAGCGTTATCAGCGGCGAGATAATCCTGTAATGATATATAAATACCTGCCATAAGATAATAACCGCCGGCGTTAGACTGCTTTAAAACTACAAATTTTTGTATATTTTGAAGCGCCTCCTGCGCGTGATGAAGTTTATAAAAAATAGAAGCCGTTCCATAATAAGAATCGGCATACTGCGCGTCTATTTTAATGGAACGTTGATAAAATTCTAAAGCATTATCGAATTGTCCCGCGGCGGAAGCTATCTCGCCCAAAAAATAACAGGCGCGCGCGGGAGAATATTCGCTCTGACGAGATTTAATCACGCGTTCGAAATAAGCTGCGGCCTCCGAATACGCGCCGAGAGCAAAATAACATTCCGCACTGAGACCCGCCGCCTTCTGCGATTCAGGATCTTTAGCAAGAACACCCGTAAAATGCACAAGCGCGCGTTTATAATCTTTTTTCGCGAGAAAATCAGAGCCGAGCATAAGATCGTCAGCGAAAAGAAGCGTCTTTTTAAGAGTCTGCAAATCGTTATAAGTAAGCACTTTGTGAAACGAAAGAAGCCAGCGTTCTTTAAACGTTAAAATAGAGCCTTCTTTAGTTTTAGCTATAAAATCTCCGCCGCCTGCCATTTTTACGAAAGATTCATAATTATCAAGGAAAAACGAAGATGCGGCTATCCCCTGAATAACCTTTTCACGGTCAGCTTTTGTAAGTAATTTTCCGATATACCATGTATTGCAATTGGTAAGCCCGCGATAATCTATATCGCCTGGATTCTGCGTTGCGAGGATGCAGCCGAGCCCGAACGCCCGGCCCTGGCGCAATAAAAGATTGATTGAACTTTTACTTTCGTTCTGCACGGGATCTTCCGGAAAAAATGAAAGCTTGCCGCCGCCTATTTCATCTATATAAAAAAGAGCGCGAGGCTCGCGTGAATCGCCGAGCCTTTTCATACGATTAAAAAGCGTAACGGCTATATTGGATAAAACTAAATTACGATCATCAAAATTATCGAGCATGGAAAGATTAAAAATATAAAGGTTAGTTTTATCGCCAGGTTTTTTTTCAGCGGCGACTAACGAAGAAATTATCGAGTCGATCGATTCGCCGTCATACCATAATGAATCCGCGCCCACTAAAAGAGTATTCAAACGCCTGATAAGGGCCATTTTTCTTTCATCCGATATAAATTCACGGACCTTGAGCATCCCGACTCGTTCAAAAGGCACTTCGTATATAGTTTTTATAAGATTAACTATGCCGGCGCGTCCTTCAAGCTCCGTCCCGCATTTATATAAATGTAAAATAGCGCACTCCACAAGAGTTTTTTCTTCGCTCATGGATACGAGCGCCTCTTCGCCAAACAACCTTTTAAATATCACCGACGCCTGATTTGCTATATGGTTGAGCACCGTTTCAGGCTCGTTTTTCATCAAATCGTCGAAATTATCGGGCGGCGAAGTTAAAAAAGAAATGGAAAATTCCTCGAAAACACGACTTTTAGGCGTAAATATTCTTATATTAGTATTATTGCGAAACCTCTGGATATCTTTTATTTCAAAACCGCTATTATTGAGCATGAGTTTAAATTCTGAAAGATTTTTACGGGCCTTTTCACGCCGGTCATCATCATAAGCGCCTTCTATAAAATCGCTTACCTCGTTTTCGCTCAGATCATAAAGCGGAACTTTAAGAGAGCTTAAATCTCCTTTAAGATCTATAACCACGGCCGGAATATTATTAAGCAAAGCTTCTTCTATAAGGCATTTTCCGAGAACCGTCTTTCCGGACCCCGTCGAACCGCATATAAATATGTGCGTCGTAAGATCGAGCTTATTCAAATAATATCTTTCATTCGTTTGTTTCCCGGATTTAATCAGCCGCCCTAAATATAAATCAGACATAAAAACGCCCTTCGCAATCGATTAATTATTCAAAAATTAATATTATAATAAATTATTTTTTAATACCTCTGTTATCGTCTTTAGTAATGCCGGAAAATTCTTCTATAAGCGAAACGCTATAAGCTATAACGTACTTTTTAAATACGCCGAGCACAACATAATTTACTTTTATTTTATCGCCGGCGCAAGGGTAATAATCCGGCGGATAAAATCTCGTAGCCGGGGCAAGTATTAATTCGATCGAAGTCGAATCGCCGCAATCGAGCGTCATCAAAGTTTCCCGCGGATTAGTCGGAGCGGAAACATTTTCAACGAAGCCTGAAGCTTCATAACGCCGGCCGCTATCCGCCGCCGGCACTTTTTTTTCAGAATCTGACGCGGCGAGGACCGGACAAAAAACGCCTGAAAAAAACATTATAACAAAACAAACGCAAACGGCTGACGAAAAAAACGGATAAAAATAGACGGCCGCAGCTTTAAAAACCCCTGAAAATGAATTTAAACCGGCTATTTTATTTTCATTTATTACATCGATATACATTTTTACATCTTCTCTCTTTATAAACGATATCATAAATCTAAAGGTACAATATATAATGATTTAATTAGTATTATATTATAAATCAACTGATTTTAAATTACAAGATTTATAATAATAATTCAAAATTTTTTTATATCCGCTTCCGCGGCCCGCCATTTTTAGAGCGCCGGCCATGCATAATCCGGCGCAATGCCCCAGAGCGGCGCCTTCAACAACTAAAAATCCGCCGTTTTTTATAAAATAAGCGTTAAAAAACGGACTTTTAAGCCTTGGCAGACGGCTTTTTTCTATTCTGGATATAAACTCGTCAAAAGTATAAAGCATCTTTTCATTTATTATTATATAATAAGGCCTGCGCATTATTTTAACGCTTTTTATTTCAAAGCCTAACAGTGAATTTAAAGCGGAAACATTATAAATATTTTTCCATGAATATGCTTTAGTTTCACACGGACATTTTTTTTCTTCCAGATAAGCGCGGCGTGGAAGCTTATGATAAATATCGCGGGCCTCGATTATTTTTCCACCGCAACAAGCAGAATAAAAAACATCTACCGGCGAATCGTCAAAAAAAAGTCCTGAATTAACGGTGCTTCTAACTGCTTTTAAAGCTTTTTCATAACGCGGCCGGGACATAACGCCGCGATAACTCGCGCAATGCGTACGAGCGCACAGAAGAAAAAAACTTTCACCGGGATGACGGGCCAGAATATCCATTTTTTTTCTATCGATAATTTCTTTATAAACCATGGTTCTGACAAGAACGGCAAGCGCGCGCCATGCTTCGTAATCATAACGTTCAAACTCCGATATCAAAACGCATGCGATATAATCTTCGATTTTAAGGTAATTTATCAGGCAATAATATCCGCCCGATTTAACGATTTCACCTTCGCCGCAAAACAAAAAAGTTCGTTTTTCATTTTTATTATAAAAAACGGCTTCAAAAAAAGGCGGCTTTCCAGCCGCGCCGCGATCATGCGAAACACCGGAACCGCCGAGACGAATATCGCTTTGATATTTCTTTTTATCGATTAAAACGCCAATAACGGATTTATCAAAACCTGAACGTTCCGGCTCTACATAACTTCGAACGGCGCCGTTCGAAAAAACCGGCGTACAAAATCCAATAACGAAAAAAATAAATAACGAAAAAATAATCGATAAATAAAAAAATCTCAGCAAAAAACGCCGCCTTAACCATCCGCCGAAGTTTTCTGACGGCCCTCATCTTCCCGTTTCACCCGGCCGTCAGGCGAATCGAGCGATTTTAATATTTCATAAAGGGCGTCACGATAACCCTTAGCCATAGAAGATTTAGAAGCCGTCACCCGGCGGTGATAAAAATAGCAGAGCATAACCGTTATTATATAAAAGCTGAGCGCGCCATAAACAAAACTCAAATAATCGATATATGCGTTTCCTATTTGAAAACAGGGCGCAAGCAACGCCGCTATTAATAAATACATAATGCTTTTAGCGAACGATAATTGAAAAGCCCGAAGACTCGATTCTAATATTTCAGCGCGTAAAAGCTGTTCGGCCGCGCCAGAGCGTACTATCAAAAAACGCTCCAGCTCCCGCGAAAATTTTCCGGCCTCTAAATCTTCGATAACATCCGTTACCGGCCTTAACTTCTGCATTTCAACCATTATTAATTTTTTAAGCGATTGATTAAAATTTTCATCCGGTTTTATCATATCGTCGTTATTCACCAAATTATCTTATTTTACCACATAATTAACTATTTTATCTTTAACAAAAATAAACTTCACGATTTGCTTTCCATCGAGACATTTCATAACAAATTCATTCGAAGCTATTATATCTTTAACGGCATTTTCATCGGCGCCCTTCGGCACGCTCACCGTTGCGCGCAGCTTGCCGTTAACCTGCACGGGTATATTAAGTTCATCGAGCGCCGCGAGAGCTGAATCAAATTCCGGCCATTTGCCGCTTAAAAATATAGATTTTTCATTACCCATCAAGCTCCACAATTCTTCGCAAACATGCGGCGCCATTGGAGAAAGCATAATGGTCATAGATTTTATCGTTTCTAAAGAACACTTATCATATCCGCTCAGAGTATTAATAAATTCCATACATGCGCTTATAAACGTATTAAATTGGAAAGAATTAATCCTTTCGGTAGCCGTTTTAATAAAACGATGACGCGCGCGTATGAGTTCGCCGGGTTCACTATAATTTTTATTACCGATGTTATTAACCGCAAGCTTATAAAACCTTTTCAAAAATTTACTGACACCGACTATTCCATCGTCTTTCCATTCGCACATAACATCGGGAGGGCCGATAAAAAGTTCGAACATTCTTAAACAATCGGAACCATATTTTTCGACTATTTCATCAGGATTTACAACATTGCCACGGCTTTTACTCATTTTAGATCCGTTCCTGTAAATAATGCCCTGATTAAAAAGCTTCGCGAACGGTTCGCTAAAGGGCAAATATCCCATATCATAAAGAGCTTTTACAAAAAAACGGGCATAAAGCAGATGCAGCGTGGCATGTTCTATTCCGCCTATATATAAATCGACCGGAAGCCATTTTTTAATGGTTTCCATATTAAAAGGCGCGTCAGAAAGTTTTGGTTCCGGATATCTCAAAAAATACCATGAAGAACCAGCCCACTGAGGCATCGTATCGGTTTCACGCTGCGCAGCGCCGCCGCATGAAGGGCATTTACAATTAACGAATTCTTCAATAGCCGCAAGCGGCGACTGGCCGGTGCCGGAAGGTTTATATTTTTCTACATGCGGCAGCCTTACCGGCAGATCTTCTTCTGCAACCGGCACTTCACCGCACTTCTCGCAATAAACGATCGGTATGGGTTCGCCCCAGTAACGCTGGCGGGCGAATATCCAATCGCGAAGCTTATAATTAACCGATTGATCGCCGCAATTAATTTTTTTTAATTCTTCGATTATTTTCATCTTACCGGTTTGCGTATCCAGTCCGCTATACACGCCAGAATTAACCATAAAGCCCGAACCGGTATAAGCCTCTTCGAGGCTTTCGGACGAAACTGATTTTGCGTCAGAAACGCCGTTTAAAGAATCGATTATAACGCGCCTGATCTCAATGCCGAAAGTCCTGGCGAATTCAAAATCACGAGTATCATGGCCCGGAACGCACATAATCGCGCCGGTGCCGTAATGAGCAAGTACATAATCTGAAATCCAGACAGGTATTTTTTCACCATTTAAAGGATTGAACGCATAAGCGCCGGTGAACACTCCATCTTTTTTACGATTTTCCGCCATACGATCTATTTCGCTTTTATTGACGGCAGTTTCTACATATTTAGCGACTTCCTCCGCTCTTTCAGGAAGCGTTATATCTTTAACCGCGGAATGTTCAGGAGCGAGCACCATATAAGTCGCTCCGAATAAAGTATCGGGACGGGTGGTAAAAACGGTTATCTTCCCTTTTCCGCCTTCGAGCGCAAAATCTATTTTAGCGCCATAAGAACGGCCTATCCAGTTACGCTGAAGCGCTTTAACGCTTTCCGGCCAATCGAGCCCTTCGAGATCATCTATAAGCCTATCGGCATATTTCGTGATTCCAAGCATCCACTGATACATATTACGCTTTTCAACGACGGAGCCGCAGCGCTCGCACTCGCCGCCCGTAACTTCTTCATTCGCCAGCCCTGTTTTACATGAAGGGCAGAAATTAATAGGCATCATTTTCCGATAAGCAAGACCGGCTTTATATAGTTTAACGAAAATCCATTGCGTCCATTTATAATAATCAGGATCTGAAGTTGCAAATTCAAGATCCCAATCATAAACGGCGCCTATTTCCTTTAACTGGCGCCTGAAATTATCTATTCTTTCAGAAGTAAGGCGGCTCGGATGAATCTCAAGTTTTATAGCGTCGTTTTCCGCCGGCAGGCCAAAAGAATCCCAGCCCATGGGATGCATTACATTAAACCCCTGCATCAATTTAAGGCGCGAGCAGACATCAGAAATAACATATCCGCGCCAGTGACCTACATGCAGCCCGGCGCCGGAAGGATATGGAAACATATCAAGACAATAATATTTGGGGCTTGCCGAATTTACGTCCGTTTTATAAATTTTATTATCTTCCCAGTATTTACGCCATTTTTTATCTATAGTTTTAAAATCGAATTCATTATCGCATTGCTCTTTAGACATAAAAACCACCTTTTTCTTTTCTATTTTAATCCGAAATATCTTTCTACTATTTGAATTCCGTTAAGCGCGGCGCCTTTAAGTATATTATCAGCCGTAATCCAGATATCGAGGCCATAACGGACGGATTTATCGGCGCGTATTCTGCCGGCGAAAACGTCGTCTTTCCATTCACAAAAAAGCGGCGCGGGATATTCATTATTCGAAACGTCGTCTAAAAGAGTAACGCCAGGCGCATATTTTAAAATTGCCGCCGCCTCTTCGGGAGAAATCGCTTTTTTAAATTCTATATTAAGCGCCTCGCTATGCCCTCTAAAAACCGGAACTCTTACGGCCGTAGCCGTAAGCCTGAAACGCGGCTCATGAAATATTTTACGCGTTTCATTGATCATTTTATGTTCTTCTTTAGTATAGCCGTCATCTTCGAATTTATCAATATGCGCAATACAATTAAACGCAATACGATGAGGATAAACCGTATTTTTAATATCATGACGCCAGGCTTCGTCGATGCCTTTTTCCAGAACCGCGGCCGACTGGCGGCGAAGTTCTTCTATCGCGGGAGTACCGGTGCCGGAAACCGACTGAAAAGTAGTCACGACGACGCGCTTAATTTCACAGACCTTATGCAGCGGCCATAAAATTAAAAGCATCTGAATGGTCGAACAATTGGGATTGGCTATAATGCCGTTATTAGAAAACGCGTCTTCGAAATTAACTTCAGGCACCACTAACGGAACGTCTTCGCGCATTCTAAAAGCGGCGGAATTATCCACCACCAGCGCTCCATGTTCGGCAAACTTCGGCGCGTAATCAAGAGAAACATCGGTGCCGGCCGAAAAAAAAGCGACGTCATAATCGTGTTTTTTAAAATTTTTAACGTCATCCACCACTAAAGTATCGCCCATAAATTCGATCCGTGTATTTTTAGAACGCTCCGAAGCGAAAAGATATAAATTATCAAACGGAAATCCGCGCCTTTCTATAAGTTTTAAAAAAGCGCCGCCGACAAGCCCGGTCGCGCCTACCACCGCAACGTTAATTTTCTTTTTAACACTCAGGGACGATTTTTTAAGCGGCGTTCGTTTCGCGCTTTCGTTTTTCATAAAATACTCCTTAATATTTATATTAATTTTTTATATATTTATTATTTACGCGCCGAAACGCGGTAAAATTATAATTTACATATAAGCCATAAAAATCAATGCGGCTCATGATACTATACCGACGCCCCGTTCATCTACATCAACGGTAACCATACGGGATTTTATTTTATAATTTGAATAAGCCCGCTCTATACGTTTTACTACCGAATCGCATGCATGAGTATGAAATATTAATATGGAAGCGCCGTTGCCGCAAAAAGTAACTCCCATATTTTCGCATGTTTTAGCGATTATAGAAATTTCATCGGCGCCCGGTATTTTACGGCGCAATAAAGGTTGATATATTTTATCTTCCATGGCAAGATTAAGCAATTTAAAATTTTTCTGGCATAGCGCGGCTATAAGCAGAGACGCGCGAGATTGATTGAACACGGCATCTTTAAAAGGTATTTTATGCCCGAACAGCCTCGCCGAATCGCCTCCGGCTATTTCATATTCCGGAATAACGAGCGTTAATTTCATATTATCCGGAAAATCTATACGATGAGAAACAAAACGTTCATCGGCCGGGCTCGAAATTACGAAACCGCCTATTACGGTAGAAACAAAATTATAAGGAGCGCTTTGATAAAACTTCATAAGAGAAAGCAATTCTTCCGGCGATATTTCTTCGTCAGCAAAAACCGAAGACGCTATAAGCGCGCCTACCACGCCAACAGAAAGAGAATTAAGCCCTCTATTCAAAGGAACGCTAAAATCGTTAATTATATGAATTCCACCGTTTTTCAATTTATAATTCAATTTTCCGAATAAAAAATCCTTTATCACTACGGCTATAGCATTTCCTTCATCCGCCGGCAATTTTACCGCTTCTTTAAGATTGGTAACGCGTATTCCGGGTTCAGGACATTCTTCGATAGTCACATAATTATAAAGCGTAACCGCCATATTAAAAGAGCTGAATCCCGGACCGATATCGGTTATAGTGGCTGGAACGCGCACTTTAACTTTCTTCGTCATATTACCAGCTCGCTTTCAAGATCGTTTAAAACCGGTTTTATAACCTTGAGCCTGCTCAGCGAACGGGATTCGGCGTATAATATCTCCGAGGAATCGGACGCGCCGGAAGCCACCACTGTAATAAGCGAATCACTAAAATCAACGCCGCCGGATTTAAGCTTATACAGGCCGGCGGCCGCCACGCATGATGAAATATCGGATAACAGAGCTTCTTTTTTCGTAAGCAGTTGATATAAAGAGATAGCCTGTTCATCGTTAACGGAACTGATATAGCCGGAAGATTCATCTCGCGCGATAAGCGCTTCATCGATAATATCATTTTTTTCAGATAAAATACTAACTTCGTTAAGTATGGTCGAAGTCAAAAAAGACTGCCCGGCGGAATATTTCGATATATTCGGGTCGCGGGCCGCATTTATTCCTATCATAAGAGGCAGCTTATCAATCCGGCCCACGGAATAATATTCTTTAAAGCCTATCCATGCATAACCCATAAGCGCGCCCGAACCTACCGCGCAGCAAAAAATATCAGGCGCGCGGCCGAGCTCGTCGCATATTTCATAAGCTATAGTTTTCAATCCCATACAATAAAAACTATTATTAGAAGATATAACGCCGAAATTATATTTTGCCGAAAAATCAACGGCGGTTTTTATTCCCGATGCGATATCGCCGTCTATAATAATAACGCTTGCATCGTACATCTGAATGCGCTTAATTTTTTCTTCATTGGCGTAAAGTTTTGGAATTAATACTACCGCTTTCATATTAGCGCGCGCGGCGTACATGGCGCATGAAATGCCGAGATTTCCAGCGCTGCAGCAAATTATTCCAGGACATGCATTATTTCGGGCCGCGGATACGGCGTTAGCGACGCCGCGATCTTTAAATGAATAAGAAGGATTGACGTTTTCCTGCTTAAAAAACATATCAATATTATCACCGATATCGCCCGCTAAAAATTTTGAACGCAAAAGCGGAGTGCAGCCTTCATACATTCCATAATAAGGCATCTGCTCTTTATGTCCGAGATACTTACGATAACGGGAAAATAAACTCGTCATTTTCGCTCCTTAACGAATCGAAGGCGGGATATGAATAGCGGCGTCGAATATAGCCGAAAAAGCTTCACCCATGGCTTCAGAAAGTGTTGGATGCGCAAAAATCATCCTGTCGCAAAATTCTTCGGCGCTCGCATTTGAAGCAATGGCCGCCTGCACGCAGCATATAAGTTCGGTTGCCGAAGGGCCCATAATATTCGCGCCGATTATCTTATGCGTTTTAGCCTCGGCGAATATTTCTACAAAACCTTCATTGGCCTGCATGCACATGGCGCGGCCAAGCATGTTGAACATATATTTTCCCGATACGGTTTCAATTCCAGATTTACGGGCGCGGTCGGCGCAAACTCCACAGGACGCGATTTCCGGAACGGTATATATGCAGGAAGGCACCGTGGCAGTTAATTCACGCATTTCACCGGCGCCGCCCGAAGCGCAAAAAACATTATGAGCCGCCACTATAGCCTGATGCGAAGCGAGATGAGCGAGCATTACATCTGAAGCGCAATCGCCTATGGCGAATATATCCGGATTCGAAGTACGGAAATATTTATCAACGGATATTTTCTTACCGTCGGTTTTTACTGAAACACTTTCAAGCCCGATGCCGCTTATCACCCGTGATCTTCCAACCGCCTGAAGCACCATATCGAATTTCACGGGTTCGTTTTCGCCTTCGAAGCTGACGATAACTCCTCCAGCCTGCCTGTCTTCTTTTATTTCAAGCACTCTTTTTCCAGTTTTAACGGTTATGCCGTACTTTTTAAAAATAACCGCCAATCTTTTCCCGATCGATTCGTCTTCAGTCGCCAAAAGCCGCGGCATCAACTCGGCTATACATACATTCACTCCAAGAAACGCAAAAAAATTAGCCATTTCAACGCCTATCACGCCGCCGCCGATTATAAGAAGCTTATCCGGAAGCTTAGAAAGCTGAAGGGCGCGATCCGAATTTATCATATAAGGCGAATCAGGCGGCATCAATGGAAGTACGAGCGGCTTCGAACCCGTAGCTATAATGAGTTTTTTATATTTGAACTCGCCCGCCGCACCCGCCGAAATAAAGCCGGGCCCGGTTATCTTACCATAACCCTTAATCAGCGTTACTTTATTAGCCTTTAAAAGCTGAACAATGCCTTCGCGAAGCTTGATAACGATATCATCTTTACGTTTCATCATTTTTTCAAGTGAAAAAGACATCTTTTCGCATTCAATACCGGATTCGTGAAACTTTTTAATGCCATCTATGCGCCGAGGCAAGAAGAGCCTTGGTAGGAATACACCCGCGGTTAAGACAGGTTCCGCCTGGTTCCGCGGCTTCTATCAGAGCGGTTCTCATCCCCGACTGCGCCGTTTTTATCGCGGCCGCATAACCTCCCGGCCCGCCGCCGAGAACTATAACATCAAAAGTATTATCCGACATAATAAAGTACACCTCTATCAAATAAAAATTTAATCATATATAATTATTTTATTAACTTTTTTCAAACGTAACGGTCATAAAATTATTCAGGCAATATATAAAACAGACGCTGTCTGGATTGAACGAGAGTTCCGTTTTCAACGCATATTCTTTCCACCGTTCCGTCATATTCGGATTTGATTTCGTTCATAAGTTTCATTGCCTCGACTATACATACGACCTGGCCCTTTTTTACGCGCTGCCCGTTTTCTACATAAGCCGGGGACGCGGGAGAGGGGGCGCGATAAAATGTGCCTATAATAGGTGATTCTATAAATTTAAATTTTGCCTCGTCTTCGGCCGGTTGACCTGAATCAGATGTTTCGCTTTCCGTTTTTACTTTTACCGGCCCGTGAGCGGAAATATGAATATTTTTAGAAGTTGAAGAAGTTTTCAAGCCGTTAGCGAGCGCTTCTAAAACGCCGGGCGCAAAATGCTGCCCGTTATTAAGGGAATTTTCAACCGTTCTTTTAAGAGTGACGGAAAAGTCAGCTTCGCTATATTCGAATTCATCGACCTTTTCGGCTTCGAGATATTTAATTAAATTAAACAACTCGCCCGGATTGGATATTTTTTTTTCAGCCTGCAATGAAAAAGATTGATTATTTTTACTTTTCCCGGAAATTTTAGTCGTTTTTTTTACCGGCATTTTTTCACCTGTATTCATTAAAAATTTATTTTAACCAGATATTTTATATTTTAAAAATTTAAATCAATTTTATCCTCACGTTTTTTTTTCGCGAACTTATTTTTTTAAATGCTTCCGCGGGCAATAAAAGCCTGACGGCTGACGCTCCATTAACAAAACGCGAAACATGAGATGCGGCCGAAGCGTCATCCGGCGGAATCGCGTTAATAATATTATTAGAATTTTTAACGGAAGCGGCTGACGCAACACTGTGCGGCTGAACGGATTTTACGGCATCATTTTTAACTATGAATTTCCCAAACCCTTCAATTTCTATCAGGGAATTTTCAGCTATAATATCTACGGGAAAAACCGCTATTCCCAGAAATGCAGCGTTATGCGGCAGTCCGCTTTGCCAGAAAGGATCGTTTTCAGCGGGAAGTCCGGCGGCGTTAACTGTAATTCTGGGTATTTCGACGGATATATCGATATTTTTCCGCCAGCCTGCGGCACACA